>NZ_LJPA01000005.1:0-286981 GCF_001414035.1 Frankia sp. ACN1ag | reverse complement strand
CGCCAGACCGCCATGAACCGCAGACCGCCCACAAGGCGGCGCAGAACCTCCTCGTAACCGTCCCGGAAAACCGCAAGCGCGACCACGAAATAGACGACGACGTGTGCAGGAAGTAGTCGGACCCGTTTCTCCCGCCTACCGGTCTCGGTAAGGACCTCGTCCACGGCATCTCGTGGGATAACTCGCGCGAGCACACCCACAGAGATGTGGTCCGTAAGACGTCCCGCCAGTGACGGCTCCTCACCTGAATCCACGCGCCATTATATCGCGGCGATCCCTCGCGGAAGAATGNCATGCAACCGCTCGCTCACCCAAAAACAGCAACGAAACGATCAAGCGTTAGTTGATCTTGTCGGTGCCGGTCCTTATCTTAGTGGCATTGGTAGTTACTCCCTCGATCGGTGTGGAAGATCGCGCCTGGGGTGAGCGGGATGGTGCGGGCCGCATTGATGATCGCCGCGGAAATCAGCGGGGTTCTGTAGTGGTCATCCATGGCATAACCGATGATTGCTTTGGTGTGGCAGTCGATGACCGTGGCGAGGTACAGCCATCCTTCCCAGGTCGGAATGTAGCTGATGTCACCGACCATTTTCACGCCGGGGGGCGGAGGCGGTGAAGTCACGGTTGACCAGGTCCGGGATCGGGCCGGTGAGGCCGGCGTCGGTGAGGGACTGCCGCCAGGGCCGGGGCTGGTAGGCGACCAGGTCCGCCTGGCGCATCAGAGATCGCACGAGTTCGACGCCGCAGGTCTCGCCCTGGCGGGCGAGGTGGGCGTGGACACGGCGGTGTCCGTAGGTTCCGTCGGAGCCCTCGAACACAGCTATGATCATCCGGGTGAGGTGGGCCCGGCGCCGGCTGGTCGCCGACGCCGGTCTCCCTCGCCATTCGTAGTATCCCGACCTGGATACCTCGAGCCAGCGACACATCGCGTCGATCCGATATTTTCGGGCGCCCGCCGGTGTGCGGGTGTCCTTCTCCACGTCGATGAACTCGTATTTCGAGCTTACCGATATTCCTGGGCGAAGAAGGAAGCCGCTTTTCCCAAGAATTCCGCCTTGAGGCGTAGTTCCCGGTTTTCCTTCTCAAGTTCCCGCAGCCGTGCCCGTTCCGGAACCGTGAGCGGCGGCTCGTCTCCGGCATGCTCCTTCCGGTAGGCCGCTACCCAGACACCGAGAGTGCCTTCCAGTATTCCGAGTTCGCGGGCGACCGTGGCGATCGGACGTGACGTCTCGATCACCGATTTCACTGCCTCTTCGCGGAACTCCGGGGAGAATTTCCTGCGACGTTCAGCCATGTGGCACACACTCCATTCCGTGTACAGTCTATTAGATCGACTGCCCGGAATTCTCGGGGCGCCTCACCGCGGTGCTGGTGGCCGGGGTGGGGCTGGTGGCCGGGAGGGCGGCGGTGTCGAGGGTGAGGGTGTGGGTCGGGGTCATCAGGCCGGGTGCGGGCCGGTCGAGGAACCGTCGGCCAGAGCCATCAACGCGTCGGCGTCCCCCCGGCGGTCCCGCGGCGCGGCCACGGACTCCCCCTCCGCCGGCGGCCCCTCCCCCTCGGCCTCACCCGACCCGCTCACCTCGCCAGGCTGGCCGGGCTGGCCGGGCTGGGCGGGTGGGGTGGGGGGTGTGGTGCGGTGCAGGCTGGCATGGGCGGCGTCCAACGCCGCGAGCAGCCGGACCCCGTCCTCGGCAGGCAGAACCGCGGTGAGATGCAACATCCCCTCGTCGTCGTACCGCCACCCCACCTTCCGCGCCGCCCGCCGCGCGGACCGATCACCACTCACCCCCCGATAGGCACGGACCACCCGTTCCAACTGCCCCGCCGTGCAGTACCGGGCATGGGTCAACCACACCTGCTCGGTCGAGGCCTGCGCAACCCGGCTGACCGCACGCACCTTCGCATACGACAACGTTCCCGCCGCGAACGCCGCCCGGATCGCCGGAAGCCCCTCCAACGCATGCGCGACCGCCAGATACTGCCGGGCCGTCCGCGACCCGATCCCGCACCGCCACGACAACCAGTGCGCACACGACCGCATCCCCACCCCCGACCAGCCCTCCCGCCGATCAAACGCTGCCAGCAACATCAACCAGCCACACGTCGCCGCCGCGAGCCGCCCCGCCCACCGGCAGATCGACACCTCCAACTCCGCCACCGAACCCCCCTCCACATCCCCCCGAACAGATCCCCCTCCCAGCCCGCAACCGGCCCGCGCACCGGCACCTCCCCGACAACCGCCTCCCCCCCGGCACCCGAATCCGCTCCGGCACCCGAGTCCGCTCCGGGAACCGCCTCTTCCCCAGAAACCGGATCCTTCTCGGGGACCAGGTCCGCAACCAGCGCGGATACAGCCGTCGGAGTTGCTACAGAACCCACCATCATGATCACCAGTCCAGGGGTGTCGAGGACCATCGGACACCGACACACTCCCACCCACCACCGACACTTTTCCGACCCCACCCATGCACCACCCGACATCAACCACACCCAGACCTGGCCTCAGCCCCACACTGAGCCGCCCACCCTGCGCCGCCCACTCCGAGCCGACCCACCCCAACCCGACCCACCCCGACCCACCCGACCCGACCCGACCAGCCTCGACCCGGCCGACCCGACCCCAGCCGTCACGGCGTTCCGCAAAACCGGAAGCCACATCCACCCCTGTCCGACGATCAGGAGGTTCCGCGGAACCAGCCCCGCCCCGACCGCAGCCCCGACCCCGACCCACGCCCCGACTCCGACAAGACAGCGCGGTCATCTCGTCCCCGCCGCCATCCCATCGCCCTGATCCGTCACCGGGGCCGCCGTGCCGCCCGCTGCGACCCCAGTACTGCTTCGGTGAGAGCGACCAGTCACTGCCTGCATCCCGACCATGCACAACTGGCACGGCCAACCCCCGGGCCCCAGCCGCCCGTCCTCGGCAGCCAGAGGCCAGCCACCATCGACCCGCCCCACCCTGCGCGCTGAAGATTGGCTCAGCCCGGCGCGACGCAGGAGTGGACGACGTGACCCGGACCGCTCATGACACGCTCCTGACCAGGGAAAATTCCGTTGGCGTCCGGCGGTGCGGTGCGGCACTCTTGACCTGTTATGACCGACCCGCCCCCGATGTACCCCGTCCCCGCCAGCGGTTCCGAGGCCCCCGCGCCCGGCGCGGTCGGAAGCGTCTACCGGCGGACCCTCGCAACCCCCGGCGCGACCCGGTTCATCGGGCCGGCGTTCGTGGGACGGCTGCCGATCGCGATGCACGCGCTCGGCACGGTGCTGTTCGTGCAGGACCGGTCCGGCTCGTACGCCGTGGGCGGGGCGGTCGCCGCCGCCGGTGCGCTCAGCGAGGCGGTGTGCGTGCCGCGGGTAGGCCGCGCCCTGGACCGTTTCGGCCAGGCCAGGGTGCTGCTCGCCGGGCTCGCCGGGCATCTGCTCGGGGTGGCGGCGCTGCTGGCGACGGTGTGGGCCGGCACCCCCCGGCCGCTGTGGTTCCTCGCCGCGATGGTCGCCGGCGGCTGCCTGCCACCCGTCGGGACCTGTGTACGGGCCCGATGGAGCGCACTGCTGGGTGGTGGCGCGCTGCTGCCCGCCGCGCTCGCGCTGGAGGCGGCGATCGACGAGCTGGTGTTCATCCTGGGGCCCACCCTGGTGACGGCGCTGGTCGCCCTCGTCGACCCCGCCGCCGGCCTGCTGGCCTCGGCGGTACTGCTCGGCGTCGGCGCCATGGGGCTCGCGCTGCAGCACGGCACCGATCCGGGGCCCCGGCCGGCGTCGGCCGCGCCACCGGAACGGATCATGCGGCGGCCGGACACCCGCACCCTGGTCGCGATCGTGTTTGCGATCGGGATCGGCTTCGGCGGGATCGATGTGGCCATGGTCGCCTTCGCCCGCGAGCAGGGCCTGGCGGCCATCGGCGGGCTGCTGCTGGGCATGTTCGCGGCCGGCTCGGGAATCTCCGGCCTGATCACCGGCGCCCGCACGCACGACCGCCCGCTCCGGGCCCGGCTGCTGCGCTCAATCGCGCTGTTGACGGTCGGCCTCGCACTCCCCCTGGCTGGGGTCGGCGTGGCCGCGATGATCCCGCTATCCGTCCTCGCCGGCGCCACGGTGGCCCCCACGATGATCGACGCGAACGCGATGATGGAGCGGATCGTCCCGCCACACGCCCGCACCGAGGGTTTCGCCTGGCTCACGATGGCGGTGGTCGGCGGCCTCGCCGTGGGTTCCCCGCTGGCCGGCCGCCTGATCGACACCGGGGGCGCACGGCTGGGCTACCTCGTGCCGGCGGGCGCGGGTCTGCTCGCCGGCCTGACGGCCCTGCTCGGGCGCCGGTACCTGCCGGACGTCGACGCCCGTGGCCCCGCCCCGGCCGGCGTCCAGCGCCCCGCCTCCGCAGTCGATACCACCGGCGCGGCCGCCCCCGCCGACTGACCGGCCCGGTCCACGGCTTCCGGCCCCCGGCCCCCGAGACGGGGCGCGCAGCGACCCGCTCGCCCGACAACCTCTCGCCGGGCGGCGGTTCGCTGAGGACACTCAGGAGGCGGTGTCGTCGCCCGCCTTGCCTGCGGTCCCCTCCCCGGTCTCGGCGTCAGCGGGGCCGATCGTCTCGGCAGTGGGAGCCGGCGCTCCGGACGCGGCCGGCGCAGCAGTCACGGCCGGAGCAGCAGTCACGGCCGGAGCAGCAGTCGCGGCGGCCGTGGCGACAACCTCGGCGGGTCGACGACGGAGCAGTCCGCGCCGGGCCCCGCAACGGGCCGCCTCGGCGTCACCGCGCCGTTTGCGGCCCTTGCGACCCGCCGCGGCGACCACGGTCGCGTCGTCGCTCGTGCCCTCCGCTGCCTTCTCCGTGGGATCGGCGGCCTCGGCCTTCTCAGCAGGCTCGGCCTTCTCAGCAGCCCCGGCCGCATCGACAGGCTCGGCCCCGTCTGCGGCCGCAGTCCCATCGGCAGCCGCAGTCCCATCGGCAGCCTCCGCTGCGCCGGTGGCCTGCGCTGCGTCGGCCGCCACAGTCCCGTCATCAGGCTCCGCCGCACCGGCGGGCTCGGCGGCACCGGCGTCGGCGGCCGTCTCGGCGGTGGGCGTCGAGGGCAGCACCTCGGTGGCACCGGTTTCCGTCGAGGTTGCCGGGATGGATCCCTCGATGCCGGCGGATCCCTCTATGCCGGCGGATCCCTCGGTGCCGGCGGCGTTGACGACGCTCTCGCCGGCCGCGTCTCTGCTCGTCGCCGAGCCAGCCTCCGGCTGGGCCGTGGTCGGCTCGGGCGGGGCCTCGGCCGACGGCGCGGCGACCGGCTCGACCGGCTCGGCCGCGGGCGGCGTGGCGACGACCGGGTGGGGCGTGACCGGGTCGGCGGCGGCCTTGCGACCCCTGGAGGTGGGGGCTGCGGCCGCAGCGGCCGGCGTCACGTCGAGGGCGACCGTCCGCCACCCCTCGAAGACCTCGGTGACGGTGTAGCCGTCGGCGCTCAGCGCGTCGCGGAAGCGGACGAGCTGCTGGTAGGACAGCGTCAGATCCGCTGCGGCGACGGCGGTCTCCGCGCGCTGCGCACCGTCCGGGCCGTCGGCCGGATCCGCGTCCGGGAACGTCGCGACCGTCGCCGACACCCGATAGGTGGTCGAGGCGGCGGGGTTCACCGTCCCGGTCACGGTCCACGACCGACTGGCGACCCGGCCGACGGGCGGCTCGAGTGGCGCGCTCTCGGTCTGAGCGGCCAGCAGCGTGACAATCTTCGCCCCGGCCGTCATGGGCACCGTGTCGTCACTCTTACCCCATCGCACGCGCGCACGTCCTTTCCTCACGAAGTCGGCATCGTCCGCACGCCCGTTCGGCAGCGCCGGCGTCCCCCGGCCCCGGGAACGGCCCGGCCAACAGGCCGTCGGCGTGGGCGAGACCCGCATTCTGACGGACAGACCGGATGCGCTCCGCATCGGGGTGTGTTCCGACACAGCGGCGACATATCGGCGCAAACTAGCGGGAGGTCGGACATGATTGACGCACGCCAAGGAGCGAACGATCGGTGCGGCGCAGACATCGGCACGGATCACCGCGTGCGCGGGGCCCGCCGCCCCGCCCCAGAAAGCGCCGGAGGCGTGGCGCGGATTTCCGCCGCGACAACCAGGTCATGATCACATACGGAAACTACACATAGCAGTTAAATGATTACCTAGCTGTTCCACGTCGGTGGCGACCTCACGGGCCACCCCGTTCGGGATGGCTCCGCAGACGGCGTTCCCGGCCCCCACCGAGGCGCCCGCGGCGCGGCTCGCCGCCCCGTCCGTTCCGCCAAGCCAGCCCGGGCGTTGGACCATGAGCGTTATATTCTGCTTGCCGCACGTGACATACAGCGACGGTCTTCTACGACAGCGAGGTCGGGCGGAGTCAACGGTGTCAGACGAAGTGGCGGTCGGGTCCGGTGTCGGTGACGCCGCGTCCCCACCGTCGACCACCGGAATCATCAGGGTGTTCCTTCTTGACGACCACGAGGTAGTACGGCGCGGGCTGCGGGATCTCCTCACCGAGGAACCCGACGTGGAGGTGGTCGGCGAGGCCGGCCGGGCCGACGAGGCGCTCGGCCAGATCATCGCGCTGCGACCGCAGGTCGCGGTGCTCGACGCGCGGCTGGAGGATGGCAGCGGCATCGAGGTCTGCCGCCAGGTGCGCTCGGCGGACCCCGGAATCGCCTGCCTCATCCTCACCTCCTTCGACGACGAGGAGGCGCTCTTCACCGCGATCATGGCCGGCGCCGCCGGCTACGTCCTCAAACAGATCCGGGGCACGGCTCTGGTGGACGCGGTTCGCCAGGTGGCCGCGGGCAAGTCCCTGCTCGACCCGGCGGTCACGCCGCGGGTGCTGGTACGTCTGCGGGAGGGGCCGGCCGAGGATGAGCGGCTCGCCGGTCTGACCGACCAGGAACGGCGCATCCTGCGGCTGATCGCGGAGGGGCTCACGAACCGTCAGATCGCCAGCCGGATGTTCCTCGCCGAGAAGACGGTGAAGAACTACGTGTCCAGCATGCTGGCCAAGCTCGGCCTGGAGAGCCGAACCCAGGCCGCCGTCTTCGCCACCCGCCTGAACACCTGACGCGGCTGGCCGCCGGGCGCTAGCGGGCGGTCGAGTGGTCCGCCGGCGAGTACGCGTGCAGCGCTCCCGGCGGGGTGATGAGCGGGACCAGCCAGGTCACGGTCGTGCCGATGCCGTTCTCGCCGGGGCCGAACCCCATTCGGCCGCCCAGATCCAGCGCCCGGCGGCGCAGATTCGCCAGCCCGCTGCTGCGGGAGGCCCCGCCGGGACCGCAGCCGTCGTCGCGGACCTCGACGAGGACGTCCACACTGGTCACCCGCAGCAGCACGTCGATGCGGGTGGCCCGGGCATGCCGGGCGATGTTGGACAGCGCCTCCCGCAGCGCGGCGAGCATGTGCGGGCGGATCGCCGCGGGCACCCGGCGGTCGATCGGCCCGTCCACCCGGATCGTGGGGCTGATGCCGAGCGCGCGCTCGGTCTGGGCGACGATCGACCGGATCTCGGTGCCCAGGTCGGCACCGTCGAGGTCGGCGACCGTCAGCGAGAAGATGGTCTGGCGGATGTCGGCGATGGTCTGGTCGAGCTCGTCGGCGGCGACGTGCAGCCGCCCCGCCGCCGGGCCGTCCAGGACGCGGGCGAGGCTCTGCATCTGCAGGCCCGTCGCGAACAGCCGCTGGATCACGACGTCGTGCAGGTCGCGGGCGATCCGATCGCGTTCCTCGAACACCGCGAGGCGCTCCCGGTCGCGGTGGATGCGGGCGAGTTCGAGCGACAGGGCCGCCTGACCGGCGAAGGCGGCGGCCATCTCCAGGTCGAGGCCGCTGAAGGTCTCGAACGGACCGCTCGTGCCGAGGACGAGGATGCCCAGCGCTCGGCCGCCCGCCATGAGCGGCACCACCATCCCGACCATGGCCGTCGCGTCGGGGGTCTCCGGGCCGAGCAACGGGCCGCCGGGCGCGCCGGCGCCGACGAGCACGGCCCGCCCGGTGCGCATCGCCTCGGTCATCCGCTCGTTGCCGGTGAAGACCCGGCCGCGCAGGTGCTCCTGCCCCGGCCCGTCCACCACCCCGACGACCAGACCGGCGGCGTCGGGGACGAGGATCGCCGCGAGGCGCGCGGCGGTCGCCTGCCGGGCGCGGCGCGCCACCAGCTCGAGAGCCTCCTCGGGATCGGCCACCGACAGCAGCGCCGTGGTGATCTCCGCGCTGGCGGACAGCCAGGCCTGGCGGCGCCGCGTCGCCTCGTACAGGCGGGCGTTCTCGATCGCGAAGCCGACCGCGGCGGCCAGGGCGCAGGCCAGGCTCTCGTCCTCCCGGCTGAACTCGCCGCCGCCCCGCTTGGCCCCGAGGAACAGGGTGCCGAACGCCTCTCCGCGCACCATGATCGGGACGTTGAGGAAGGTGTCGAAGCGGGGATGACCCGGGGGGAAACCGACGGCGGCCGGATGGCCCGCCACGTCGGCGACGCGCAGCGGGCGGGGATAGCGCAGGCTCTCGCCGATCAGACCGCGGCCCAGCGGCAGCCGGCCGATCGTCCCGGGCACGCCCTCGGCGAAACCGACGTGGATGAGCTCGGTGATCTCGCCGGCCTCGCCGATGACCCCGAGGGCGCCGTATTCGGCGTCGACGAGCTGGCTGGCGGCCTGCGCGATGCGGCGCAGCGTGACCGGCAGGCTCAGTTCGCGGGCGACGTCGACCACCGCGTCGAGCAGGCCCTGCATCCGCGACTGCATCGAGGCCACCTCGTCGACCTGCGCGGACAGGCGGGTGCGCAGCTCGTCGAGAGGCGAGGGATCGCCCGCGGCCGGCACCGCCCACGGGCGTCCATCGGAGGGCACAACAGTCATCGCGGGTGATTCCTCCTCGCTCCGCGCGGCTCCCAGCCGGGCCCCTCGGCGAAGAGCGGCCGCCCGAAGGTGGGATCACTCTGGCGTGCAGGATATCCACCGGGGCGATTGCGGGGAATACCCTCGGCGGCGGCCCGGGTCCCTTCCGCCGCCGGCGCCCGGGTCCGCCGCCTCCGCGCCGCCCGACGCGGCGCAACGTGGAGTGCGGACCGCAAGCAGAAGTACAGTGTGCTGCATGGCAGTGCTGCGTCCTCTCCTGCACCGCGACCGCGTGACGGACCTGGGTCGGGCCGTCAGCGCGGCGTGTACCGGGCGGGTCTGAGGCGCCTCGTCGTCGCCGGCGGATCGGCGCGCGTCCAGCCCCGTCCGCCGCCTTCCGGTCCCGCACCGCGCCGGGCCCGACCGAACGCCCCCACGCGCTCCTGCGAGCGCGCCCCGCCGCCCGGCTCGCCGCGGCCCTGCGGGGTGGACGGTCGCCCGCGCCGATCCCCGCCCCCGCCGGCCGCCCTTCTCCCGGCCGACGCGGTGGCACTCGTTCGCCTCCACCGCCCTGGGAGTTCCCCGTGCCTCTTCTGCACCCGGCGCTCGGCGCCGACCCGGCCCGTCACGCCGCGCCCTTCCTGCCGGCCCCCTTTCTGCCGGCCGCGTGCCTCAGCGACGAGCCGGGCATCATCGACCTGGCGACACTGCGGGACCTGACTGCGGCCTTCGCCGGCGTGCCGGAGATCTGGCGCCCGGTGATCCACCACCGTCCCGACCGTCGCTGGTACACGCGGCTGCTGCTTTCCGCGACGGTCGAGGTGTGGTTGATCGGGTGGTATCCGGGGCAGCAGACCGAGGTGCACGACCACGGGGGCGCGCTGGGGGCGATGACGGTCGCCGAGGGCCGCGTCGAGGAGGACCGGTACGATCGGAACTGGACGATCACGCGGGTCCGCCAGCACCTGACCGGCTCGTCTGTCGGGTTCGGCGCGGAGCACGTGCACCGGGTCGCCAACCGCGGGCAGGAGGTCGCCACGACCATCCACGCGTACTCCCCGCCGGAGCTGCCGATGCGCTTCGCGCCGACGCAGGACGGCGCCGACGTGCGCGCGGCGGCGGTCCCGGCACCGGCGCTCGCGACCCCGGCCGGGCGGGACGTCGCGGCCGTGGGCGCCGCGCGGTGACCGCCGGCGGGAGCAGGATCGACGCGATGCTCGCCGCGGCCCGCTCCCGCCTGCGGCGCCTCGAGCCCGCCGAGGCGGCGCAGGCGTTGGCCGAGGGCTCGGGCAGCGTCCTCGTCGACATCCGGCCCGCCGCCCAACGGGCCGCGGAGGGGGAGATCCCCGACGCCGTGGTCGTCGAACGCAACGTGCTCGAATGGCGCTTTGACCCGACCAGCGACGCCCGGTTGCCGATCGCGACCGGCGACGACCTTCAGATCATCGTGATCTGCTCCGAGGGCTACACCTCCAGCCTCGCCGCCGACGCGCTGCGCCAGCTCGGCCTGCGGCGGGCCACCGACGTAATCGGCGGATACCACGCCTGGGCCGCCGCGGGCCTGCCGATCCGCGGCGGTGCGTGACCGGTCCGACGCCGATCGCCCCACTCGGCGGTACGCCACCGGAACTTTCCGCGTACCCCGAACCCCACCTGCGGCGCTTGCATCAGCAAAGGCGTCGAATGTGGTTCTGCGCACATTTCACGGCCGAATCCGGCCCGGTGACGCCCCCCGGACGGGGTTCCCCCGTTCGTCACCTGCTCGCAACGCGGCCGCGCGCGGCGCCGGGTGGGCGATCGTAGTCCTCTCCGTGAGGGCTTCGGTGTCCCGTGTCGGCCACTGGACAGCGATCTCCTGGGTGCCCGTTTCCGCTGCCCACCAGCAATTCTCCCCTGACGAGCAGCCTCGTCCCGCACCCGGCCGCCACTGCCATCAAGATCATCAAGGTTGGCTCGCGCCGTTGCGGATCACCCGCACAGCGTCCCGGCGCGCGCCCTGACGGCCCGCGGAAGCACTCCGGACGTCCGCGTTCCGGAACCCTTGCTATCCGGTCGAGAGGCGTCTACGTTCCTCGGTTAACGAGACGAGACGGGATCGTTTCCGAGTGGAGCCCACCCCCGGTATGCCAGGCGAATGGCACCGTCGGTGGATTCCTCCCGGAACCCCAGGGGGCCTCTCGCCGCAACAAGGTTGACCTGCCTGTCTGGGGTGTCGCGCTACGCCGGATTTGGCGGTCTGCAAAAGCATGTGTCCGCCTTTGCAACGTCAGCAGGAGACGGTATGCCCAGTCAGCTCAGCGTGCTATCTGCCAGAAGCTCCGCCGCACCCAGCTTCCTGTTCGCCGCGTGCCACTGCGTCTGCGGTGATGCCCGATGAGCGCCGGGGTACCTGTTCTTCCCGGTCGTGACCTGCCGCCGCAGCCGTTCGGCGCCGGCTGGCCCGCCTACTGGCGCCAGGACGCGGCCTGCCGCGACGGCGATCCGGACGCGTTCTTCCCGCCGGACGGCCGTAACACCAAGGCCCGCGCCGCCGCCGAGACCCGCGCCCGCAAGATCTGCTCGGACTGCCCGGTGCAGCGTCCCTGCCTGGCCACCGCGATCTTCCGGCAGGAGGAGCACGGCGTGTGGGGTGGGCTGACCTCGGACGAGCGCGCCACCGTCGTTCCCCGCGGCCGCCTGAGCGCTGACGACGCGCTGGTGTTCGCCGACCGCCTGCTGCTGTCGGCCTCGGTCGCGAGCTGACCTCCAGTACCTGCAGACCCCCCTGGTACTGCTGACCCCCTGGCACTACAACCGCCCCAGAGACGGTACGGCGAACGGCCCGACCCCCACGCGGGGCCGGGCCGTTCGCCGTCAAGTTCCCCGGCTGGTACATTTCCGCATTCCAGAACAGCTCGACACGGCCATGCACGGGAATGCGGGTGAAGTCATGTTCTCCACGCGCGGTATCAGATCACTCGGCGGTGTCGAGTGAGGCCGCCCCGCCGGCTGCTGCTGCTGCGTCACGCCAAGTCCGACTGGGCCGACGGTTCCATCCCGGACATCGACCGGCCGCTGTCCGACGCCGGGCGCCGCGGATGCCGGCTCATCGCCCGCCATCTCGCCGACAACGGGCTGGCCCCGGACCTCATCCTGTGCTCGGCCGCCCTGCGGACCAGACAGACCGTCGAGGGCATCGCCGAGGCGCTGCCGGCGAGCGTGCCGGTGCTGGTCGAGGACCGCCTCTACCTGGCGGAGGCGCAGGCCCTGCTGGAACGGCTGCACGAGGTCGACGACGGGGTGCCGAGCGTCCTGCTCGTGGCACACAACCCCGGCATCCACACGCTCGCCGTGGCCCTGCTCGCCCCCGACGAACGCTTCCGGATCCCCACCTTCCCGACCGCCGCGCTCGCGGTCGAGGACCTTGCCGTGTCGCGGTGGGCCGAGCTCGGCCAGGATTCGACCCGGCTCGTCTCCTACGTCACTCCCCGCGCGCTGCGTGCGGCAGCCGACCCCCCGGCCGCCTCGAGCTGAGCGCGGGGCGCCGCCCGACTCGCCAGGCTCAGTACGCCTGCTCCATGATCCGGGAGGCCAGGGCGACGATGCCGCCGCCGACCAGCAGCACGGCGGTGACGATCCACAGCGGCACCGAGGCGAAGATGAGCGCGAAACTCCCGATCACGAAGCCCGCGATCAGCAGTAGCACCGCCAGCCACGAACCCGTGTTGGCCTTGTGGTGACCGGTCTCACTCGCCACGTCCACTCCTGTCCCTCTCATCCCACCGCCTGCCGGCAGCGGGATGCGCCTCGTTCCCGCTGCGAGACTACCTGCGAACACCGATGGCGGATGCCCGGGGCCGATGTGCGTTCGCCCCTTCTTCCGACCCGTCCGCGCAGGCAGGTCGGCAGGGTGGTACCCGGACCGCACCGGGCCCTTCGGCCCGCCGTCCGGGGTCCGGTCGGCTCCGTCCGGGCTCCGTCCGGGCTCCATCCGGGTTCCTCCGGGCTCAGATGAATCCGGCGATCCGGCGCAGATCGACGAGCTGGTCGTCGAGCCAGCGCCGGACGTCATGGGTGCGGACCTGTTCGGCGGCGGCGGCGAGCCGGCGGTGGCGCTCCTCCATCGGCATCGTCAGCGCCGTGTACAGGGCGTCGGCCATCTGCTGGACGTCGAACGGCTGGAGGGTCACCGCGAACTCGCCGAGCTCCTCATGGGCGCCGGCCATCTCGGACAGGGCCAGCACACCGCCGCGACGGTTGACGACCGCCACCTCCTTCGCGACGAGGTTCATCCCGTCGGCGATCGCGTTGACGATCAGCACATCGCAGATCGAGTAGGCCGCCACGGCCAGCGGGAAGTCCTCCACCATCCGCAGGTCGATCGGCTGGCGGCCCTCCTTGGTGTGCCGGGCGTTGATCTCGGCGACGACGGCGCCGATGAGCGCGATGTAGTCGGCGTACTCCGGGACGTCGGTGCGGCTGGGCTGCAGCAGGGCGAGGAAGCTGACCTTGCCGACCAGCTCGGGATGCTGGTCGAGCAGCGTGCCGAAGGCGAGGAAGCCCCGCACGACGTTCTTGCTCGGGTCGGTGCGGTCGACANGCAGGATGAGCTGACGATCGTCGTCGAGGAAGATGTAGCGCAGCATCGCGATGTGCGCCGCGACCTCCTCCGACGCCTGGGTGGCGTCGAGCGCGGCCGCGTCGACCGAGATCGGGTAGTAGCGGGCGCGGACCACCCGGTCCCCGACCGTGACGGTGAGCTGCTCCAGGTCGACGGGCAGGCCGAGGAGTTCCTGGGCGCACAGGACGAAGTTGCGGGCGTAGCGGCGGGTGTGGAAGCCGACGACATCGCTGCCGAGCAGCCCGCGCAGCAGCCGCTCGCGGATGTCGCCGGGCAGAATGCGCCACTCGTCCGGGCCCGGCCAGGGGATGTGCACGAAGTGGGTGAGCACGACGTCGGGGCACTGCTCGCGCACCCAGTCGGCGACCAGGTAGAAGTGGTAGTCCTGCAGCAGGACGAGGGCCTTGCCCCCGCGGGCACGCACCTCGTCGACGACCGCGTCGGCGTAGGCGCGGTTGACCGCCGCGTAGCCGTTCTCGAAGGCGTCGTGCTCGGCCCGGGTCAGCACCGGCGCGAGCGACCGGCCGTAGAGGCCGTGCTGGATGAACCAGAGGATCGGGTTGGACCACACGCTGTAGAAGTCGGCGTAGGCGGTCGGGTCGGTGACGACGAGGCGGACCCGGATCGCCGGGCCGTCCGGCTCGCCGTCCACCACGTGGGGCTGGGGAGCGGTCTGGACGAGGATGGAGCTGCCCGCGCTCTCCGCCGCGACGGCGGCGTCCTCCTCGCCGGCGGCGCCACAGACCCAGACGGCGTCGTCGAGGTGTTCGGCGAGTCCGGACAGGGCCGACACGAGGCCCCCCGCGCCCCGGTTCACGGTGCGACCGGAGGCATCCCGGTCGAAGCTGACAGGACCGCGGTTGGACAGGAGTACGAGAGGCAGGTCGAGGGGGATGAAGTCCGACACGGCGGATGCAGCCTCCTGGTCACGGGCGGTACTCGGCGTCCGGTGCCGCTGATCGCTCGGGCGCCCGGGCGCACGGGGACAATCCGGACTGTAGTGAGCCCCGCTTTCGGATGCACCGCGTTGCAGGGCGCCTGAAGCGTTGTTACCCAGACCTTCATCTGGTCACTGTTGCCACCGGCGCGATATCCGTCCGTGACCCGCACTCCCCCCTATTGTGGGGATTCGGCCGCCCCCCGCGACATCGGGTGTGCCGACGATCACGGCAGGTGGGCTACAGGCCGTCCCGGTAGTCCCGGACCTCCTGCACGGCCGAGCCCAGGGAGGCAAGCGACATCTGCAATGTGTCACGCGTCTCGACGAGCGCGCTCGTGAGCTGCTCGACGGCACGATGCTCGCTGCCGTCGGTCGCCGCGATCACCATCGCCTGCGCCTCTTCGATCATGCTCAGCGCGCCCTCGAGCTGGCCGGCCACCTCCTCGGTGCGCCGGAACGCCTCGTCGAGCTGCGCCTTGACGTCGGCGATCGTGCCTGACACCCGTCCTCATCCCTTCCTGGAACCGCCGGCCCGCGAGCCGGACGGCGGCGCCTGCTCGGTGCCCGAGCCGAGCCCGAGGCCGAACCGGGCCGCGGCCGCGAGCGCGAGCAGCGCGGCGGCCACGTCGACCGGCGCCATCGGTGCGAGCCGGAACGTGGCGAGCACCGCCACCGCGGCGGCGCCCGCTCCCAGCATGCCTGCCCGGAACACGGCCATCACCCCACCATCGGAGCCGGCCGCCACGGCCACCAACGCCGCCGCGAGCACCGCCGCACCGATGATGCAGGGCAGCCCGGGCGCCTCGGTGAACGCCCGCAACACCCCCACGACCACGAGGCTGAGCAGGCAGGCGAGCGCGGTCATCAGCCCGGCGGAGGCCGAACCGGCCGCCTTGGAGACCGCCCGCAGCTCCGCGGCCTTGCTCATCGCCTCCAGGCAGAGGTCGTAGGCCTGGCGGGGGGCGGTGCGCGGATCGACCGGGGCAGCCGCCGTCGGCTGCCCGACGACGCCGAGCTCCCCGCGTCCCGACCGGCCCGCACGCCCCGACCCGCCCTGGCGGCCGGCAGCATGGCCGGCGTCCGACCCACCGCGCAGGTCCCGCCCGGAACTCGCCAGCGGCCGACCGGGCCGCCGCTGGGCCGGCGCGTCGGCGCCGCGGCGCGGGGCGGACTTCTTCGTGAGCGCGACCGCGGCGGCGGGCTCGGCGGCGGCCGGCCTGAGCTGATCGAGCTCGGTGAGCCCGTACTGGGCCAGCGGCTCGGCGACCTGCGCCCACACGCTCTCGACCCGGGCCCGGATGTCGGCGGCGGCCTCACGGTGCCGCCGCGCCTGCGCGCGGCCACCCTGGCGCCGCTGGTAGGCGTCCCGATCCGCGCGGGCGCGGGCGGCGTCGGAGGCGCCGAGCAGCCTCCGGTACTGCATCGCCGCCTTCAGCGGATCGTCGGGGCCGGGATCGGGATCGGCGCCCGCCGGACCGCCCGCCGGACCGCCCGGCTGACGTCCCAGCGCACCGGCGTAGGCGGCGGCCGCGCCACCGCCTGGTTCGCCCGGCACGACGACGCGATCCCCGGCGGGCGGCCCACCCGGAGCGGGGACGGCCGTGATCGCAGCCGCGTCCGGCGTCGCCGTCGCGCCCCGCTGCCACGACCCGGCGATAGACCAGGCCTCGGGGGTGTCCAACGACTCAGCTCCCGCCATCATCCCGCTCCGTCCTCCCCCGGGGCCGGCCGGCCGGGCGGGCCCCGCCTCGCGGCGGGTACCCACCCATCCGGCGCCGTCTGGATCTTCCTGCCCGATCGCCACCGCCCTACCCCCGCACCATCGGCGCGAACGGCACCACCGTGCGCGGCTCGGACTGGATGTGCCGGTCGAACAGCACCGCCCGGTTCGGCATCGTCCCGCCGGCCACCGGGCGATGGCCGGCCAGGGCGAACAGGTCGCTGCCGGGCACGCCCGCGGCCGCCCACGCCGCGATGTCGTCCCTGTTCACCGGCCCGAGGTCCTCCGCCATCCGGGACACCCCGCGCCACCAGCCGACCAGGTGGACACGGGTCGCCGGGCCGCGGCGGGTGACCGTGCGCAGATCGTCGAGGCCGGTCCGGCGCGACGCCGGATCACGCACCTCCAGGGCGGCCCGCCCGGCGTCCATCGCGAACACCACCACCAGCCGCAGGGGCGGTTCCGGGCCGCCGGCGCCGGCGAGCGCCGCCTCCTCCCGCGCCCGGGTCTCGTCCGCGGCGGCGGCGAGCACCGCGCGCAGCCCGGTGACGTCGGCGACCCGGACGGGGTGACCGGAGCGCCGCATCCGCTGGGCGAGGATCTCCGCCGCGCCGAGCGCGGTCGGCTCCGCGGCGACGATCTCCGCCACGAGGCCGCCGGCCGGTAGCTGGGCGGCGACGCTGGCCGCCGCCGCCTGCACCATGCCGACCGCCTCCCGGCGCAGCGGGCCGAGCACGGCGAGATGGCGCCCGGGCGAGGCGGCGAGGCGAATCCCGACCGCCGCCGGGGCGAGGTCGACGGGCACCCCGACCAGCGCGAGCGGGTCGCCGCCGGGCATCGCGACGGCAGGCATCGCGACGGCAGGCATCGCGGACCGGTCGGGAGCCACGGCGAGGGGCTCCGACTCGGCGGGTGCGTCCGCGCCGATCGGGGCCGGCGGTTCGTCCCCGATCGGCGCTGCGGCGGACTCGATCGCCGGCGGCGCCGGACGCCCGTCCAACGCGCGGTAGACCGGGTTGTCGTCGAGGATCGCCGGGGCGTGCCCGACGAAGACTCGCGGTCGGGGCGCCGACGGCAGGCTGCGCGCCGTGGCGGTCGCCAGCCGGTCCCGCAACTGGGCGATCACGACCGGGTCGGGGAAGGCGACCCGGACGAGCTCGTTGCCGGCCGGATGGCCGTTGCGCCGGTTCACGATCGCCTCGCCGACGCCGGACAGCGCGCCCGCGGCCTCGTTCGACGTGGACAGCAGGACCCGCGACTCCGAGATCGAGGTGCGCAGCGCCACCCTCAGCGCGAACTGGCCGAAGATCGACCCGCGCTTGCCGGCGGTGGAGTCGAGGGCGTCGATGCCGGACAGCGTCTGGCTGGCCAGCAGCAGGTGAACGCCGTAGGCGCGGCCCTGGCGGGCCAGGACCTCCAGGTGGGCGACGCCCTCGCGGGCGATGGCGTCCATCGGGGTGAGCATCACCTGGAACTCGTCCACGACGACGATGACCCGCGGCCAGGCGGAGCTGCGGTCGGCGGCCCGCAGACCGCGCAGGTCCCGCGCGCCGACGGCCCGCATCGCCACCGAGCGGCGGCGCATGTCCTCGCGGACCGCGCGCAGGACGGCGACGCCGAACTCACGGTCGCTCTCGATGCCGACGGTGTCGGCGTGCGGCAGGAAGAACGGGTCGGCGACCCCGGCGGCGAACTGGGCGAACTCCAGGCCCTCCTTGAAGTCCAGCAGGTGGAAGCGGACCTGGTCGGGGGCGTAGCGGGCGGCGATGCCGTAGACCATGTCGAGTAGCAGGGTCGACTTGCCGGCGCCGGCCTGACCGCCGACGAGGGCGTGGACGGTGTCGTCGTCGAAGGTGAGCCGCACCGGCCCGTCGGGGCCCTGAGCGACGGGCACGGTGATCCCGGCGGCGCTGTCGGACTCCCACAGGGCGCCGGGCAGCAGCTCGGCGATGCCGGGGGGGCGGGACGCCTCGCGGGCGGCCGCGTCGGCGACCTGTTTCGTGACGGCGGTGACGAGATCCGGCGGCGGCGGCGGGTCGAGCTGGACGGCCAGCAGGCCGGTCAGCGAGGTGCGCCAAAGGCCGGGCTGCGCGCCGCGCCAGTCCGGGCGATCGGCGAGCAGCTCGACGGCGGTGAACACCACCGAGTTCGGCAGCGCCTCGGCGACCGAGTCGGCCGCCTCGTCCAGACGGAGATCGTCGGAGTCGGGGTCGGGCGGGGTCACGTCGTCGAGCTCGTCTCCCCCGTCCAGGCCGCCCTGGTGGGGCTGCGGGACGAGCTGGACGATGGAGAGGACATGGACGCCGCAGGCGGGCCCCTGCGCGGCGACGGCCGCCAGCGACCGGGCACCCTCCTCGTACAGGCGCGGATCGCCGAGCAGCACCAGCAGCAGCCACGGTTCCGGCCGGCCGTGGCCGGCGTCCTCGCGTTCCCGTAGCGAGTCGAACCGGCCGGCGAGCCGCTCGACGGTGATCCGGCCCACCTCGGCGGACAGCTCGGCGAGGCGCTCCTCCAGCCGGGCCCGGGTGGTGATGGTGGCCGACGCGACGCCGGCGGCCCGCAGCGGCGCGAAGCCCGCGAGGCCGGCGCCGAGCTCGTGCGGGTCGTAGACGACGAGGTGGACCCGGCCGGCGGGCACCGCGGCCAGGATCCGGGTGAGCAGCCCGCGGACGAGATCGACCGCGGCGGCACGCCGCGCCGGGGTGGTCTCGATCCGCAGGTTGCGGCCATCGAGCAGCGGCACCGCCAGCGGCACCGTGCTGTGCGGCGTGCCTGGCTCATCCGGCGGGATGACGACCTGCCCGACCTGCCACAGGCCCGGGCGGAAGCGGCTGCGCACGCCACCCCCCGCGGCGGGGACGGCACCGAACGGGCCGTGCCGCCAGTCGGGGGCGGCCCAGGAGGCACCAGCGAAGCCACGGGCCCCGCTACGAGCGATCATCCGGGCCTGCGCCAGCTCGGCGTCGACGCCGTGCGACCCGGGCGCCGCGCCCGGCCGGCCCGGGGCGCTCGGCGCCGCCGTGGACGCGGTCGACGCTCCGCCACGTTCGAGCTCGGCCGCCTGCTCCTCCAGCCGGTCGGCGAGGGCCAGCGCCGCTCCCAGCGAGGACTGAATACCGGCCACGAGCGTGCGCGCCCGCCGGGTACCCGACATCGTCGACCTCCCCACACCATCTCCGCACCACACCGGGACCTCGGCACCACACCGAAGACCTCGGCACCACACCGGCACCTCGGCACCACACCGGCACCTCGGCACCGCACCGGGCGACCGCCGCCGCGTCGGGCACCCGGCGACGAAATTCCCCCGACGACCATGACACGTCCGAGGGAGCAAACATCCCAGAACCCGCCGACCGACCGAACCGGTGTACCCACCGGAGGGCCGCACGGGCGACGCCGTCACCGAGTGACATCGGATGCTGACCTTGGCCACGCTAACGACGGCCCGGCGCCGACGTGGCCGTTCGGACCCGGATCACACCCGCCGCCACCGCACGGACGACGCCGGGACCACCCCCGACAGCCTGCGCGGATCCGGCCGGCCGGCGGTCCACGCGCCGCGGCATGTGGGCCACCCGACACCGCGTCGAGGCGTCGAACCGGTTTCGGCGATCCATGACCATGACAGGGCCGCCGGGGCCCATGACGNGTGGGGCCCATGAGGGGATGACGCCCACGACGGGGTGAAAGGTGCGATGTTCGAGGCGATCCGGCAGGCAGTGCACGACCGGGACCGATATGCGGCACCGAGCGCGTGTTCAATGGCCGGGCGAGGGCAGCGTTCCCGGCGCGTCGTCGATGAGCCGGCCGGTGGGGGCGCGCAGCGTCGATGGCCACGCGGGAAGGGGATCCAGGTGACGGACGCGGCTGAAGCGGCGGGTATCGCCGGCACGGCCGACCGGACCGGCGGCACGGTGGGCGGCTCGCCGCCCGGCAGCCCGGCCGATCCCGCCGCGATGAGCGCCGGGGGTCGGGGGGGGCCGATGGTGCCGGAACAGCGGCCGCTCGCTGTCATCGACGTGGACGGGGTGGTGGCCGACGTCCGTCACCGGCTGCGGTTCCTGCGGGCCAGACCGGGCGACTGGGAGGCGTTCTTCGCCGCAGCGCCGGCGGACCCGCCGTTGGCCGAGGGGGTGGAGCTGGTCCACCGGCTCGCCCGCGACCACGAGGTGGTGTGGCTGACCGGCCGGCCCGAACGGTCGCGGGCGGCGACCTGGCGCTGGTTGGGCGAGCAGGGCCTGCCCCTGGGGGAGCTGCGGATGCGCCCCGACGACGACCGCCGCCCGGCCCGGGTGTTCAAGCGCGCCGAGCTGCGCCAGCTCGGCGCGCGACGGCAGGTCGCCGTCGTGGTCGACGACGACCCCGCCGTGGTGGACCTGCTGCGCGCCGACGGCTGGCCGGTGCTGCGGGCCGAGTGGCTCGCCTACGAGGCCACCCTGGGCAACGCCCAGGAGTCCGAGGGTCGCACCTGAACCTCGCGCCTGAACCTCAGGCCGCGGGCTCGCGCCCGACGTCGACCCTGAGCACCCGGGCTCGGCCCCTGCCAGACTCCGGCCAAGAAGCGGCGCCCCGGCCGGCCCTCGATGGCAATCCGCTAAGAACCCGCCGAAATACCGACAGAATCGGCGGCCCGGAAATCCCGGAAGCCATTCATCCAGGAAAACACGAATTCGGGCAGTGATCCGGGCCCGGAATCCTGCGGAGAACCGAGTCGCGGCGTTCCGGGGCGCTCTGCGGACCTGCGCGGCTCAGGCAGACCTGCGCGGCTCAGGCAGACCTGCGCGGCTCAGGCGCTGCTGCGCCGGGTGCGGCGGCTGGCGAGCTCGTCGCCCGGGTGGGTGGCGGGCGGCTGGCCGGGGCGCTCGCAGGGCAGCTCGGCGAGCTGGCCGCGCATGTCGCGCAGGGCCCGGCCGACCGCGATCGCGAACACCCCCTGGCCGCCGCGGACCAGATCGATCACCTGGTCGTCCGAGGTGCACTCATAGACGGTCGAGCCGTCGCTGATCAGGGTGAGCTGGGCCAGGTCGTCCACTCCCCGAGTGCGCAGGTGCTCCACGGCGACCCGGATGTTCTGCAGCGAGACGCCCGCTTCCAGCAGCTTGCGGACGACCCGTAGGACGAGGACGTCCCGGAAGGAGTACAGCCGCTGGCTGCCCGAACCGGACGCGCCGCGGACGCTGGGGACGACCAGGCCGGTCCNCGCCCAGTAATCGAGCTGGCGGTAGGTGATGCCCGCCGCGGCACATGCTGTCGGCCCGCGGTATCCGACGTCGTCCCCAGGAGCTTCGGGGATCTCGTCCGGAAAGAGCTGGCCCTGTTCGATCATCGTCGTACGCACTTCGCCGCCATGCCAGCCCCATCCTCCGGATCGATCCGGGTCGGTCCCGGCGGCCGGTCACCCGGTCCCGCCATCCCGGACACCCAGCCCGGTCGAGTCACTTCCACGGCCACGTCCGGATCGTCCCGACCGGACGCCACCGGACGCCACCGGCCTTCGCCCGCACACCGCCGGCCCGCGACCGCCGGCCCGTGGCTGCCGGCCGGCAGGGTCACGCCGACACCGGCAGGTCCACCGGTCGGTGCTGTCCGACCGGCACGAGACGCGCGCAGCCTACGCGCCCTGACCACCCGCGACGCGGGTCCACAGGTCCGGGCACGGCCCGCCGCCACCACCTCCCCGGCAAGGGTCAGAGCCGGAGCACGTTCGTCCGCTGACGCGTCCGCCACGGGCACGGGCGGCCACGAGCTCCGGGATCGGGTTCCTCCGACCGTAGGAGTGACGCGCGGTTCCTTCAATGATCTAAGCCGGCGTGTCTGTAGTCCAGCGGACATGGCCGGCCAGATCGGACAAAAAGGAATCGCATCGGAGCGGTCATGGCGGGACTCGTCCCACGGCGGGCCCGTCCGCCCTGAGAAGAGAGCCGCCGAAGCCCGCCAGGCCAGGGAAAGGGGCCCGCCGGCCGGGCCGGGCCGGACCACACCCGCTCCTGGGCGTGTGGGCCCGCGAACGGGGTGCGATGGGCCCGCGAACGGGGTGCGGCGCGCGCCCCCATCCCCACGACGGGGCACCCGGTTCGGGCCACGCGGGCCGCCGTGAACTCGCCGAAAGAGCAGGTAAAGGGCGTGCGGCCGAGCGGGCACCGCCGAGGACGACCGGTCGCGCGCCGACGCCGCCCCGCGACGGCTGGTCGCCGCGGGGCGGAGGCAGGCTCAGGAGCCGGGAGTGTTGAAGTCCTCGGGAGAGATCGTGTCCAGGAACTCCCGGAACTTCTCCAGCTCGCTCTCCTGTTCCTGCTCCTGCTCCTCGGGGACCGTGATCCCGGCCTCCGCCAGGACGGCCTCGACGCCGTAGACCGGCGCCCCCATCCGCATCGCCAGTGCGATCGCATCGGACGGACGGGCGGAGACCTCCACCCCGTTGCCGAACACGAGGGTGGCGAAGAAGACGCCGTCCTGCAGGTCCGTGATCGTCACCCGGGTCAGGTCCGTCTGCAGCGCCCGCAGCACGTCCCGCATCAGGTCATGGGTCATGGGTCGAGCCGTCGTGATGCCCTCCTGGGCGAAGGCGATCGCGGTCGCCTCGACGGCGCCGATCCAGATGGGCAGATACCGCTCACCGCCCACCTCCTTGAGCAGGACGATCGGCTGCTTCGACGGAAGCTCGACTCGCACGCCGACGATGTCCAGCCGATGCACCGATCTACCTCCTCGCGCAGGTGGGGCAGGGCGGGATGTTGTGACCGGAGCCAGAAAACCCCACAGGGGAGACAGTATCCCCGCATCCGCCCGGCGTCAGCGCGCCCACCGGTTCCGCTGCCCGGCAGGGCACTTCCGCCTCGGCCTCGACCACCCGGTCAGCTCGACCGACCGGCCGCCAGCCGGGACCGCAGCAGGGCCGCATGCAGCCGGACCAGCAAGGCCGCCAGCTCATCGGCGGTCTCCGCCTGCCGCCCGGCGTTGTCCGAGCCGCGCTGGCCCCGCAACGGGGCGGTGGCGGCCTCGATGAGACCAGCCTCACGATCGGCGACCGTTCGGGCGGCCCGCAGATGCCTGGCCTGGACGCCGTGCCCGGCGAGCAGCGCGACCGTGCGCGCGACGAGCAGGGCGTCGGAGTCGTAGTACCCGCCGCCCGCGATCGGGGCGACCAGGCCGTGCCGCTCCAGGTCCGCCAGTTCCTCCTCGTCGAGCCCCACGGCCGCCAGGAGCTCCCGGCGGGACATCCTGACCCTTTCCACCCCCAGGATGGCGTCCAGGCCGGTAGGAGCCGGATGCGGGGGCACCGCGCGGGGACCGGGTCGGTGTACCGGCGTCTCCTCGCGGTCGAGGGAGGCCAGCTCCTCCTTGATCACGCGAAGCGGGAGGAACCGCTCCCGCTGCGCGTGCAGGACGTAACGGAGCCGGGCCACGTCGTCGGCCGAGTACTTGCGGTAGTTCGCGCTCGTGCGAGCCGGCTCGACGAGTCCCTCCGCCTCCAGATAGCGGATCTTCGACAGCGTGATGTCGGCGAAGTCGGCCCGCAGCCGCTCCAGGACCTGGCCGATGTTGAGCACCTTCGCGCCCGAACCGGCCCGGTCCCGACCGGGCCCGTTCGGGCGCGGGGCCGGCGACGCCGCAGCGAAGCCGCTCACCGTGGGTCCCTCCCGCTCACCGCGCCGCTGACCCCCCGTAGCTCGCCCCGGTCAGGAACACCAGTCGGAACTTCCCGATCTGCACCTCGTCGCCGCTGGTCAGCTCGGCGGAGTCGATGCGCTCCCGGTTGAGGTACGTGCCGTTGAGGCTGCCGACGTCACGCACCGAGAAGCCCTTGGTGTAAGGCGAGCGGTGGAACTCCGCGTGCCGGCGCGAGACGGTGACGTCGTCGAGGAAGATGTCGCTTTCGGGATGGCGCCCGACGGTGGTCATGTCGGCGTCCAGCAGGAACCGGCTGCCGGCGTTCGGCCCGCGCTTGACGACCAGCAGCGCCGAACCCGGCGGCAGCGCGTCGACGGCGGCGACGGCGTCGCGCTCCGTCGACTCGTCGACGTGATCGCCCTCGATTCCGGAGAGCGCGGCGGCCAGATTCAACGTCGATGTCTGTTCGGCGGGCCGCTCCGGCGCCACGGGCTCACCCGGACGTACCAGAGGGGACCCGCACCGCGCGCAATACAGCGCGTCGGACGGGTTCTGCTGTCCGCACCTCGTGCAGAACACAGTCGCGTCCGCTTCCTGCCGGGACCCCGCGCGAGCGAGGTTCGCCAGCCGCCTCGGCCGCCGCCGGACAGGCGGCGGGAACGTCTCTACCAGCACTTGCGATGGTGGTAGCCAGACGTCCTCAGCCCACCCCCACCACCGGGATGATCACATGCCGACGGCTGGGCCGTCCACGACCGTGCCCCGGTGCACCCCGAGGCTAGTGCATCGGGGGCACGCTCGTGAAAAGGGTGCGACCCGTGTTGTTCGGCGTGGCGTCACCCACCGCCCGCCATCGGGACACAGCCAGTACCGTCAGTACTCCTTCACGTGCTCTGCGTACTCGCCGGCGTCCAGTAGGCCNTCGATGGAGTCCGTGTCCGTGAACGTGAACTCGACCAGCCAGCCATCCCCGTACGGATCAGAGTTGATCAGCTCGGGTGCGCTCACCAACGCCTCATTACAGGCGGTGATCTCACCGGCGGCCGGGGCGTAGATCTCCGAGACGCTCTTGGTCGACTCGACCTCGCCGAAGGGCTCCCCCGCCGCGGTGGTGGTGCCGACCTCGGGCAGCGTCACGAACACGATGTCGCCCAGCGCCTCCTGCGCGTAGGACGTGATGCCCACCCGGGCCGTGCTCCCGGTGAGCCGGATCCACTCGTGCTCACGGGTGTACTTCAGGTCGTCCGGGTACACCGGAGATCGCCTCCCCTTGATCCGCATCGCTCCGACCAGCGCCGGCGGGAGCCGTCGTTCCAACCCCGTCGCCAGGCAACCCGCGCGGCGGCGGAGCTATCCGGCCGGGCGAGCGTAGCGGGGGCTGGGAGCGGGTCGCAGCGCACGGATCTCGAGATGCCCGAGGGTCCGGACGCTGGCCTGCGCCCCGTCCCGCGCCGCTACCGTATCGAGCACCCCACCCGGGATCCGCAGCGCCTGGTCGAGGGTGTGGGCATCACCGACCACCCGAAGGACGTAGGGCGCAGCGACCGACCTCCCGTCCACGATCAGCCCGTGCCCCGGCTCGTCGGCGACGTAGGTCGACACGACCGCCCGCACGCCGGCGATCTCGATGGCCTCCGCGCCCGCGTCGCGCAGTTCCTGCAGCGCGTCGACGAGCACCGAGGCGTCGACCGCCCGGTGCGGGTCCCGGATGGTCAGCTCCAGCCCGGGCCCGTCGACCGGCACCGTCCCGGCGAGGATCGCCAGCTCGTCGGCCCGGGCGCGCTCGGCGTCCGCCCCGCCGCCCGACTCGGCGCCCCGCCCGCCGGCCGGCCCCGACGCCCCGCCCGGTGCCGGCGACGCCCCCGGCGATCCCGCCCCGGCTGTCCCGGCCGCCTCTCGGCGCAGGCGCCCCTCCTGCGACGCGAGCGCCCGGTTCTCGGCACCGATCGCGCCGAGGCTGGCAGCGAGCTCGTCCGGGCGGGCCGTGGCCAGGGAGAACGACGGGTCCGCCGAACGCGCCGCGACGACCCCGCCGAATCCGAGCGCGGCCAGCAGGACGAGGGTCACCGCCCGGCTCAGCCGCATCCTCGGCGGCCCCGATCCCGCCCCGGGCTGCGCGGGAGTCGTCGCCCCGGCCACGTCGCCGGTGCCTGGCTCACCCGCAACGGCCTGCGCGGCTCGGGCGACCGCACCGCCGACGGCTGGCTCCCCGTCACCCTCGACCTGCTGGACGCCATCCCCCCCGTCCTCAGCGGATTGCGGATGAGCGGGCTCCGGAACAGCGGGCTCCGCTACGGCGGCCTCCGGGACAGCGGGCTCCGCTACGGCGGCCTCCGGGACGGCGGGCTCCGGGACGGCGGGCTCCGGGGGGACGAGGGGCTCCGGGACGGCGGGTTGTGGGACGTCCGGCTCGCCAGCCGTCGACGGCGCCGGGTCCGTGCCAGCGCCGGCAACCGGCTCGGCCGGGGATTCGCCGGCGGGCTCGGGCCGGGAGGGCCGCGCCGCGCTCGCCGTCATCGTCAGAGCCTGATCAGCGCGCGGCGCAGGACCGTCGCGGTCGTGAAGATCCGGATGCCCAGCACGACGACGACCGCCGTCGACAGCGCACCGCCGAGGCCGATCAGGTCGCCGAGCAGCACGAGCAGGACGGCGATCACCACGTTGGAGGCGAACGAGACGATGAACTCACGGTCGTCGAACGTCCGCTCGACGAGCGACCGCGCGGCGCCGAGGGCAGCGTCGACCGCCGCCACGACCGCGACCGGCAGGTAGGGGTCCAACCAGTCCGGAGCGCTCGGTCCCAGCAGCAGTCCGGCCACCACACCCAGCACGAGGGCCAGCAGGGGAATCATGATCCGCTCCGTCGGGCATGACGCAGCACCGGTGACGGCGCCGCGGGCAGGGTCAGGGACGCGGCGATGGACGCCGTCAGTGAGGTCACGGGGGAACCGGGACGGTGGCGCAGCCGGTCGACCACCGCCGACTGTTCCACCCGCCGCACCAGCCGAAGCGGATCACCGACAGCCTCGACCGAGTACGGCGCAAGCACGGGAACGAAATTGATCAGCACGATGTCCCCCGCCGCCCGGATCGCACTGAGCGCCGTCAGCCGCACCCCGTTGATCGCGATCGCCTCGGCCCCGGAGATCCACAGCACGTTCACCAGGTCGGCGAGGTCGTGATCCTGGATGCGCCCCGGGGCGGGTGCGCCCGAGGCGGCCGTCGGCCCGGTCTGGTGCGGGCGGGGGGNACCGGACGCCGACACCCGGGGATCCGCGGCGCCGGAGCCGCCGGCCAGCCGGTCGTTGACGATGATCCGCACGCCGGGGCCCGTCACCGCGGCCGAACCCGTCATGGGACCGAGCGCCGCGACGTCCGCGACGGCGCGAGCCTGGTCGCGCTGGGCGCGGCGGCGCTGTTCGCGGGTCACCGCGAGCTGCGACCGCAGCCGCCCGACCCGGTCCTCGGTGCCCGTCAGGGCCGTGGAGCGCTCGCCGACCTGCGCGCGCAGGATCACCGCGAGCCGGTCTCGGGCGTCGGCGGTCACTGCGGCACGCCGCGCCCCGAGCGCGATCACACCACCGAGCACGGCCAACACCAGGGCCAGGGCCAGGGCTCGCCGCCACCCCCAGCACCCCGCCACCCGGCGCACGCGAGCCGACACGTCGCGAGCCGACACGTCGCGAGCCGGCACGTCGCGAGCCGGCACGTCGCGAGCCGGCACGTCGGTGGATCGCGGGAGTGGGCGATCGAGGAGTGCGGCGAGCTCGGCGGGCAGGGGCTCCAGTGCTCCGGGCAGGCCTCGGGCTGCGGACGTCCCGGGTCGGCCGGCGGGGCAATTCGCCCCTCGCCATGGCCATCCGGTCCGATCCCGCACATTCGGCATTCTGACCGACCGGGAGCTCACCGCCGCCGACCGCGGTGCCACCGCGCGCGCCGTGGCCGGCCGAGAAACCCGTCGACTCGCCGAGTCAGCCTCCAGTAACGGATCGATTACGCAGACGTGCCGAGGGCTGTGTACGATTTTCCAGCCGAAAACCGCGCACAGCCCTCGGCACCATTGCGTCGAATTACCCTGGGCAAGGGTACAGCAGCGCACCGTGCATGGCGGACGGGTGGGATGAGGCGCCGCCGGCACGCAGACGCGGACGGCCCGCGTGGGACGGCCGCGGGAGGCGGCCGCGTGGGAGTCGCGGGGATGGCGGGCACGGGACGACCCGCGGGAGGCGGCCGGTGTGGGAGCCGCGGGAGGCGGCCGGTGTGGAGCCGCGGGGCGGTTCTACGGTGCCTCGACCACTTCGGCCCAGTGGCGCAGGAGCTGGTGGGCCTCGTTCAGGTCGGCCCCCTCGGCCCACAGGTGCGTGACGGCCTCGCTGGGATCGGGCAGCACCAGCACCCAGGAGCCGTCGGGGGAGACGATGCGCACCCCGTCGGTGGTGTCGAGGGTCTGGTCGGCGTCCGGATCGACGGACTCCACGATGCGGCGCATGACCGTGCCCTTCGCCGCCCACGGGGTGGGCACGGAGCGGCGCAGGATGGCGATGGACGGGATCCGGGCGTCGATGGCGGACAGCGTCAGCCGGGTCCGCGCGACGAGGGTCAGCAGCTTCACGAACGCCGCGAGCCCGTCAATGGCGGGGGCGAACTCGCCGACGACGAAGCCGCCCCGGCCGTCGGCGGCAAAGACGACGCCCTCCTCGCGGGCGACGCGGGTCAGCGCCGCCGCCGACAGGGAGGTCCGGCGCACGGTCAGCCCGTGGAAGTGGGTCACCTGGTCGGCCACCCGGGTGGTGGTGACCGGCAGGGCGACCTCGGCGCCCCGGTTCTCGGCGGCCACGAGGTCGAGGAAGACCAGCAGCGCCCGGTCGTCGTCGATGAGGTCGCCGCGCTCGTCGACGATGGCGATGCGCTCGCCGACGTGGTCGAAGCGCACCCCGAAGGCCGCGCCGGAGCTGGCGACCAGGGCGCCGAGCCGGTCGGTCGCCCGCAGGTCGTCGGCGGCGCTGTGGGCCGGGATGATCTCGTCGACCCGCCCGTTGACGGTCAGCACGTCGACGCCGAGCCGGCCGAGCAGGGTGGGCAGCACGAGCGAGGCGGAGCCGCCGGAGGGATCAACGACGATCTTCAGGTCCGCCTCGGCGAGGCCGGCGGTGTCGACCCGGTCGAGCAGGTCCTGGATGTAGAGGTCCAGGGTGCGGGCGGGGAAGCGCAGGTCGCCGATCTCGCCGGGGAAGGCGCGGCGGAAGTCCTGCCGGGAGAAGACCCGGTCGAGCTTGCGCTGGGCGGCCGGGGACAGGTCGTCGCCGTCGGCGTCGAGGAAGAGGATGTCGATGCGTTCCGGGTCGCCGGGGGCGGTGCGCACCATGATCCCGCCGGCCGCGTTGGAGGAACGGACGTCGAACCGGGTGACCGGCATCGGCGACACCTCGAGGTCGCGGATGTTGATGGCCCCGGCGGTCAGCGCGCTGATGACGGCCCGCTTGAGGGCGCGGGCGGCCCGGGAACCGTCGCGCGCCGTGGTGACGGTGGCACCCTTCTTCAGGGTGGTGGCGTAGGCGCCGGCGATGCGGACGACGAGCTCGGGGGTGATCTCGGCGTTGATCAGCCCGGACACGCCGCGCGGGCCGAACAGGGAGCGCTGGCCGCGGGACTCCCAGATGACCGAGGTGTTGACGACCGCGCCGGCCTCGATCGTCTTGAACGGGTAGATCTTCACGTCGTGGGAGACGAACGCCTCCTCCCGCACGACGCACTCGTCGCCGATGACGGCGCCCTCCTCGATCCGGGCCGCCCGCAGCACGTCGGTGCTCTTGCCGATGACGCAGCCGCGCAGGTTGGTCTGCGGGCCGATCAGCGCGTTGTCCTGGACGATCGCCCGGTGCAGGAAGGCACCGCTCTTGACCAGGACGTTGCTGCCGAGCACGGTGAACTCCCGCAGCTCGGCGCCGGCCTCCACCTTGCTGTAGTCGCCGACGACGAGCGGGCCCTTGAGGATGGCGTCGGGATGGACCTCGGCGTCCTCGCCGACCCACACGCCGGGCGAGACCTCGAACCCGTCGATCTCCACGTCGACCTGCCGGTTGAGCACGTCGGCCTGGGCGCGCAGAAAGCTCGCGATGGTGCCGACGTCCTCCCAGTAGCCGGCCGCGACGTAGCCGAACACCGGCGCGCCGGCCTCGACGAGGCGGGGGAAGACGTCGCCGGACCAGTCGACCGCCTCGCCGGGCGGCACGTGCGCGAGGACCTCGGGTTCCATCACGTAGATCCCGGTGTTGACCGTGTCGGAGAAGACCTGCCCCCAGGTCGGCTTCTCCAGGAAACGCTGGATGCGCCCGTCCTCGCCGGTGATGACGATGCCGAACTCCAGCGGGTCGGGCACCGACTTGAGCGCCACGGTGACCAGGGCGCCCTGGCGACGGTGGAAGGCGACGAGGTCGGTGAGGTCGATGTCGGTCAGCGCGTCCCCGCTGATGACGAGGAACGCCTCGTCACGCAGGGCGTCCTCGGCGTTCTTCACGCTGCCGGCGGTGCCCAGCGGGGTCGTCTCCGTCGCGTACGACAGGTGCATGCCGAGCTCGTCGCCGGCGCCGAAGTAGGTGCGGATCATCGAGGCCAGGAACTGGACCGTCACGACCGTCTCATCGAAGCCGTGCCGCTTGAGCAGCCGCAGCACATGCTCCATGATCGGCCGGTTGACGACGGGCAGCAGCGGCTTGGGCAGGTTGGCGGTCAGGGGACGCAGCCGGGTGCCCTCGCCACCCGCCATGACGACGGCTCTCACCGCTTACCTCCCGCTCTCGCCGGCCCCGGGGTGGGCGCCGGTCGGGTCGTGGGCGCCGGTCGGGGGCTGGCCGCCGGTCCGGGTGTGGGCCCGGTAGCGCCGGGCGAGCTGGCCGGCCTGCACGAAGTAGAGCAGGCCGGACCACCAGTACAGGGCAGTACCCCAGATCGCGAACGCCCAGCCGAGCGGGCGGGCCGCGGTCGCCAGCCACGAGTCCCCGGCGGAGAGCAGCAACAACGGGAAGGCGTAGAGCAGGTTGAACGTCGCCGCCTTACCGAGGTAGTGCACGGGCAGGGCGACACCCACGCCGATGCGGCGCAGCAGCGGTGGCAGGGCGAGCAGCGCCACGTCCCGGGCCAGCAGCAGGACGGCGAGCCAGATCGGCACGATGTCGCGCACGGTCAGCGCGATGATCGTGGAGAGGATGTAGAGGCGGTCGGCGAGCGGGTCGAGCAGCACCCCGAGGCGGCTGGTCTGGTTGAGCGCGCGGGCGAGCTTGCCGTCGAGGTAGTCGCTGACCCCGGCGAACGCGAGGATCCCCAGCGCCGCGCCGTCCGCCTCCGGCCCGAGCACCAGCCAGAGAAACACCGGCACTCCGAGCAGCCGCAGCGCCGACAGCGCGTTGGGGATCGTCCACACCCGGTCCGGCGGCGCCGGCTCGGACGCCGTGGGCTGCGGGGTGGGCGCGGTCATGCGACGTCCCTCCTCCACCGGCGCTTCGACCGGCTCGGCGGCAGGTGCCGCGAGGTGCGGTGAGCGGCCGCCCACCGCGCCCGGTGCGCCCGCGGGTCCCGCCGCGGGCACGGCGCCGCCCGGGGCCGCCCGGTCGCGCGCGGGCGCCCGATCGGCAGTCCGGACAGGGCTGACGCTAGCGGATGGCCGTCGCCACCGGACCGTCGGACCCGGCGGCGCCGCCCGGCGCCGTCAGTGGATGCGGCCGACCTTGTAGGTGGAGCTGTAGATGGGACGCAGCGAGACGACGCCGCCGGTCTGCGGCGCGGCCCACATGTAGCCGTTCCCGGCGTAGATGCCGACATGGTAGATGTTGCCCGGGGTGCCGTAGAAGATCAGATCGCCGGGCTGCTTGCCGGACTGCGGCACCTTGGTCGAGACGTTGTACTGCCCCTGCGCGGTGCGCGGCAGGGACCGGCCGAGCTGCTTGAACACGTACTGGACCAGGCCCGAGCAGTCGAAGGAGTAGGGCCCCTCGGCGCCCCACACGTACGGCTTGCCCTTGTTCAGCGAGGCCAGGTAGACGGCCTTCTCGCCGATCGAGCTGCCCGGGATGACCGTGGGGATGGCCTGGTCGATGACCGACCCGGAGCCGGATCCACCGAGGCCGGCCGCGCCGCGCAACGGGCTGGTGATCGTCACGGTGGCGGCGCCGGCGAGAGAGGGCCGCAGCGCGTTCGATCCGTCGAAGACGGCGGTGATGGTCGTGGTGGACAGCAGCCGGGCGGTGATCTGGGCGGTCCCGTTGGCGTCGGTGTGCAGGCGCGTCGAAGTCTGCCACTGCGGCCCGTTCACGACCACGATGCGAACGTCCTGACCCGACAGGGGGGCGCCGCTGTCGGCCTCGGTGGCGCGCACCGTCAGCACGACGGGGGTGTTCGGCGCGACGGCCGACTTGTCCGCGGTGATGGAGACGTTGGTGAAGACCGGGTCGTGGTCGGCGATCGCGGTGGCCAGCGGCGCGAGGGTGCGCGCCCTGGTCAGGTCGCCGACGGCCCCGTGCCCGCCGACCATCGCGGCCTCGTGGATCGGCGTCGCGCCCGCGTCCAGGGAGGCCGCACCGTCGGTCCCGCCGGGCACGGTCGCGGCGAAGGCGGCCGTCGACGCGGCGAGCGTCCCGGTCGTGAACGCGGCGATGGTGGCGGCCCGCCGGGGCGGGGGGGTGGTACGGCGGCGGACCGCGCCGGAGCCTGAGGAGGTATGGGGCGCCGGCGGCCGCTGGCGGCTGCGGACGAACTGTTCCCAGTCCTCCGGCAGCCAGGCCATACCACGACGGGGCAAGGCGTGTCCTTCCCGTGCGCCTACGAGGTGAGCTGCCGGGATTCGGGCCGGGGAGCCCGGTGCCGGCCGCGCGGACCTATCGGCTCCACCCCTGGGAGCGGCGCCGCCTGCGGCAACCGCCTCCAGGACCATGGGTCCCCCGCGCCTGCCCCGACATACTCGGAGGGGTCGCCGAACCGGGGGCAGGACTAGGCGCATCGGTCCGACGGGTATCGCTGTTCGCATGGCACGTAACCAGCACCGCCTATTCCAGGCATCGATGAACGGCCGGAACAGAAGTGCTGTCGATGACCATAATGGACATACCAGCAGGGTCGGCAACCACCCCGAACCCAACGCTCGGACACGCCATCGGAAAGCGCCCGCCCCTCAGCAAGTCGTGCCCCCACGCTCACTTCTCGTGACGACGACCGGGTGGCGGCACCCCTCGACCCGCGCCTTCGTGACAGTCGGCTCGCCACACACAACCCTCCGCCTACCGTTCCGCGCCTCGAGTGACGCTGCGCAGGTGATCCAGCGAGCCACCCCGGGGCAGCCGGAATCGGGGTCCCCACCGGTTCCGCGAACCGCGGGAAAGGCGTCGTTCCGGGACCGGACGGGCGGCACGCCACCCCCTTGCCGGACGCCGTGCGCACAACGAAGGACGGACGTCGCCGCGCGCCGCGCGGCGCGCGGTGAAAAGCGGAACGGTCAGCCGCCGGATCGACCCGGGGGAATTCCCTGACCTACCCGCACAGCCACCACGGGGACGGCCGGCGCCGCCGGATCAGGGAATTCCCTGACCCACGCCCACACCCGCCGCGGGGACGGCCGGCGCCGCCGGGACCGCACCGCGGGTACCCGTCGGGACGGGTACCCCCGCCGCCGGCGGGGCGGCACCCGAACTCGCGCCCGGCGGCACCAACGTGCCAGCGCGCACCGTCGACGGGGGAACGGTCGAAGGGGGAACCGCGGCGGCGCGGGCGGGTGGAACGGCAGCCTGAGCAGGCGGGACGGCGGGCGCACCGGGAGCGGGACCGGCGAAGGTGTCCGCGTGCGCGTAGACCACGACGTTGTTGAGGTAGTGCTTGGTCTTGTGGTCGAAGGCGCCGCCGCAGGTGATCAGGCGCAGCTCCGGACGGGTTACCGGCCCGTAGACCCGCTGGCTCGGGAACGCCGCTTTCGACACGTCCTCCTTGCGGTCGACGATGAACGCCTGGGCGGCTCCGGTCCGCCCGGCGACCTCGATTCGGTCGCCGGGGACGAGCTGGGGCAGGCGGTAGAAGACCGCCGGCCCCGTGGTGGAGTCGTAGTGGCCGACGAGGACAGCCGGCCCGATGCCACCCGGCGCGGGACCGCGGTCGAACCAGCCGACGTCGCCCCACGCCTTCGGCACCGCGATCGAGCCGTCCGGGCTCAGACCGAGATGGGTGATCGGCGCGTCGATCCCGATCCGCCGGATACGCAGCCGGGCGGGATCGTTGATGACAATCACCGGCTGCTCGACCAGCACGGGCGGCAGGCCCGTCGTGGGGCCCGCGGGAGCCGGTGGGGGCGGCGGCGGGACGTCTGGCAGGTCGGCCACCACATCCGTCCCGGAACCGCCGCGGACGGCGTCGAGTGCCGGTTCCGCCAGGCGGAATCCGCTGCCGACAATGAGCACCAGGCCCACGAGGAGCAGCCCGCGCCACAGCAGGGGACGCCGCGCGGCGGCGGCGACGGGGACCGGTCCGATGGCAGGCTTCCGGTGGCCGTCGTTGGTCTCGCCTTCCACAGTCCCTCCCGCCCGGTCCGCGCGCCGCTGGCCGTCTACCGCTCGCGCCGCCGGTTCCGCCTGCACCCCGGCCACAACCCCTTCACTGACCGTTACTGTAGCGAGCAAGCCGACCACAATCGGTGATCCTGCATCGACAACCCGGAGGCCGGCCGCCGGCAGCGCCCGCCATCCCGGTCGAGGGCGGGACAGACCGTGAAATCCAGCCGGCCAGGCGGTTCTCGCGCCGGCCGGACCGGTCGCACCACGCCCGGCCCGCTTGACGCGCATCTCCACACGCAGTCGCTATGGTGTCACTCGCAGTGACATTTTGATCACCGTAAGTGAGAGAGGGGACCAGATGAAGAAGGGTATGGGCCGGAGCGCCGCCGTTCTCGCGATGTCGAGTACAGCGAGCGTCGCCCTCACCTTCGGGCCCGGCCTGGCCGCCGCCCACGCCGTCGACGACAGGAACAACAACAACCGTTGCGACGACAAGAAGGACGACGGTTGGGACATCTTCGGCGACAAGGGCGGCAAGGACGGCAAGGACGGCCGCGACCACAAAGACGGCATCGACAACAAGGACGGCATCGACAACNAGGACGGCGGTAACAGGCTCGACGGCGACAGGCTGGGCCGCGCCGACAACCTCGACGGCAACCGGGACAACGGCAACCGGGACGGCCTGGACGACGGCAAGGACGGCCGGGACCAGGACAAGGACGGCCGGGACCAGGGCAAGGACGGCCGGGACGGCGACTGGTTCAACTGGGATGACAAGGACAAGGACAAGAACCGCGACTGCCCGGTCGGCGTCGGCGCCGGCGTCGTCGCCGGCGTGGGTGTCGGCGGTGTCGGCGGTGTCGGCGGCGCGGGTGTCGGCGGCGTCGGCGGCGGCCCGGGCGGTGTGGCCGCCGGTGGCGGCGGCATGGCCGACCGCGGATCCTCGCCCCTGCTCCCGCTGGCCGGTGCCACCGTCGGCGCCCTGCTGATCGGCGCGGGGGTGGCTCGGCGGCGCGCCCAGGGCGCGGCCTGACCCTTCCCTGTCGCGGCCGACAGCCGCACGGACACCCTCGTGGGTGACGGCCTCGGCCTGGTCCCACGCGGGGCCCGCACACGAGGGTCGGGGGTCGGGGGTCGGGTCGACGCTGACGCGGCCCCCGGTCACCACACCGGGTCGCCGATACGGTAATGTTGCCGTTGTACGGGACGTGGCGCAGCTTGGTAGCGCACCAGACTGGGGGTCTGGGGGTCNCAGGTTCAAATCCTGTCGTCCCGACACGGGTGAGGGGTGAGGTGTGTCTGCGGAGAGCGCAGACCGGGGCCTCACCCTTTATTCATTGCTCGGCTTCGCCTCGCGGGGCTAGGGGGAGCTTCGCTCCACCCTCGCGCTCCCCCTCCCCTGGCGGGATCGGCCGCAGACGATGGTCGGTGGCTTTGGGGGGCGCTCTGCTTCGGCTGATTCTCGGGCCGGCATGTGCGGCAGCCTCGGGGCCGCTCCGTCCCACGGCGACACAAGGCCGCTGAACATCGCCGAAAACGACAGCCCGACCCCCAGCCTGCCAGGCGTGGCACCCTCCTGTAGTCGTCCTGCGTACGACAGGTTTGCGATCAAAGTGGCTGTTTCAGGTGCGGAGTGCGTCGCGAAGGTGCGCCGCGAGGGTCTGGGCGCTGTGTCGCAGACGCGATGGGTCCGGCCCGACGGCGAGCAGCGACCGGGACGCGGAGGCGAGAACGCGATCGGGACAATCGGCGAAGCACGCCGCGACTGTCGCGGGTGTGGCGCCCTGGGCGCCGACTCCCGGTGCGAGGAACAACCCGTTCATCGCGCGGAGATCGAAGTCCGTCGGAGGTCCGTGCGTGGGGCCGAACACCGATCCGATCGGGCCGACGCGGCCAGGCGCGAGGCGGTTGTTCTCGGCGGCGATGTTGGCGACCAGGTGCTGTTCGACCGTCACGGTGTCCGCGTGGCGGGCGCTCTGGAGGGCGCGGCCCTCAGCGTTGGATGACCGGGTGACGACGAACACGCCGGCATCACTGGCCACGGCTCGATCCAGGATCGGTTGCATCGCCGCGAAACCGAGATATGGGGTGACGGTGATCGCATCCACCGGAATCCCCGCGTCAGGTCCAAGGTAGGCCTCGGCGTAGGCCTGACTGGTCGAACCGATATCTCCCCGTTTCGCGTCGAGGAGAACCAGCAGACCCGCGCCGCGGCACGACTCGACGAGGCGGGCCAGGCTACGAATTCCTCGCCAGCCATGCCGTTCGTAGAAGGCGGCCTGGGGCTTCACGACGCCCACCGCCCCCACCGAGGCATCGAGGACGATGTCGACGAAACGCTCCAGACCATCCGGAGTGTCCGGCAGACTCCACCCGGTCAACAGATCACCCGACGGGTCAAGCCCGAAGACGAGCGGTCCATACCTACCCACTGCCGTACGGACCCGATCAGCGAAAGGCGCACTGGACGACCCCGGCAGCCCGAACCCGACCGATCCCGCCTTGGACACCAACGACATGGGCACGATCGTGACCCATTCCGTCCGCACGCGCCAGAGCCGGTCCGCCGCCGTTGGGAGAAGCCCAAGCGGGTAGCCAAGCCGGCGGACAAGTGCGGGCGCCAGCGGAGCCCACGTCCAGGCCGGGCCGACGGGGCGGATGGGGCTGGACATGGGCGGACGGACCGGGCCGACCTTGCAAGGCGTTCACGGACGGCGGCGGACGAACGGTCCGGCTTTGGAGGAGAAGGCGGCCCCAGGACGGACTCTCGGCCTGCCGAGCTGGGACCAGACTGGGACCAGACTGGGACCGCACGCTCTACGCATCGGCTCACGAGGGGCTACATCACGCACGCCTGAGGGTGCACGTGCCCGCGCATATCGTGCAATACATCCGCAGACCGGGGCCTCACCCTTTATTCATTGCTCGGCTTCGCCTCGCGGGGCGAGGGGGAGCTTCGCTCCATCCTCGCGCTCCCCCTTCCCCGGGCGAGATCGGTGGGGACCCGTGGTCGGGGGCCTTCTGGTGGTCCTCGCTTCATCCCCACGGTCTCCCTCCCTGGCGGGATCGGTGGGGATAAGGACGGATGTGATCGAGTAGGTTCGGGGCTTTTGGGATCTCTGCATCTGTTACTTGCGGGCCGCTGGGACTGGCGTGTGTCCGGGGTTGGGTTTCGGGACACACAGGGGGGTTCCCGTGACCGGGTCGTCGATGATCACCGACTGGATTCCGAAGACTTTCTGGACCACGTCGACTGTCACGATCTCCTGTGGCGGGCCGGCGGCGACGATCTGGCCTTCTCGCATGGCGATGAGGTGATGGGAGTAGCGGGCTGCTTGGTTCAGGTCGTGGAGGACCAGGATGACCGTCCGGTTCTGCCGGTCGTTGAGCTCGCGGAGCAGGCCGAGGACCTCGAGCTGGTGCGCGATGTCCAGGAATGTGGTCGGCTCGTCGAGCAGCAGGATCGAGGTGTCCTGCGCGAGCACGAGTGCGATCCATACCCGTTGGCGTTGGCCGCCGGAGAGCTCGTCCACCGGTCGGTCGCGTAGATCGGAGGTGCGGGTGAGTCTCAGCGCCTCCTCGACCGCCTGCTCGTCGGTGACGCTCCATTGCCGACGGAACGTCTGGTGGGGATACCGGCCTCGCGAGACGAGTTCTTCGACGGTGAGGCCTTCGGGAACCGTCGGGCCCTGCGGGAGCAGTCCGAGTCGCTTGGCGATCTCTTTGGAGCGCTGCGCGTGGATCGACTTCCCGTCGAGGAGAACGGTGCCGCTCAGGGGCATCAGCAGCCTGGCGAGTCCGCGGAGCAACGTCGACTTACCGCAACCGTTGGCGCCGACGATCGAGGTGATGAGTCCCGGGGGAAACGTGGTCTGGAGGTCCGTCACGACAGGTGAGCGGCCATACCCCAACGACACATGGTCGACGCCCAGTGCGTGCTCGTTCATCATCATCCCATCCTGGATTCGCCCCTGACCAGCAGGTACAGCAGGTACGGAGCTCCCAGGACGATCGTCACGTAGCCCACGGGAAGCTGNGAGGGCTCGAGGACGCGCTGGGCTGCGTAGTCGGCGAGCAGGAGCAGTAGACCTCCGACACCCATCGCGGTCGGGATGGACGCGACGCTCGCGGTGCCGGTTATCCGACGGGCGATGTGCGGGCTCACGAAGGCCACGAAACCGATCGGACCGGTGACCGACACAGCCACCGCGGCGAGTAACGCGGCGAGGCTGACAGTGGTCAGCTGCAGCCGGCGGATCGGGACACCGAGCGCGGCACCGAGGTCCTCTCCGAGCTGGAGGGTGTTCAACTGGCGGCCGCAGGCGAGGATCGCCGGGGTCAGTAGGGCGAGTGTGCCCGCGGCGATGGCGACTTTGGGCCAGGTGGTCGCGCTCGTGCTTCCAACGAGCCACTGCTCGGCCAGGGCGAGCCGGTCCCGCTCGACCGCGTTCGCCGTCGTGATCAGGTAAGTCACGACCGCGTCGATGAGCGTGTTCAGGCCGATGCCGATGAGGATGAGCCGATACATCGAAAGATCACGCCGCACGCCGAGCACGGCGATGACGAGCAGCGCAGCCATGGCCCCTGCGAACGCCCCGACGGGCAGCATTGCCGTCGGAAGCCCGCGCAGGATCATCCACACGGCGACCACCGCCGACCCCTGGGTGACGCCGATGATGTCGGGTGCGGCCAGGGGATTGCGCGTCAGGGTCTGGAACACCGCGCCGGACAGGGCCAACGCGGCTCCGACGAGCACGCACATCAGCACGCGCGGCAGGCGATGGTCGCGGATGACCAGGATGTCGATGGAGTCGCCGCGGCCGGCAATCGCCTCCACCGTGCGGTTCAGCGGCACCATGTACTCCCCGTACGCGGTGGTGAGAATGACTGCCGCCGTGGTGGCTGCCAGCACCACGAGAAAAAGGATCACCGCACGGGTGCCGACCTGCCGGGAGAACTCCGGCCGGGTGATGCGGACCGGGACCCGCCGCATCACAGGGTCCGTATTCTGCGCCGGCTGACAAGGTAGAGAAACAGGGGGGCGCCGATGGCCGAGATCACCAGTCCGGTCTGGAACTCGGTCGGGCGCTCGATGACCCGTCCGATCACGTCGGTTCCCAGGACGAAGGCCGCTCCGGTGAGCGCGGACAGCGGCAGCAGCCATCGATAGTCGTCGCCGACGATGGTCCGCAGCGCGTTCGGCACCGCAAGGCCCACGAAGGCGATCGGCCCCGCTGCGGCCACCGACGCACCGGCCAGCAGGACAACCGCCACGATGGCCGCCACCTTCGTCACGCCGACCCGTTGTCCCAGGGTTCGCGCGACATCCTCCCCGAGCGACAGGGCATTCAGGGACCGCCCGAGCGTCAGGGCGACGGCCAACCCCAGCGCGACCATGGGCGCGGTTGCGGCGACGACCTTGATACCGCGGCCACCGACGTTCCCGATCACCCAGAACTGAAAGCCTTCCGCCACCTCGGGATTCAGGAACGTGATGATGCCCGTCACCGCGCTGCAGAGCATCGCGGTGATGACGCCGGCCAGCGTGAGGGTGACCGGAGTCGGCCGGCCGCGGGCCAGGACAGATATCACGAACGCCGTGACCGACGCGGCCAGCGCACCGGGAAACGCGAACCACACATACTCCCCGGGCCGCACCGCCCCGAACACACTGATACCGATCACGACGCTCAGCGCGGCACCGGCGTTGATGCCGAAGATACCCGGGTCGGCGAGCGGGTTGCGGGTGAGTCCCTGCACGAGGGTGCCGGCGACCGCGAAGCCGATCCCCACTTCCATGGCCACAAGTACCCGCGGCCCACGGAGGTCGCGGACGATCATGTCCTGTTGCGTGCCCGTGTAGTGAAAGAGGGCGTGGACGAACTGGTCCCAGCCGACCGGAGCGGCGCCCACCCGCAGGCTCACCACGACGGTGAACACGAGCAACACGACGCTTACGACCGCCGTGAGACGACGTCGTAGAGCGAGGTGCGTCGTCGTCACGCCGCTGCCGGTCGACCGAGGTCCAGCGACTGTCGTCATTGTGCAGCGGCTATCGTCATCGATCGATGGTGGCGGAGCCCGCGGTGGCGAGGACGTCCCGGCAGCCCCGCACCGTCGCTCGCCGCCAGCTCCGCCGAATCCCGTCCTCGCCCGGCGGCCGCTGGTGCGCGGACTCCTCGAGATGGTCCAGGCAGGCGAGCTGGGATCGGATCATGCCGGCCAGATCGGCCGAGCCGCCACGCGCGAGGGCGAGGCGCAACGGGACGACCGTCATCAGCTCGGCGACGAGCCGGGTCGGGGTGGCGAGCCATTCCTCGGCGGCCTGCCGGCCTGCTTCGGTGAGGAAGTAGCTGTGCAGGCCCGCGCCGTCGTACCGGGCGGCCCGGTCGGTCCTGGTGATCGCGCCCCGGGCCATCAGGATGTCGACCGCCTGACTGAGGACGTCGGACCGGCTCAGCTGCCCGGGGGACGGCAGCGGAAGATACCGTCCGACCATTCCGGCCGGTGCGAACGCGAACATCAGTTCCCGATACGTCCAGCCGTCGTCCGGTCTGGTCGCCAGCAGGGCCAGAACGCACGACTCGGTGGTGCTCATCGCCTGCGTCCGGTCCCAGGACATTCCCGCTGCCGGCGGCAGCGGGAGGTCCGCGGCCTGCCCCCGGAAGACCACCGCGATCCGCAGATCCGGACCGGTGTTCACCGCGGAGGAATGAACAATGTCCGGTCGGAACAGGACGGCGTCGCCCACCGCGTAGCCCGCCACGTCCCAGCCCTCGTCCGCCACCTGAACGGGTCCGACACCGTGACTGGTCCGGGGATACCGATCCGCGCGTTCCCGGTGTGAACCGGTGTGGAAGGCGAGTGATCCCTCACAGGGCCCGATGTCCGTCAGCGGCACCCAGAGATCGAAGTGATCGCCCGGCCCCCCGATTCCGGCGTCCTGCCAGCCGTCCGCATGACCGATCCATTCCGACCGGTCGGGCGAACTGGCGTCCGGGACCTTCAGGAACGCCGCGGTGTTGGCCCAGAGCAGGCTGGGGCGACCCCACAGGTCCTCGACCACCCGCCGGATATGACCGTCCTGGACCAGGGGCAGGAACACCAGCTCGTCCCGGTACCAGGTGGTCACCCCGGAACCGTTGCGATGGCGCCGGGCGTCCTCGACCCCGCCGGTCCAGCGGACCCGGTCGGCCCCCGCCGGCGACGGCTCGACCAGGCCTTCCGCCTGCAGCGCGGCCACCAGCGGCTGGCGGACCCGCCGGACCAGCTCCGCCGGGAGCACCTGCCGGCCGATCAGCCAGCCGTCGCGCTCCAGCGAACCGTCGCGATCCGGCGAGCCCATCCGCGCCGAGAAGCCGGCCTCGACGCCCGGCGCCTCGATGTTCATCCCACGACCACGGACGCCGCACCCGGTACCAGGGAGCCGGAACCGCCGACCGCGGTCAGCTTCGCGTCGGCGGGCGAGGCCATCAGCGCCTGCGCCAGCTTGGGCGCGACAGGGGCGCAGCCCGTGCTGAAGACCGTGGGCGGAGTCGTCTGGTACTCGGTCTCGGCGGGCGCGAACGTCGCCTTGTCCGCGAGCTTCACGGTGGTTCCGCCCGCGGCTATCTTGATCGTCCCGTCCGGCTTGCTGGTTCCAGGGGTCGGGGACACCGACCAGCAGAGCTTGTTCGCCGCCGGATCCACCGCGAGATGGGCGCGACCGCCGCTCCCCAGCGCGGCGTGGAACTCCTTGACGTGGAACGCGTCGGCGATCTCGTCCAGGAGGAACGAGACGCCGATGGGCCCGGTGTCCGTGAACGACTTCGCGACTGACACATGCCCGCTCTTGACGGCGGGGAGGTTCGCGAACAGCGGATTCGCCTTGAACACATCCAGATCCGAGGAGCTCATGCCCGCCGACTGGACCAGCACACCGTCGACGCCGCTAAGCGCCGGCAGCGTCTCCATGCTCAGATCCGTGCTGTAGCACGGCTTCGGCTTCTTGTCGTCGAGACAGCCCGCGTCATAGTCCGCCGCGGTCGCCTGGTAGTTCTCGATGCCGAGGTCCCGGACGTAGGTCCAGGCCAACGGCAGGTACTTGTTGACCACCTCGTAGGCGCTGGTCGATTCCGTTTCCACCACCGCGAGCGACTTGCCGCGCAGCAGGCCTTTCAGGGCACCTTCCTGCAGGTCGACGGTCGCGGTGATGGCGTGCGCCTTCTCCGTCGCCCCGACCGGACTCGCGGCCGCGTGCAGCCAGTTGCGCCAGGTCGATCCCGCCGATCCGTCCGCACTGATCGGTGGATTCGGCTGAACGAACTCCACCACCTTGCCGACCTTCCCGATCGTCGTCATGACGTCGGGGTCCTCCGCGCCCATGAGGATCACGTCAGGTCGACACTTGGCCAGCGCGTCGATGTTGAAGACCGTGCCGTCGACGCGCTGTCCCAGGTCGATGATCCCGTCCAGGTACTTGGCAAGGAGCGGAACGTATTTCGGACTCGCCCACAGCGAGCAGGCCGGCTTCTCACCGACGGCGATCAGGGTTTCCATGGCGATGGGATTGTCGGTGGCGACACGCTGCTTCGGCGCGGCGGGACTGGCCGAGGCGGAGGTTGCCGGAGACCCGCCGGAACCGGAACTGCCGCACGCGGCCAGGCCGACCGCCATGCCAACGGCGAGAATCGACCATCCACGTCTCCTGAAACTGCCCACTACACGACCCTTCCTGGTGTCGACAGACATCACCTCGGCAGCGCGATGACACGGCCGGCTGTCTGCGGCCGCCGTTGAAAGCGCCACCCGCCCGGGATCCTGAACCTCACGGAAATGCTCCGGCGGCGCGCACTCCCTCCAGAGTGGCCTGATCTTTGATTTCGGGCACGGCGGTAGCCCGCGCGAACTTTGCGACGTGCCCACGGGACGAGGCGAGGCTGAACCCACCAGGATCTCCCGTGATCCTGGGTCGCCACCTGTCCGGGCAACGGAACTGTACTCCCAGCAGAGACGCGGATGCGACGGTTATCAGCAGAATTTTCCGTATCTGCGGCAGCAGTCGACAGATACGACCGTATGGAGTAGGTCTCTCACTTCAGGTCGCCGGGCAGCCAGCCATGCGTCGGACGCCGCGATCCACTACTGGGAATCGCGTCGTTACTCCACGCTCCCGGCAACCGCACTACGCACACTGGCCAGTTACCAGTCCGGCACAGAACTCGGATATGAACTCCGGTGTCCGCCGGAGGCGGAGATTCCCAGCTACACGTGGTGGACGCCCGGCCCACCGCGGTCTCTCTACGACTTTCCGTAATGCCTCGTTCACGTCCGACGCGGTGGTGTCCCGTCGCACCGGTACCGTCCGCACGAGCACGAGGTGGACGACGGGTCGACGCACGGGAGGCCGGCATGCGGTACGGGTGCCCACGGCGCGCAACCAGCCGAGGCGCGGACTCGTGGCGCGGGAACGGCTGGACGGCCAGCTCGGCGACGGCGCCCGGGCCGACAGCCAGGACATCGTGGCCAGTGGCTACGCGGCATACGCGATCGTCCAGCCCTCCTGAACCATCGGCAGCAATGGGCAGCAATGGCAGCGATGGCCGAGACGCCTGTAGAAGAGACAGGTAGCGCCGCTGCCCCGCACGCTCGGCACCGGACCCGGACCCGCTACAGGAGCCGTACCCGCCACAGGAGACAGACCTTGACCACCGGCCCCACCATCGGACTCGGGACCCGCCTCGCCGCCCGCGTCATGCGCGCGGGTTTCACCCTCGTCGGCAGCCCGTCGAAGTCCCTGCGGTTCGCCACCCAGGCGGTCGCCGACCCCGAGACCGTCACGGTGCCGACCCGGCACGGCCCCGTCCGCTGCCTGCTCTACCGGCCGCCCACGGGCACCGGGCCTCGCCCACCCGTGCACGTGCAGCTACACGGCGGCGCGTTCATCGTCCGCAGCCCCGAGCAGGACGACCATGTCTGCCGCTACCTCGCCTCCGACGTCGGCGCCGCGGTCCTCGTCCCCGACTACGACACCGCCCCCAAGGTCGCCTACCCCGTCGCCGAGCACCAGGCGTACGACGTCGCCGCCTGGGCCCACGCCCACGGTGCCGAGCAGGGCTGGGACGGCGGACGGCTGTCCGTCGGTGGCTACAGCGCCGGCGCGAAGCTCGCGATCAACGTCGTCCAGCAGGCCCGCGACGCCGGGGCGTTCCTGCCGGTCGCCCTGGCCGTCGGCTACGGCGTCACCGACGTCGGCCTCGACCCGCACGCCCGCACCTCGCCGAAGAGGCGCCCCGCCATCGGCCCGCGGCTGCTGCGGCTCGTGCAGCACGTCTACTTCCCCGACCCGGCCACCCGCGCCGAACCCCTCGCCTCGCCCGCGCTCGCCCCGGACCTCGCCGGTTTCCCGCCAACCCTGGTCACCACCGGCGGGCTCGACTCCCTCGAAGCTGACGGCCGGATCTTCGCCGAGAAGCTTCGCGCCACCGGGGCCGACGTCACCTATCACTGCTTCCCCGACGTCGACCACGGCTATACCCACAAGCGGCCGGTCGAGACGGCCCGCGAGGCGATCACCGGACTCGGCGACCACCTCGCCCGCGCCTACGCCGCAGCCAACCCGGAAAAGCCTGGCTGAGGCGCCCCGCCGAGCGGCCGACGCGTGCACCGGGCGCCTGTGCCCGCCGGATCAGCCGGATCAGCCGGATCAGCCGGCGGTGGGGCTGCGGCGGTCGCCGCGTTCGCGGACGCGGACGGAGATGGCGATGGGCGAGCCGGCGAAGCCGAAGTCCTCGCGCAGGCGGCGTTCCAGGAAACGGCGGTAGGCCGGCTCCAGGAAGCCGGTGGTGAACACCACGAAGCGCGGGGGACGCACGCCTGCCTGGGTGGCGAACAGGATCTTCGGCACCCGCCCACCGCGCGGGGGCGGCGGGGTGGCGCCGACGACCTCGCCGAGCCAGGCGTTGAGCCGGCCGGTCGGGATCCGGGTGCCCCAGGATTCCAGCGCGGTGCGCAGCGCCGGGGCCAGCCGGTCGGTGGCCCGCCCCGTGCGGGCCGAGACGTTCACCCGCGGGGCCCAGGCGATCCGGCCGAGGTCGCGGTCGATCTCCCGTTCGAGGGTGAGCCGGCGGTCCTCGTCGACGAGGTCCCACTTGTTGAAGGCGAGGACGAGCGCCCGGCCGGCCTCGATCACCATGGTGATGATCCGCTGGTCCTGCTCGGTGAGCGGCTCGTCCGCGGCGAGCAGGACGATGGCGACCTCCGCGGCCTCCAGCGCCCCCGCGGTGCGCAGCGACGAGTAGTACTCGGCGCCGGACGCCTCGCGGATCCGCCGGCGCAGCCCGGCGGTGTCGATGAACATCCACTCCTCGCCGCCGACGGTGACCAGCTCGTCCACCGGATCGCGGGTGGTGCCGGCCACGTCGTGCACGAGCGAGCGGCGGCTGCCGGCGATCTTGTTGAGCAGGCTGGACTTGCCGACGTTGGGCCGGCCGATCAGCGCGACCCGGCGTGGGCCGTCGGTCTCGGTGAAGACCTCGCGCGGTGCCTCGGGCAGCACGGCGAGCACGGCGTCGAGCAGGTCGCCGCTGCCGCGGCCGTGCAGCGCCGAGACGGGGTGGGGCTCGCCGAGCCCGAGCCCCCACAGGGCGGCGGCGTCGGCCTCGAACCGGTTGTCGTCGACCTTGTTCGCGACGAGGATCACCGGCAGGCCGCTGCGGTGCAGCACCCGGGCGACGGCCTCGTCGGCGTCGGTGGCCCCGGTGACCACGTCGACAATGAACAGCACGGCGTCGGCGGTGTCGAGCGCCGCGGCCGCCTGCTCGGAAACCTGCGCGGCGAGCCCGGAGGCGTCGGGCTCCCAACCGCCGGTGTCGACGAGGGTGAACCGGCGCCCGTTCCACACCGCGTCGTAGGCGATGCGGTCGCGGGTCACCCCGGGCACGTCCTCGACCACGGCGGCGCGGCGGCCCAGGATCCGGTTGACCAGCGTCGACTTGCCCACGTTGGGCCGCCCGACGACGGCCACGACCGGCTGGCCGGCGACCGGGCCCAGCTCGCCGGCTCCAAGATCGTCGATTCCAAGGTCGTCGGCTCGAAGGTCGTCGCCGGATGCCGCCTCGGCGCCGTCCATCGCTGCGTCCTGTCTGCTCATCACTGCCATCACTGCCACACCTGTCGTCGGGACCGGTGATCTACGATGATCACGCGGCGGATTCGCCCGGGGAGGCACGGGCGGTCTCGAGATGATCGAGCAGCCGCACCCGGATGTCCTCGGCGACGGCGGCGAGCGCCCGCCGCGAGCGCGGGTTGGCCGGCACGTCGACCTCGAACGGCTTGCCGAAGACCACCCTGACCTGCACCGAGCGACGCGGCCAGCGCGCGCCCTTGGGCAGGGCGTCGCCGGTGTTGATACAGGCTACGGGGAGCACCCGGCAGCGGCCGTGGACGGCGAGGTAGGCGATGCCGTGCTGGACCGCGGCCATCTCCCCGCTGCCCCGGGTGCCCTCCGGGAAGACGCCGATCGCGCCGCCGCGGGACAGCTCGTCGAGCGCGGTGTGCAGCGCCTCGCGGTCGGGGCGCCCCCGGTCGATCGGGATCTGCCCGCTGATCAGCAGCAGGCGGCCGACGATCCGGGTGTACATCTCCGACTTGACCAGGCAGCGCACGGTGCGCGGCGACTCGATCACCACCAGCGGGCCGTCCAGCCAGCTACTGTGGTTGCCCGCGAAGATCAGCGGCTCGTCCACGGGGACGTGCTCGAGCCCCTCCAGGGTCACCCGCATGATCAGTCGGTTGATGATCTGCCGCACCCCGGGCTTGAGCACGCGGTGCGGCAGGTCGTTGTAGACCGGCGAGGCGGCGCCCCGGTGCAGCAGCCCCGTCCCGGAGGCCGGCCGGATGGTCTCCGGCGCCGGCCGGGTGATCTCCGGGGCCGACCGGGTGGTCATCTCGTCCGCGGCCTGTTCGGGGCCCGTCACGTCGTCACGTTCGACGACTGCCCGCAGCGCCGCAGGACCTCGTCGACCACCTCGGGGACGGACAGGGCCGTCGAGTCCAGCACGATCGCCCCCTCGGGGACGGCCAGCGGGTCGGCGGCGCGGCTCGAGTCGAGCGCGTCACGCCGGTCCAGCTCGGCCAGCGTCCGCGCGACGTCGTCGACGCCCTTCTCGCCGAGCTGGCGCGACCGGCGCAGCGCCCGCACCTCCGTCGACGCGGTGAGGAACACCTTGATCTGGGCGTCCGGCGCGACGACGGAACCGATGTCGCGGCCCTCGACGACGATGCCGCCGGGCCGGGTGGCGGCGATCACCTGGCGCTGCTGGGCGACGAGGCGCGCCCGCACCGCGGGCACCGCGGCGATGGCGCTGACCGCGTTGGTGACCGCCCTGGTGCGGATCTCGGCGTCCACGCCGACCCCGTCGACGGCGATCGACGGCTCGTCCGGGTCGGTGCCGACGGAGAGCACGGCCCGCTCGGCGAGTTCCGCGACCGCCTGCGGATCCTCGATGTCGATGCGCCGCTCCAGCGCGAGCTGGGTGACGGCGCGGTACATCGCCCCGGTGTCGAGATAGCGAAGCCCGAGGCGCCGCGCGAGCTCGCGGGCCACCGTGCTCTTTCCCGATCCACCGGGGCCGTCGACCGCCACGATCAGCCCCTCGACCGGGCCGTCGGCAAGCGCGGACGCGCTCCCCTCGGACCCGAGCGGCGCGGACGTTACCTTCACCCCGTCGGCGGCACTCCCGCCCACCGACAGCGCAGACCCGTGCTCGGGCTTCACCCGATTCCTCCGTCCCGGACACCTGAGAATCGTCGGGTCGCGCCCCGCGGACCCCTTCCCGCGCCGCGTCCGCCCCGACCCTCGCCCACCGCGAGGGCGGTAGCCGGCCCGCCGGCCGCGGTCACCGGACGATGAACGTCAGACGACTCCCGGCACGCGAACCGGGCCGAAGGGCGGGCCGGTGGCGTCAACCCGTCGGTCGCACCGCGGCGGGAACCGTCGCGGGCAACCCGGATCAGGCTACTCGGTACCGCATCAGGATCGTCGGTATGCCGTCCATCCGGTGCTTGTGAGCCGGTCGACGAGACTGTCCGCGACCGCCGGATCGACGGCCAGTTCGACGATGCCGGCCGGCGCATCCAGACTGTGCTCGAACGGACCGACATCCTCGATGTTGACGTCCCACGCGCTGATGAGGCCGACGATCGCGGCGAGCTGCCCGGGCCGGTCGTCGAGCACGACGCCGACCCAGCCCCAGGACCGCGCCGTGGCGCCGGCCTTACGCGGCAGCAGCGCGCGGCCCGTGTGCCCGTCCCGCATGAGCCGGGTGACCGCCGCGGTGACCTCGTCGGCGCCGGCCGCGTCGAGGACGTCGGCCAGCGCGGTCAGCCGGGAGCCGAGGTCGCGCACCCGCCGGGCGATCGGCCCCCGGTTGCCCTCGACGATCCCCGCCCACAGCTCGGCGTCGCTGTCGGCGAGCCGGGTGGTGTCCCGGAACCCCTGACCGGCGAGCGGCACCTCCCCCGGCGAGAGCCCCACCAGCACCCCGGCGAGCGCGCTGGCGACGAGCTGGGGCACGTGCGAGACGGTCGCCATCGCCTCGTCGTGACGCTGCGGCGTGGTCCGCACGGGGGTGGCGCCGCAGGCCAGGGCCAGCGCCACGGTGGCATGCAGGGCGGCGGCGCCGGTGTGCGGGACCGGGCAGATGGCCCACACCCGCTCGGCGAACAGGTCGGCGCGCGCCGAGACCGCGCCGTGCCGCTCCCGCCCGGCGATGGGATGCGCCGGGCACCACGTCGACAGGTCGCAGCCGAGCTGGACGCCCTCGACCAGCGGGCGGACCTTGACGCTGCCGGCGTCGCTGACCGTGTCGGCGAGCCCGGCGCGGGCCAGCGCCCGGACCTCGCCCGGGATCGTCGGCAGCGGGGTGGCGACGATGGCGTGCTCGACCCGCTCCCCCGCCCAGGGGTGCCCCGCGCCCATCTTCGCGGCGATGGCGACCTGAGCCTCGTCGGCGTCGCGGAGCAGGACCTCCACGCCCTGCGCGGACAGCGCCAGCCCGATGCTGGTGCCGATGAGACCCGTGCCGACCACACCGACCCGGCGCAGCCGCGGCAACTGGGCATCGTCCCAGCCCGATCCGACCATGACCGACAGCCTATGGCGACATCTTTCGACACACTCGCCGTGCTCGGGCCTGTGGCGCTCCTTGTCGACAGCCGGCGCCGAGGTGTGTCGCTGCGAGCAGGCCCTCGGTCGGTGGCCGTGGAGATCTGGTCAGACGACCGGGGTCGCCTCGGCTCCCGGCGTGGTGCCCACTGGCCGCCCTACACGTCTGTGGCTTTCCGTAACTATCCATGCACACAATCATGCCGAGGCTTGGGTACGGTTTTTCGGAAAAACGTACCCAAGCCTCGGCACGATCTGGCCGCAATCTGGCCGGAGCCGGGCAGCCGGTAACTCTGCGGCGCCACAGGGTTGATAGAGGAGCGACCCGAGGTGACTGAGGCGGATTCCGTTACTCGGCTACAGGCCGACGTTGCGGTAGAGGGCGCCGATCTCGCCGCGGGTGAGATGGCGGGCTCGGCCGGAGCGCAGGGTGCCGAGGTAGACCGCGCCGAGCCGGGTGCGGACGAGCCGGTGCACCGGGTAACCGACGGTCTCCATCATCCGGCGGACGATGCGATTGCGACCCTCGTGCACGACGATCTCCAGCATCACCCGACCGTTCGCCTGATCGACGATCTGCACCGAGTCCGCCCGCGCCAGCCCGTCGTCGAGCTCGACGCCGGCGCGCAGCGTGCGCGGTACCTCGCGGCGCAGCGGCCCGGAGACCTCGACCAGGTAGGACTTGGGCACCTCGTAGGAGGGATGGGTCAGGCGGTGGGCGAGCTCGCCGTCGTTGGTGACCAGCAGCAGCCCCTCGCTGTCGCCGTCGAGGCGGCCGACGTGGAACAGCCCGCCGCCGAACTCGGTGAGCAGGTCGGCGATGGTGGGCCGGCCGCGGTCGTCGGACATGGCCGACAGCACCCCGCGCGGCTTGTTCAGCGCCAGGTGGACCAGGCCGGTGCGCGTGACGATCCGGTCGCCGTCGACCTCGATGATCGCGGTCTCCGGGTTGACGCGGCGGCCCTGCTCGCGCACGACGACACCGTCCACGCTGACCCGGCCGTCGGCGATGAGCTCCTCGCCACGCCGGCGGGAACCGATGCCGGCCGCAGCGAGCACCTTCTGCAGCCGAATGCCCTCGTCCGCGGCGGAAGCCGGGTCCCGCGGCGCCCGCACGGGACGCTCCTCTCGAGCCGGCCCCGCTTCCCGGGCCGGCCGAGCCTCCCCGCGGGCAGGACGCGCCTCCCAGGTGGGCCGAGCCTCCCCACGAACGGGACGAGCCTCCCCACGGACAGGCCGAGCGTCTCCCCGGACAGGCCGAACGTCCCCACGAGCCGGACGGCCCTCCCCACGAACGGGACGGCCCTCCCCACGGACCGGCCGAGCCTCCCCACGGACGGGGCGAGCATCCCCACGANTCCCCACGGGCCGCCGGACGGCCCTCCCCGCGAACGGGCCGAGCGTCTCCCCGGACAGGCCGAGCGTCCCCACGAGCCGGACGGCCCTCCCCACGTGCGGGACGGCCCTCCCCACGAGCCGGCCGAGCCTCCCATGTTGGCCGAGCCTCCCCACGAACGGGACGGCCCTCTCCGCGGGCGGGTCGAGCCTCCCCGCTGCTGGGCCGAACCTCCCCACGGGCAGGACGCGCCTCCCCACGGGCAGGGCGAACCTCCCCACGGGCAGGCCGAGCCTCTCGGGAGGGGCGGGCTTCCCCTCGGGCGAGGCGGGGCTCCCGGGTGGGGCGGCCGTCCGCGGGTGGGCGGCCGTCCCGGCGGGCGCGGGCGTCGCGCGGCGCGCGGGGGCGGTCAGCAGCAGCGTTCATGGGGCAACGATGTCATCCAGATCGTCGAGTCCGGGCAGCAGGGGGGCCAGAGGCGGCAGCTCGTCGAGCCCGCGCAGGCCCATCCGTTCCAGGAAGTAGTCGGTCGTTCCATACAGGATGGCACCGGTTTCGGGATCGTGCCCGATCTCCTCGACGAGCCGCCGTGCGGTCAGGGTGCGGATGACGCCGTCGGCAGAGACGCCGCGCACCGCGGCGATCCGTCCGCGGCTGACGGGCTGCTGGTAGGCGACGACGGCGAGGGTCTCCAGCGCCGCCTGGGACAGCCGGGCGGACTGGCCGGCGAGCACGAAGCCCTCCACCCAGGGGGCACACTCGTCGGCGGTGTAGAACCGCCAGCCGGCGCCGACGTGACGCAGCCGGAAACCGCGGCCGTCGCGGACGTATCCCTCGGCGAGCTCGGGAAGCAGCCGTTCGATCTCACGGGCCGGGGCGCCGAGCCCGGTGGCGAGCTCCGCGACGCCGACCGGCCGCTCCGCAACCATGAGCACCGCCTCCAGCAGCGCCGCCAGCGGCGGCCGGTCCGCACCGGGCGACGCGACCGCCGCCTCACCGCCTACGCCGGCGTCCGGCTGTTCGCTCACGATGCCGCCTCCCGCGGTTCGTCGGCCGGATCCTCGTCGTACAGCCCCCGGCCGATGGACAGCAGGTCGCCGTCCGCGGCCGGGTCGACGGCGATCCAGCGCACCGTCAGCTCCCCGAGGGGAATCTCCTGGTCGAAGGAGATCCGGCCCTCGCGGAACAGCTCCAGCAGGGCCAGGAAGCGGGCGACCACCTCGATCGTCTGCTGGCAGCCCGCGCACAGCGTGCGGAAGTCCGCGGCGCCGAGCTCCCGCAGCAGCAAGATGATCGCGAGCATGTGCTCCCGGACGCTGATCCGGGGCAGGTGCACGTGGTCGGTGGCGACCAGCGGCGGCAGCGGCGGCTCACGCAGCTTCGCGGCCAGCGCCGCGAGCTCCGTAGGGCCGATGCCGATCTGCACCTCGGGCAGGGCGGCGGCGTAGCGGGGCTCCAGCGGCACGGCGCGGGGCACATGGCGGGCCTCCAGCGCCATCAGCCCGGCGAACAGCGCCGACGCCTCCTTGTACGCCCGGTACTGCAGCAGTCGGGCGAACAGCAGGTCGCGGGCCTCAAGCAGGGCGAGGTCCTCGGACTCGTCGTCGGACAGCGCGCCGGGCAGCAGCCGGGCGGCCTTGAGGTCGAGCAGGGTCGCGGCGATCACCAGGAACTCGGTCGCCTGGCCGAGGTCGAACCGGTCCCCCAGCCGACGGATGTGCGCGACGAACTCGTCGGTGACCTGGGACAGCGCGACCTCGGTCACGTCGAGGCGGTGCTTGGCGATGAGCGAGAGCAGCAGGTCGAACGGACCGGTGAAGTTGGCCAGCTCGACGACGAAGGGCTCGGTCCGCCCCCCTCGGGCGGTCGGTGTCGCCGGCTCGGCCCCGGCGGCATCGGCTCTGGCCCGGGTCATGACGCCACGCTACGCCCCAGGCCAGCGGTCATGATCGTGCTCAAGCCAGGTGGAGACCGATCAGGGCGGCGAGCCCGCGCAGCAGCGGGCCGATGAGCTGGCCGACGACCGACGGGAACCCGACGAACAGCACCGGCAGCAACAGCAGCGCCAGCAGGATGACCAGGCCGATGTTGCCGTCGGTGAGCCGGTGGTAGGTGCTGCGCCAGCCCGACGACGTCCCGCCGAGCAGGAACACCAGCCGCCCGGCGTCCGTCGGCGGGACCGGGATGAGGCTGACGATGAACATCGAACCGAAGGTGATCGCCAGCCACAGGGTGAACTCGGCGGCGAAGCTGTCCGGCACGGTCACCTCGGTCACCCGGTCACCGAGGAAGATCCTGGCCGGGTCGCCGACCACCTGGAACAGCGCGAGCGAGCCGAGAGCCAGCAGCAGGTAGGCCAGCGGGCCCGCGAGCACCGCGGCCGCGACGTGGAAGCGCCGCCGCCGCCACACGTCGTTCATCGGCACCGACTCGGCCCAGCCGTGGCCGACGATGAACACGGCGAGCCCGCTGAAGGGGCTGAGCCGGTCCTTGACGCCGGTGGTGAGCCGACCGCTGCGCAGCGGGGTGGGGTCCCGGACCACCCGCGCGGTGAGGACCTGGGCGGCGTCGTGCGCGAACACCCCGATCAGGAACGCGACGACGATCCCGAGCAGCGCCGCCGGCTCGGCGAGATGGAAAAGCACGTTGCTACCTTTTCGCCCCGATCATGCAAAAGCCCGGATTCAGCCGACGAGCGGGGGCGTGTTGTGCCGGACCATCAGCTCGCGGGCCAGCCGCCGGTAGCCGGCGGCGCCGACCGAGGTGGGCGCGTACGTCGTGATCGGCTCACCGGCCACGGTCGTCTCCGGGAAACGGACCGTGCGGTTGATCACCGTGTGGAACACCTCGTCGGGGAAGCGCTCCACGACCCGGGCCAGCACCTCGCGGGCATGCAGCGTGCGGGCGTCGTACATGGTGGCGAGGATGCCGGCGAGCTCGAGGCGCGAGTTGAGCCGCTCGCGCACCTTGTCGATCGTCTGCAGCAGCAGCGCGACGCCGCGCAACGCGAAGTACTCGCATTCCAGCGGGACGATGACGGCGTCCGCCGCGGTCAGCGCGTTCACGGTCAGCAGACCGAGCGAGGGCTGGCAGTCGACGAGGATGACGTCGTAGTCGTCGAGGATGGGGGCAAGCGCGCGGGCGAGGCTGTGCTCGCGGCCGACCTCGGTGACCAGCAGCACCTCGGCGGCGGACAGGTCGATGTTGCTCGGCAGCAGGTCCAGATTGTCGACCTGGGTCTCGACGATGACGTCGCGGACGTGGGCGTCCCCGCCGAGCAGCAGGTCATGCACGGTCAGGTCGAACTGCATCGGGTTGATGCCGAGGCCGACCGACAGCGCGCCCTGCGGGTCGAAGTCGACCAGCAGCACGCGGCGGCCGTACTCGGCGAGGGCGGCGCCGAGGTTGATCGTGCTGGTGGTCTTGCCGACGCCGCCCTTCTGGTTGCACATGGCCACGATCCAGGCGGGACCGTGGGAGGTCAGCGAGGCGGGGACGGGGAACGACGGCAGCGGCCGGCCGGTGGGGCCGGGCTGGCCCACCCCTTCGTCGACGCTCTCGCCGCCGGCTTCGAGCCGCCCATCCTCGGACAACCGAGGGTCACCGACGGTCACCTCACCGTAGGTGCGGCGTTTCGGGGAATCGACGGAGGGAGCGTCGGCAAATCGGACCACGGAGGGGTTGCTCCTTCTACAAAGAGCAGAAACGGACCGGTAGGAGCGTACCGACACTCACCCGTTCCCGGCGGCGCTGGGTGGCCGTAAAGCGGCGTGTCGNGCCATCGGGGGCGGTGTGCGTTGGACGGGTCACGCCCACAGGGGTACGAAATCATGCACCAGGGGTCACCGATGCGGTTCGGTCAGGCTTGCACCGCAACGGATACGGTCCGCGAGCGTGCTCGGCGGGGTGGCCGGTGATACGGGCCGAGCCGTGCGGCGGGCCGGGCGACGACGAGGCGTTTTCCGAGTGAAGGGAGCTCTCCTATGGGCGCACAGACGGTGGAAGCGGTGGTGGCCCGACACAAGGGCGCGCCGGTCGGTCTGGAGCGGATCATCGTCCCGGACCCGGGGCCGGGCGAGGCCCGCGTGCGCGTGCGCGCCTGCGGCGTGTGCCACACCGATCTGCATTACCGCGAGGGCGCGATCAACGACGACTACCCGTTCCTGCTCGGCCACGAGGCCGCCGGCACGGTCGAGTCGGTCGGCGAGGGCGTGACGGGCCTGGCCCCCGGCGACTACGTGGTGCTGGCCTGGCGGGCGCCGTGCGGGACGTGTCGGGCCTGTCGGCGCGGGATGGCCTGGTACTGCTTCGACTCCCGCAACGCCGCCCAGCCGATGACGCTCGAGGACGGCACGCCGCTGGCGCCGGCGCTGGGCATCGGGGCGTTCACGCCGCTCACCCTGGTCGCCGCCGGCCAGTGCGTGCCCGTGGACCCGGCGGCGCGACCGGAGGCGGCCGGCCTGATCGGCTGCGGGGTGATGGCCGGCTTCGGCGCGGCGGTGAACACCGGGCGGGTCACCCGCGGGGAGACGGTGGCGGTCATCGGCTGCGGGGGCGTCGGGAACGCGGCGATCGCCGGCGCCGCCATCGCCGGCGCCCGGAAGATCATCGCGGTGGATGTCGACGAGCGCAAGCTGACCTGGGCCCGCCACTTCGGGGCCACCGACACCGTGGACGCCCGCTCGGCCGACCCCGTGCAGGCGGTCCGCGACCTCACCGACGGCTTCGGCGCCGACGTCGTCATCGAGGCGGTGGGCCGCCCCGAGACGTACCGGCAGGCGTTCGACGCCCGCGACCTGGCCGGGCGGCTGGTCCTGGTGGGGGTGCCGGACCCGACGATGACCGTCGAGCTGCCACTCGCGGAGGTCTTCGGCCGCGGCGGCCACCTGTCGTCGTCCTGGTACGGGGACTGCCTGCCCAGCCGCGACTTCCCGATCCTCATCGACCTGTACCGCCGGGGCCGCCTCGACCTCGACGCCTTCGTCACCGAGACGGTCGGGATCAGCGACGTGGAGGAGGCGTTCGCCCNGATGCGCCGCGGCGACGTGCTGCGCAGCGTCGTCGTCCTCTAAGCCCGTCGAGATCCAGGGCCCGTCAAGATCCAGGGCCCGTCGAGTGTCCCCGCGGGCGGGGACGCCGNCACCCGGACGGGGTGCCGGCGAGGGCCGCGTGCGTCGGCGGTGTCGCGCGGGCGGTGGGTCGATCCGAACCCGCGAAGCGCCCGATACGGTCGACGTGTCGGGGACCGCCGCCACCGGCGGCGCCCCGGTGCACGGCGGGCGGATCCTCCGGGTCTCCGACCCGATCGGGAATTCGGGAACAGAGGAGCGGGCGCCATGACCGGCAATGCGGGGCTTCGGGTGGACCGCGTGATCACCCGCGGCGACTTCACCCTGGACGGCCAGACGTTCACCGTCGACAACAACGTCTGGCTCGTCGGCAACGACCAGGAGGTCCTGGTCATTGATGCCGCGCACGACCCGTCGGTGATCGCGGCGGCGGTCGGCACCCGCGTCGTGACCTCGATCATCGCCACCCACGGGCACAACGACCACATCAACGCGGCGGCGGAGCTCGCCGACCTGGTGCGGGCGCCGATCGCGCTGCACCCGGCCGACGTGATGCTGTGGCGGACGATCTACCCGCACCGCGCGCCCGACCGATCGCTCGCCGACGGTCAGCTCGTCGGCCTGCCCGGCGGCGGATCGCTGCGGGTGCTGCACACCCCGGGCCACTCCCCCGGCGGGATCTGCCTGTTCGGCGAGCTGACCGGCGAACCGGTGCTGTTCAGCGGGGACACGCTGTTCCGCGGCGGGCCGGGGGCCACCGGGCGGTCCTACTCGGACTTCCCGACGATCCTCGCCTCGATCCGCACGCAACTGCTCACCCTGCCGGCGAACACCGTTGTGCACACCGGGCACGGCGACGACACGACCATCGGCGAGGAGGGCGTCGACTACGACGACTGGGTCCGCCGGGGCCGCTGACGGCCGGTCACAGCCGGCCCGCCGTATGCCGCTGATGGCGGTCGCTGCCATGGGTGTGCCGCGTCGCCCACAACGGCGCGACGACGGCGACCAGCCCGACCGCGACACCGACCTGCAGGATGTGCCGAATCCAGTCGACGCCGCCGGTATGGCGCACCCCGATTGCGCTGGCGATCACGTTGCCGACCAGCGCGCCCACGATGCCGAGAGCGACCGTCAGCCAGATCGGAATGTCCTGCCTACCCCGGAGGATCAGTCGGGCCAGCAGGCCGATCACCAGGCCGGCGAGAATAATCCAGATGATTTGAAACACCGCACACCCCCAAGAGAGAGCCTGCCCTGGTTTTCTCCGTCACCGGCCGGCCACAAACCCGTCCGACACGGCCGGACAATAGAGATAAAAAGCCCAGCTCGCCGCCGAGGCCGGGTCGCAAATACGGTCAGCGCGGCAGAATCCGGGCGTCGACCGCGTGCAGATTGACGGTCTGCAGGCCCTGCTGCATCCCGGGGACCACATCGACGAGGAAGTATCCGTGCAGCCGGTAGAAGCCCTGCGCGAAGTCGAAACTGGCCCCGCCGCCGGTCAACCCGGCCAGCCGATAGGTGGTGCCGGTGCAGCCCCGGTCGGGACCGAAGCCCGGCGTCTGCCCACCGCCCGGGGCGTCGCACGACGCGACCAGGGTGAAGTTCGGCAGCGGGTCGCCTCCGAGGTCCGGGCCGGGGAAGAAGGCCCGGGCGTTGTCCTGGCCCGGCGCGAGGACCTCCAGGAAGACGACGCCGGTGTTGTGGGCGGTGACGAAGTCGCCGAACTGCCGGCCCTGCGAGAGCTGCCCGATCACCCCACGGAACGCGGGGACCGCCGACAGGGGCACCATCTGCGCCGCGCTCAGGACGGTGACGACCGGGGACTGCTCGGCCCGGGACTGAGCACCCGGGGACTGAGCACCCGGGGACGGCGGGCCGCCGGGCACGTTGGCAGGTCGGCCCACGCCCGAGCGGGGTCGCAGGCCCAGTCCGGAGCCGGGGCCGGGAACACCGGAGGGAACAACCTGGATCACGCGCGGCGCCGCGGGTTGCCGGGACGGGGAGTGGTCGGACTCGTCCGCGGCGTGGGCGGCGCCCAGTGCGGCCAGGCCGGCGACCGCCGCAGCCAGCGCGGCCAGGGCCGCCGTCCGCCTGGGGTACCGGGCTGCCTGGCCGGCCCGGCCGCGCGACTCGCCGGTCCCGCCCGGCCCCTCGACGACATCCGGCCCCCCGACGTCCGCCCGCCCCCCGACGTCCGGCTCCCCCGGGCCCATCGGGGCCGCCGAGCTCGGCCCGCTCTGATCGCCGCCCGCCGCCGGCCCGGCCTGCGGCGCGGCCCACGCCTGCTCCGCAGTCCGCCCCGCCGCGCGCGCGCCAGACCGGGCCCCATTAGCCCCATCAGCCCCGGCACCGCTCGCCGGCGACCCACCTGCCTGCGTCCCGGCTCCCGCGGTCCCCGTCGCCACGACGGTCCCGTCCGGGCCGGGCAGGGCCGCCGCGTCAACCGGACAGGGCCCTGCGGTCGAGGTGCCCTCGCCCGGGCGGCCCGTCGGGCCTGGCGCCGGCTCCGCCCCGCCGGGGTGATCCCGGCCGGCCGTGAGCTCTGGACCGGCCGAACCCTCCCAACCGGCCGGGCCTCGCCAGACGAAGGAACCGTCCGAACCGGGCGGGGCAGGCGTCTGCGCGGGGAAACCGGCCCTGTTCGTCGCCGGCAGGTGACCCACGGCCCCGGCGGCGACGCCCGCCGGCGAGGACGCCGCGCCCGCGGGCGTCGGTGGGCTGGACCTCGCTCGGCGCCCCGCGCCCAACCGCGCCGGCCGGCCCGCGCGGCCAGACCTCCCGGAACCGGGGAGCTCGCCCGCACCGCCGGGCCCGCCCGAGCCGGCCGGGCGAGCCACCGGTCCCGATCCCTCCCACGCCTCGGCGCCCATCAGGTTCTCGGCGCCGGCGGTCCGCGCGCCGGCCGGCACCGGCGCCCCCGGCGACGACTCCCCCGCTTCCGTCGTGCAGCGCGGCGGCATCGGCATCGGCATCGGCGCACGTGGGTCGGCATGGTCCGGCCCACGCCCGAGCGCGGCGGCAGCCGGCGGCGCGGCGTCGCCGGACGCCGCCGCGGTCCGGTCCGGGACGCCCGGATCCGGCACCCGCCACCAGGGGACGGCCACGGCCGCGGCAGCCGCATCGGCGGGGGCCCCGCCGGATGAGTTCGGGTCGAGTCCGGTGCCGGCCGCCGCCGGATCCAGCTCCTTACGGTCCGCCGGTGCGCCGATGGGCGCCCAGGGGGTCATCGCGTTGGCCGACCCGGGATCCCGGCCCGGGGTCGGCTCGGCGGCCGCGGCCTGACGCTGACCGCCGGGCGCCGGCCCGGAGCCGTCCGCGGCGCGGGCCGCCGCCGCACGCTCGTCGGCGCCCACCCGCCGGCCGACCCCGGCGCGCCGGCCGGCCGGCGATGCCGACGTTCCCGGGGTAACCGGCACCGGCGGCCGCGTGACCTCACCGAAGACATCGGACCGCGGGGAGCCGTCCGGCCGCAGGGAGCCGTCCGGCGGCGAGGCGGGGTCAGCTGGTGTGGGAGGGCCGTCGGGCACCGACGGGAGGGCGTCCCGGGACGGCCCGCGCGGGGCAGGCGGGACCGGCGCGGACGTTCCGGTCGGCGCGGCGAAGACACCCGGCGCCCAGCCACGCAACCGGCGCACCGCACGCGCCGTGGGGCGGCTGGGCTCGGGGGTGCGCTGGGCCGGAGCGATGAAGCTGACCGAAGGCCGCGGCGAGGGCAGCCCGGCCAGCGTCTGGCTGTCGTGGAAGTCGCCGTCGCGCAGCCGGTCACCGGCGCGCGACGAGGTGGGCGACGGGGTGAGCGTGGGCACGTGGACGAACGCCGCGGGGTCGATGGGCGGCGGGTTCCAGGCCTCGCGCAGCAGCCGGCGGGTACCCGTGGCCGGATCGTCGGTGGGCCCGATCAGTCCCCGCAGCAGATCGTCGGCGCTGGGCCGCCCGGCGGGCTCCTTCACCAGCGCCGCGGTCACCGCCGGCCGCAGCTCGGCGGGGACGTCGCCGGTGTCGGCCTCGCTGTGCACGACCCGGTAGAGCAGCGCGTCGGCGCGGCCGGTGCCGAACGGGGGCCGGCCGGTCGCCGCGTAGAGCACGGTCAGGCCCCAGGCGAAGACGTCGGCCGCGGGACCGACCTCGCCGTGCCCGGTGACCTGCTCGGGCGCCATGTAGCCGGGGCTGCCGAGCAGGACCCCGGTGCGGGTGGCGACCGTGGCGTCGACCGCCGCCGCGATGCCGAAGTCGATCACCTTGGGGCCGTCGCCGCCGAGGATGACGTTGCCGGGTTTGAGGTCACGGTGGACGATCCCGGCGCCGTGGATGGCGGTCAGCGCCTCCGCGAGGCCGGCGGCGAGCGCGACGACCTCCCGCGTGTCCATGGCGCCCCGGGTGGCGATCGTCTCGGCGAGGCTCTGCCCGGGGATGAGCTCGGTGGCCATCCACGGGTCCTCGGCGTCGGGGTCGGCGTCGACCAGCCGGGCCGTGCAGGCCCCGCCGACCGCCCTGGCCGCCTCGATCTCGCGGCGGAACCGCGAGCGGAACTCCGGCTCGGCGGCGAAATCCGACCGGATCACCTTCAGCGCGACCAACTGGCCGGTGTCGTCGTCCGCGCCGAGATACACGATGCCCATCCCGCCGGAGCCGAGCCGCGCGGTCAGCGCGAACCGGGCGACCCGCTCGGGGTCACCCGAGCGCAGCGGCCTCGGCGGCACCACGCCCTCCTTACGTCGTTCTTTCCACCATCGGCGATCGTCGGCCCACCCGCCGGACGGCTAAGGTGCCGCCCGGCGCCGGCCCGCTCCCGGCGGGGCCGAAGGTCCGGTCGCCGGCATCACCCCACCGTGCCCGCGGAACCTGTGACGCACATGTGCGCCGGTCGGGCCACGCCTCCCACGCCCTCATCAGACGACTCCGGGGGCCGGGGAAGTTCCGTCGCCGGACGCGGCGCGACCAGACGTGGCACGAATCTCCGCCGGGTGACGGGACCCTCGACGCCGCCGTTAGCGCAGCTCCGCTCCGCTGTCGGTGAAGGCNCGGGCCGGAAGTCCGACTGCTCACCACCGCCAAAGCAATGGACAAAGCGCGCCGGCAGGGGGTACCGGGCCTCGGTACCTTCGCCGGAAGCGGCGCGAGGTATGCCCCCGGAGGCGGGACGGTGCGCTGCGGTGTCACAAATCGGACTGTACCGATGGAACCGCAGCTACCCGGCCATTCGACTCCCTGGACACCCACCTATCGGTTACCCCAACCGGCCACCTCTGCCGGCGGCCCCCCCGCCCTTCGGCCGAAAACACCCCCAAACCGCGACGGAGAAGCCGGTGACGCCGCCCCGGAGGCTTCTCCGCCGCGGGATCGATCAGCTTTCGGGGATGTCCCGCCGAGCCCTCACGAGAATGACTCGATCAACGAGTTCGACCCGTTCCTCGGAGACGGCGGCCACACTCGGCGACAGGTCGCGACCGTCCTCGCCGCCGGCACCGCCGCGCACGACGATGATCCTTGCATTCCGGCCGGCGGCGGCGCCCGGGACGCCCGAACCGGTGATTCCCGCACATGCGGTCCGACCCAGTCGGCGAATGGCCCTCGTTTCTGCCATGAAACCTCCCAGATCAAAGTTGCTCGAAACATTACCCGACAACAGGAGAACGATGAACGCCCACCCGGTCGACTCCGGTGAATGTGAGGAAAACAATGATCCTCCGGCGCCGACCGCGTCCCCGCTTCCCGCCGGCAGAATTCCGCTGCCACGCTCGTGCCGGCGGTAAAACGCGAGGTCCAGGGGTGCTACGACGGGCCGGGCACCCGGCCCGCACCAGGGGTCGCAACCCGGCCGGGCAGGGCACCGACAGCACCGCGGGAGCCGTTCGGGCCCCCACCGCGGTGCGGCGCACACGCAGAGCCGTTCACAAGGGTCACCCACGAAACGGGCTTGTCCACCCCACCAGAACGCCCCAGGGCTACACCTACACCCCGCCCGCCCTAGCAGCGAACATCTTGTGCCGACGAGGCGGGTGGGCCTCCGGCATCCTGCACCGATGGCCCGTAAGGGTGATCCGTGGCCGGTCCCGCCGCCCGGCCCGGCGCCTCGCGGGCCGTTCGTCCTGCCGGGCCGGAGCCGGACGACCCGGGTCACCCCGGCCGGGGGGAGGGGCAGTGGCCGCGCTCCCCGGCGCGAACGCGCCCCGGCGCGGCCGGGCGGGGCGGGCATGGGCGACGGGACCGCGCGGAAAGTCGCCGGCCTGGATTGCCACTCGATGGTCGTGCACATGCGCGTGCCGCTGCCGAAACACGGCACGTCGATGACTCATCTGCAACAGGTGCGGCCGCGTTTCGTCGGCGGACAGGAGCGGGATCTTCATCGGGTTCTCACGCTCCGCCCGGGCCCCGGTTATGCAACCTCGCGGCCGGTTGGGCGGCGGCGAGGAGACGGCAGCCGACCGGATGCCGACCGGAAGTCGACCGGAAGGAAGCCCCGTTCTTCGGCCGCGGCGGGACGGACGGCTGAGCGAGATCGGTAACCTCGGCCGGTAAGCCGGCCATCGACCCGTCGTCCCGCACGCTGGTACTGCCGCCGACAGCGGGCTCGGAGCGAAGACGGATATACCAGCGCCGACGACGCGCGGAGTGCGCGTTTTCACCCCGTCGGAGTGCCGGAGAACTCCGCGGCGAACGCGACCCTGACGATCGGCGGCGCGCGCCGCCGATCGTCAGGAATACCCGCGCGACGCCCACCGCAGCACCGACCGCCGCGCGGGAGTTCGTTTCCCTTGTTCGGCGTCCTACCGGCCGCGAGCCGCCTTGCGTAGCTGACGCAGCTCGCGGCGCAGCCGGATCTGCGGAATCACCCCGATGAGCAGGCCGATGACGAGCCCCGCGGCGGCCGCGGCGGCAAGCGCCGCGGCAACCGACATCTGCTGGGTGGAGCCGAAGAGCCAGATGCTCACCCGCGCGTCGTTCTTGACCACAAACACGACGACGGCAATCGCGATGACCAGTACCAGCACCGTGATCGCGTAGGTGGTGTAGGCGACCCCACGCCGCCGCGGCGGCCCCTCGGCCGGCGCGCCGGGCGCCGGCGGCGTCCCCGGCGCCGCCGGACCGCCTGCTGTCCCCGCCACCCCGGGAGCCCCGGCAGCCCCGGTCGGGTAGGCGGTGCCCGCCGGGTAGGGCGCAGGCACCGTGCCCGGCGAGGTGCCGCCGACCGGCGCCGCGCCCAGCGCCGGGACCGCGGGGCCGCCGGGGGGCGGCGGCGGGCTCGTGGGGCGGGTGTGGTCGATCCTCTTGCCCGGCTCGTCGGATCCCGCCATCGTCGCCCCATCCATCATGATCGCCTGCACGGCCGTGCCCCGCGCCGTCCAGTTCCGTCCCCTGTGCCCAGGGATTCTAGGCGGGCGCGTGCCCTATGCTGAAGATGCGGACGAGGTGGCCGGGCGGCCGCGTCGGCACCGGTTCACGCCGGTGCCGCCGAGGAAAGTCCGGGCTCCACAGGGCAGGGCGGTGGGTAACACCCACCCGGGGCGACCCGCGGGACAGTGCCACAGAAAACAGACCGCCGGTGCCGGTCACGGCGCCGGTAAGGGTGAAACGGTGCGGTAAGAGCGCACCAGCGCCCAGGGTGACCTGGGCGGCTCGGTAAACCCCGCCCGGAGCAAGGTCAGAAGGCCCGCGGCCGTAACCGGTCGCGAGCCGCGCAGGCGTTCGAGGGCTGCCCGCCCGAGCCTGCGGGTAGACCGCTGGAGGCTGCCGGCAACGGCAGCCCGAGAGAGATGGCCGCCACCGGCGAGCCGCAAGGCGACCCGGCCACAGGACCCGGCTTACAGGCCACCTCGTCCGCACTACACCATCTGACCTGCGCAGACGGTGTCAGCCGAGGGCCGTGGGCCGTTCCTGGGCCGATTGCGTNCCGATCTTGCCGAGCGCGGCGCCGAGCACCGTATCGACGGCAACGCGGGTCGACTCGTCGCTGTCGGGCCACAGGTGCCCGTACGTGTCCAGAGTCTCAGTCGCGTTCTTGTGGCCGAGCCTGGCCTGAACGACCTTCACGTTGGCGCCCTGCGAGATCAACAGACTCGCGTAGTAGTGCCGGAGCTCATGGAAGTCGACCTTCCCCCGGAGCCGATCGGCCGCGGCATCGATCTTGTCCGCCGAGTCCTTCCGTCCCGCGCTCCGCTCCTTCGCCGCCCGCTCGCGCAGCGCCGCCTCTGCCCGCTTGACCGCCGGCTTCCACACGTTGTCGATGAACCGCCATCGCCGGATCAGGGTGCCGTCGTGCCCGGGGTAGAGCAGGCGGACAGCGACCCGCTTCGGTTTCGCTCCGGCCGCCCGCTCGGTGTAGACGTCGAGCTCGACGAGGTCGGGCGGGAAGAGTCGGACGTGCTCCGACAGGGCGTTGAGGACGACGTCCGGGTAGGGAATCGTCCGCTCGGATGCCTCGGTCTTCAGCGGACGGATGTACGGCTTCCCCTTGTTCGGTGTCTGGGCCTGGCGGTCGACCCGACCCTGTCGCGCCAGGAACTCGACCCGGTCCAGGGTGAGCCCGAGGATTTCCCCCTCACGCTGGCCCGTGCCGGCGCCGAGGATGAACGCGGAACGCCAGCGGGCCGGTGCCGCTTCGATGATCGCCTCCACGGCGAGCGTGGGCAGGGGGACGACCCTCGTCTTCGTGATCGGCGGAAGGTTGATCTCCACGCACGGCGTGCGGACGATGATCTCGTCCACCACGGCCGCCTTGAGGATCGTTGCCAGCAGGCCGTAGACCCGGTGCAGGGTGGTTGGTGCGAGCACCGCCGATCGCTCCGTGACCCACGCCTGAACCGCGGTCCGGCGGATACGCCCGATCGCCTTGTCCCCGAAGGGCGGGAGGACGTGGTTCCGCAGGTCCGAGTCGACGGTCGACACCGTGCTCGGCGCGTGCTGCACCTGGCCCTTCTGCCATTCCGCCACGTAGATCTTGAGTAGCTTCTTGCCCTTGTCCGGATCGACGTAGGCGCCGCGCAGCTTGTCCGCCTCGACGGTGGTCATGAACCGCTCGGCATCCACCCGGCGGGCGAACGTCGGGCCGCGCTCCCGCCCCTCGTCGTCGTCGTACACCACCTGCCAGCGATCGCCCTTGCCGTGCCGGGCCGACTTCACCCGCTCGCCGTCCGGGCCCTTGCGGGCGTTGAACCAGCGATCTTTGATGCGCGCCACGCATTCCCCCGAATCATCTGACGGTCGCCGAGTCCGGCGAGGTCATCCGTGAGGATCAGACCTTATGTCCCGCGGCCGGTAGGGACGCACCGGGACGAAGCCGGCCGGCCGGACCAGCGACGACCACGAAGAGTAGTCGCACATCGAGTCATTCTGTGAAATTCGTCACAGCATCTTCCCGCCGACCGCGAGTAGGTATCTGCCGGTACGTAAAGGTATTCACGGGTAAATGATATGCAGATGAGCTAAGATGATCTAATCCGATCTAAAATGAACTAGTCCGGTCAAGATACGATGGTGCGCCATAGGAATACCGCTACATGCCAGGACATCCCGGATGGCCCGTCACGGTCGGCTATGGAGTTGCCAACTTTTCGCTCTAATAGGTATTTCTGGTGCATGCCCAGAGGTAGCGCCCATCCTGCCTATTACGTGCTTCAGGACCGAGGCATCCCACAGAGCCGCATGGCAGCCGATCTCGGATACGGCGTCCAACACGTCTGCACCATGCTCGCCGGTCGGTCGCGGACGTCGGTGCCGTTCCGGCGGGCCGTCGCCGAGTACCTCGGCATGCCCGAAGCGGAGTTGTTCCACGACGACGTCACGCAGTGGAGAGAGAGCCTGGCCGCGGTACTCGCCGCCGCGCCGCCGGCTGCCCGCCGGCACGCGGCCCGAGTGTCCGCCCTGCTCGACGTCGAGCAGGGCGCGGCCTGATGGCTCGCCGAGGCGCCGCGTCGGCATCAGCGGGACGCAAGGCCGCGCCGAGGACGGGCCCGTTCCTGACCGTCGACGAGGTAGCCGAGCGTCTGCGGACGACGGCACAGGCGCTCTACATGATGCGGCACCGCGGCGGGGGACCGCCCGCGGTGCAGATCGGACGGAAGCTGCTGTACGCGGAGTCTGATCTTGCTGCCTACATCGAACGGATGTACGCCGAGCAGGACGGCACCGCGTGATCGCCCCGAACGACAGAGGCCGCCCTGGCGGGGGCGGCCTCCAGAGTCAGCATCCGGGCGACGGCGCGGCTCACGGCCAGGGTAACCCGCCCGAGCGGCTCGACATCGTCGGGCATCGGCCGGTCGCCCGCCTCTGGCGCTCCAAGCTCACCGAGGCTCAGGCCGCGTGCGCGCAGCGCCGCGCCCGGGTCCTCGCGCATCCCGACCTCGCCGCGCGGTTGTGCGCGCCGCCGCTGGGCTACCGGTCGCCCGAAGGGTGGAACGGCTTCGTGCCGCCCCGTCTGTGTGGCGAGCAGCTCAACGCGAGCGTGGTCCGCCGGGCGCTGGTCGACCTCGCCACCGAAGCCATGCGCCGCGCCGCGGTGCCCGAAGGAGTCGCCGATGGCGACGCGCTGGGAGGTTGAGCGCGCCGTGGTGGGCTCCGAACTCCCGCCGCCGGCTCGACACGTGATGCACGCCCTGTGCGTGGTCACTGAAGCCGGCACGCCGGTCATCCCGGCCGCCTACACCCCGTCCCTGACCGCGCTGGCCACCATGACCGGGCTCGACCGGTCGACCATCCGCCGCCAGCTCAACCGGCTGGAGCGGGACGGGTGGGTGATCCGGCGCCGGCCGGACGTCGCCGATGCCCGGTCGAAGAAGTCGCGGACGCAGTACGTGTTGACCATCCCGGTTGGTCTCTCACTGAGACCACCGGCTAGGGGCACGGTGCCCCCAACCAAGGGAGCAGCTAGGGGCACGGTGCCCCCAGAGCTAGGGGCAGAGAACACCATGACTAGGGGCACAGTGCCCCCCAATCAGAACTCTCAGAACAGGTCAGAACAGATCGATCCGGCGAGCCTCGAACAGAGGCGGGCCGCGCGGGTCGACGAGACGGTCATCAACACCATCCGGGAACGGACCGGGGTCACGGTCGGGCCGGTCTGGGCCGGCACGGTGCGCGCGTCGATCCTCGCCGGCCGGACGGTGGCGAACCCGGCCGCATACATCGCCCGCGCCATCCGCGACGAGCAGGACCCGCGCGGGCGGTTTCTGCCGCCGAGCAGCAACGGGCACGCACCCGCGAACCTGCGGGACATGTGCCGGCTGCACACGCAACAGCAGCCGTGCCCGGTGTGCGCCGATCTGGCGCGCGACGCCGGGATGGAGGCGTCATGACCGCCTCGGCCGGACCCCATCGCCACCACTGCCCACGCTGCGGCCGGCCGGCCACCCGGAAGCGACTCGTCGAGACCGCCGACGGTCTGCGGTGCGTCCGGTGCCGGGACCGCATGCCGCGGTCACGACGGCAGCCACGGACCGCAGCGTGACCGCCGGGCGCTCGGCGCGCGGACCGCCGCCGGCCGAGCAGGACCGGACATCAACCACGACGGAAGGAAAGATCATGACTCAGGTCACCTACACCGACGGCCTGGCGGACGGGTCCCTGGTCGACATGGACGGCTGGGGCGTCATCGACTTCCGCGGCCTGCCGCTCAACCGAGTCAGCGGCACCCTGTACCGCGCGCTCAAGGGCGCGTTCGGGCGGGCCGCCACCCTCGGCGCACCCGCCGAGGAGTGCCGGCGCAGCTTCCCGGACTGGACTCCGGCGGATGCCGTGGTGCCGTTCTGGGCGAACCTCGGCGAGCTGCTGGCCGCCTACCTGCGGGACGCCAGCGACGACGAGGAGGGTCCGGGCTCCCTCTTCACGACCGCGCCCGTGGCTGCGCTCGGCGGCCGGCCGCTGTGGGTCCAGCCCAACGGAACCGGCTACACCGCGTTCTTCCCCGAGGACTACTGACCTGACCGGGTGGGCGCCGTGGTGACCGCCACGGCGCCGCCTACCGGCACATCCACCAGCAAGGAGTGTGACATGAGCAGTCCACGGTTCCGCCCGTTCGACCGGGTGCGGCTCCCGATCGACGCCGGCCTGTCCTGGCCGGGCGTCGTCCGCCGCCGCACTGACGCCGAATTCTGCGGTGCGCTGGAGGTGGCCGACGCGTGCCCTGTCGGTGGCGATCGCTGCCCCGGCCCCTGGTACGACGTGATCGGGATCGACCCGTCCGGGACGTCGTACGACGCCGGCGCCTTCGCCGAGCACGAGCTGGAGGCCGACACCGATCCGGTGTCTGGTCACCCCGGCGCGGGAGCCCTGGCCACCACCTGACCGTCCGCCGGGCGCGGCCGTCACCGCGCCCGGCCTGACCATCTGGAGGCCACGTGACCTTCGACTTCACGCCCGACGAGTCCGCCATCCTCGCCCGCCTGGACCGTGGCGAGTCCGTGGTCATCCGCCTGCCGGGCTTCAAACAGCCCTACGGGCCGTTCCTGCGGCACCTGAGGGACGTCGACCGCCTTGAGCGCATCGGGCGCGGCAATCCGTGGGGGAACCCGTACGCCCTACCGAAGCGGCACACCGACGACGAACGGGCCGCCGTGATCGAGGCGTACGAGCGGTACCTACTCGACGACCGCCCCGACCTGGTGTCACGCCTGCCGGAGCTGGCCGGCAAGGCGCTCGGGTGCTGGTGCCACCCGAAGGCCTGCCACGGCGACGTGCTCGCCCGGCTGGTCGCCGAGCTGGTGACGTCGTGACCGACCTTCCGACCTGCGGCGAACCCGTCCGGCCGGTCGCCGATGTCGTGGCCGCCCGCGCGGCCGCCACGGTCGCCCGGCACGCCCGCAACGACGACGACCGGCGGGAGCTGCTCGACGCGCTCGGCCTGCCCGACGAGGACGACGACGGGGGCCTGGCCCACGTTGTGAACGAGGGGGGCGGGTCGGTCGACAACGTGGACCAGGGCGACGTCGTCGAGCAGGACCCGCGCGCGCTCGGATACCGCGCGCTGGTGGCCGCTGTGCTGGCCGCTGACGGCCTCGGAATCGAGGGGGGTGGGTCTGGTGGGTAGGCGGGTGCCGTCGTCAGAGCGGCTGGTGGTGGAGCAACTGCGGCATGGCGAGATGGACCGGTGCCCGCGGTGCCGAGGCGGGATCGGTGCGCGGCCTCGGCCGACCGTGATGGCCGTGACGCGCAGGCTGCTGGTGTGCGCCCGGTGTTTCGTGGCCGAGCGGTGGGACGCGCAGCTCATCCCCATCCGTGACTGGCCGGTGCAGCGCCGCGCGTGGCTGCGGCCCGAGGCGCCGTGGGTCAACCTCGCGGCCAGCGTCGAGGCGGTGGTGGGTCCCGGTGGGTGGCAGGGATCGGGCGTCCGGGTGGCCGGGTCGGGTGGGCCGGCCGGTGGGTGACGGATGGTGATGGTCGACCGATCGTGGCGTCGATGCATCGACGCCACTTGTCACCGATCGCAACGAGCGAAGATCAGCGCTCATCACGATCTGTGTGTGGTGGCCGGGTGGTCCCGGTGGCCGTCGCCGCCCGTCGGTACGGATGGTGACGGGATGGGCGCAGGGGTAGGGGGGAGGGCTCACCACATGGGGCCTGGACCTCCCGTGACCCACTCCATGGTTCTTCGGGGCGCGGTACCTCAGCGTAGTGTTTTCCGGCCAAATCGTTACCGAGAGTGCCGACACCCAGAGTGGCGCGCGGCCACTCTCGACGCATACCGCCTATCTCAAGATCCTTTCGGGCTGCGGCCGCCACCCTTGATCGTTTATCGTCGCTCTCCGTCATGATCGTGATTGTCACCCAAGGTAACAAAATTCGATCTTCCGAAAGGTGTCATCTCTTGATCGTTTGGGCTACACGGGCCCGGAGGGGGACGCCCGGTGGTTGTGGGGTCACGGGCGGTCCCGCCCGCCCGTGGCGACCCTGCCCCCCGGTCCCCGCACCGCCCGCGGCCGCCGCCGACCGGTCGCCGTGACCGAACGCAACCGGCCCCACCTCACCCATCGTGACGATCGTCGATCGTCGCCGAACGCACCACGAAAGGATCATCATGGCCATGCCAACACCGGAGAGCCTCCGAGACGCTGCGGGCGTCGTGGACGCGATGCTTGGAGGGTTCCTAGCCGACGACGAGGCCGGGGTGGGCGCGATCGTCGAGGGCCTGGACCACGACGCCGCGCGGGACGCGCTGTGCCTGCTGGCCGGGCGGATGGTGGCGGTCGGCACGCTGCTCTGTGGCTCGCGGGAGGCGTTCGCCGCGGTGGTGGCGCAGTGGGACCCGCCGGGCCCTGCCGACCTGCCGTAGCATCGATCACGGCACGTCAACGGGACGGGCGGGTACGCCACCGGCACCCGCCCGCCGTCGACCGGCCGCCGGTGCAACTCCGGGCAGCGACCTCCCCGAGGCGCGCCCGTCGAGACCGGCCTGGCCCGCCGATCCCCGTAGGCACGCCCTTTCCTGGAGACCACCGTGTCCGAGCACATCCCCACCCTCACCGAGCTACGCGAGTCGATCAGCGACGACGCCGAGCTCTACGACGCCGCCTGTCGCGCCCGTGACCTTCACGTCGCCGCGATGGAGCAGGTTCACCGCGACGCCAACGGCGAGGCACTGACCGCCTCGGCGCAACGCCGCTGGGACGTCCACGACGGCGCGTTGCGCGCGCTGGACGGCTTCGTCCGCGAACGGCAGCGCCAGGCCCTCGCCGAGGTCGTGGCCCGCCGCACGGGCACCCGCAGCATCGAAACCGCGTTCGGCGCCTACGGTGGCGCGACGGCCGACGTCGACCCGGTGCGCGGCGAGGCCCGCGCCGTCGTCGACCACGCCCGCCGGCTACTCGAGGACCGGACCGCGGCCCGGCACCTTCGTGACGAGCAGCGCGAGTACGTCGAGCGGTCGTTGCGCACCACGAACGGCGACACCGACGGCACCAGCATCGCCCGGCTGATCGCGGCTACCGAGCGGCCGGCGTACCGCAGCGCGTTCATGAAGTACGCCGCCGGCGGGTTCGCGTTCACCGCCGAGGAGACCGCGGCCATCGCCGAGGTCCGGTCGCTGTCCATCGGCACGCCGTCCGCCGGCGGCCTGGCCGTGCCGGCGCTGATTGACCCGACGATCGTGTGGACCGCACAGGGCAGCAGCAACCCGATTCTCGGCCGCGCCCGGGTGGAGACCATCACGGGCAACAAGTGGCTCGGGATCAGCAGCGCGGGGATGACCTGGACGTTCGCGACCGAGGGCGCCGAGGTGGCCGACAACTCCCCGTCGATCGCGCAGCCCGAGATCGACACCCACAAGGCGCAAGGGTTCATCAAGTACTCGATCGAGGTCGAGCAGGACTGGCCCGGGTTCGCCGCGGCGATGTCCGAAACGTTCACCCGCGGCTATGACGAGCTGCTCGCGCAGGTCTTCGTGACCGGCACGACCGGGTCGAACCAGCCGGACGGCATCGTCTCCCAGCTCACCGCCACGACCACGTCGCAGGTCACCCTGACGACCGCCGGCACGCTCGGCAAGGTCGACGTCTACCGCATGTGGGCCGCCCTGCCCGAGCGGGCCCGGATGGCACCGGCAGCCACCTGGATGTCGAGCACCGACGTGCAGAACAAGGTCCGCGCGCTCGGCGACAACCCCGGCGACGCCTTCACCGTGAACCTCACCGCCGACGGCATCCCCGCGCTGTTCGGCCGGCCATATCCCATTAACGACTACTTTCCGGCGTTCCCCACCGGGACCACCACGTCAGCGATCGCCGTCGTCGGGGACTTCTCCCAATACCTGATCGCGATGCGTGCGGGCATGAGCGTCGAGCAGGTCCCGCTGACGCTCGGGTCGAACCGGCGTCCGGACGGCAACCGCGGCCTGTACGGCTGGACCCGCGTCGGTGCCGGAGTCGTCGACCCCGGCGGCTTCCGGATGCTCGTCAACAAGACGAGCTAACCCGGGTGGCGTCAGGTGATGCAAATGCATCACCTGACGCCACTACGGTAATCACCCATACACGGGGTGCCATCCACACCCCGCGCTTTCCGGCGTGGAGTGTGGATATGGCCAGTTCATCAACGAGTCTCGCGTTCCGCCTTTTCGGCGTCGATGTCACCGCGTCGCGAACGTTGCGTGACGTCGGTGACGAGGCCGACCGGACCGGCCGGCGGCTGAATGACGTCTCTGATTCCGGCCGCGGTTTCCCGGAGCTGAACGCCCGTCTCGCGGGCATGGCCGAGGGAATGCGCAGCGCCGCCGAGCGTTCGGCCGGCCTCGCCGTGACCATGGGTACGACCGCGGTCAAGCTGCTCGCCGGCGCCCAGGCCGCCGCGCAGATCGGCTCGACGCTCGCGCAGGCCGGCGCCGGCGCGGGTGTGCTGGCACCGGCGCTGCTCACCGGCGCCCAGGCCCTCGGCACGCTGAAGCTCGTCAGCGATGAGGCGGGCCGCCAGCTCAAGCAGCTACAGCCCCAGTTCGACGGCATCAAGAAGGCCGCAGAGGGTGCGTTCGGCCCTCAGTTCAACGTCGCGGTGAAGACGTTCGCGTCCAACCTGCCCGTCGTGCGGGAGGGTGTGCGGCAGACGGCGAAGGTGTTCGGGGATCTGTCGGTCACCGCGGCCAAGGTGTTCTCCGGTCCGGCGTTCCGTAAGGACCTTGCCGACATCATGACCGCCAACGCAGCCGCGACCGCGAACCTCGGGTTCGCCGGACTCGACATGGCCGAGGCGTTCTTCGACGTCGCGGTGGCAGCGAAGGCCGTGTGGGTCGGGCTGACGCGGAACCTGAACGTCGGGGCCGACAGCATCGCGCAGTGGGTCGCGGCAAAAAGGGCGTCGGGAGAACTCACCGCGGCCATTCAGAACGGCGCGAACACCATCGGGAACATCGTCACATCCCTGTGGAACTTCGGGGTCGGAGTGAAGGCGTTGTTCTCCGCCATCTCCGCGGACGGGGTGAACCTCTCCGACAACCTTCTGACCATGTCGCAGCGGTTCCGGGACTGGGCCACCAGCGCCCAGGTGACCGGCACCGTCACCGCGCTGTTCCAGGGGCTCCGCACGGCCGCGAGCCTGGCCAGGACCGCCATCAGCGACGCTGCCACCGAGGTGGCTACCGGCTTCGCCAACGGCGAGGTCGCGCCCGGGTTGACCGGTCTCGCCGGCGGCTTCCAGGAGCTCGGCGTGCGCGCCCGCGCCCTGGTCGACCTCGCCCGCAACGACCTGTGGCCGACGCTGGTCAGCGTCGCCCAGGTCGTCAACGATCAGTTGCTTCCCGCGTTCCAGGGCATCAGCTCGACGGTCTTCCAGGTCACCACCGGCGCCCTGGCCTCCCTGCTGCGCATCGCTCGCGACGACCTCGTGCCGGTCTTCCGCGACCAGGTCGCGCCGATCCTGCGCGAGGATGTCGTACCCGCCGTGCAGGCGCTCGGCAACTGGATCACAACCACGCTGCTGCCCGCGGTCGAAAGCCTCGCCGCCGCCCTGGCCGGCCGCCTCGGCCAGGCCCTGTCCGGCGTGCTCGACGCGCTACGGCAGAACGAGCCGCAACTGAAGGTCTTCGGCCAGGCCCTGCTCGACATCGCCACCGTGATCGTGAAGGTCGTCGAGTTCGCCCTGAAGAACAACCTCGGCGGGGCAATGATCGCCGTCGGGCTGGCCATCCGGGCCACCATCGACATCATCGGCGCGTACGTCACCGCCTCGCTGCGCCTGGCCGCCGTCGCCCTGGAGGTCGCCGGCACCGTTATCACCGCGTTCCGCGGCATCTTCGACGGCGTCCTGACCTCGGTGACCGGGATCATCTCCACCATGGCCCGACTCCCCGGGCCGCTGGGCGCACCCTGGCGTTCCGCGCAGGACGCCGTCACCGGCTTCCGCACCCGAGTCGACGCCGACCTGACCACCGCCGAGAACCGCGTCAACACCGCCAAGAGCAACATCAACAACTGGCTTGCCGGGATCAACGACAAGACCGTGACGATCACCGTCAAGGAACGGCGAGAACTGGATTACTACTCGAACACCTCGCCCAACGCGCCGGGCCTGACCTACTACGCCTCGGGCGGGCGGCCGCGGCCCGGGGAGTGGTCCGTGGTCGGCGAGAACGGCCCGGAGCTCGTCCGCTGGGCCGCGTCCGCGCAGGTCTTCTCCAACGCCGCCAGCGCCCGCATGCTCAGCGCCGGGCGGACCCTGCCCACCTACAACCCCGCCCCCCAGCTTTCCGACCGTTACGGCGCCGGCGCGACCATCGTCAACGTCACGGTCAACGCGCCGGTGTCCGGCAGCGTCACCACGGAGCGGGACCTTGCCGAGTCGATCGCCGGCCGCGTCCGCGACACCATCGCCACCAGAATCAGCGGCAGCAACGGACGGCGGTCTGGTCTGTGACCGACATCGAGGAGTGGATGGTCCGGGTCGTGGAGGCCATCAGCGAGCCGGTGGCGTACGCCGTGTTCCGCACGCCCGACCCCGACGAACGCGCGCATCTCGCCCGCATCCTGCCCGCCGGTCAGGGATGGGTCATCCGCTTCGACGCGACCCCGGACGGGGCGGTCGTCGTCGTTGACGTCGACCTGGGCGACGCCGGCCGCGGCGGCGTCGTGCCGTTCGCCCGCGTCGCCATCGGCGACGAACCGGGCGACATCCCGCGGGAGTGGCTGCCCGACGGCCTACGCGCCCAGCTCGACGCCGAGTGCGCCGCCGCCGCCGCGGATCTACCCGACGTGCCCGACACCGCCGCCGAACTGCTGGGGTAGCTCAGACCCCGCCGCCGGCCGCAGCCGGAGCACCCTCAAACACCAGCATGACCGTGCCCGCATGCAGCGACGCCTCGACGAGACGGACGCCGGCCGGCAGGAACCGCGCCAACGCCGACGTCAGGTCGGCCGCCCGGATGCCCTGATCGGCAAGCACCGTCGCCTGCCCGATCAGCGGACTGTGGTGGACGGACGCCCCCGGCTGCGGCGGGAACTGCGCACCGGCACCCGGCTCGGCCTGGCCCTGCTCGTCGTCCACCTCGACGTCGTCGATGACGTCGGTAGGTTCGTCGGTCATAGCGGTCGGCTCCCTCCGGCCGTAGCCCCGTCCCGGTTGGCAGACCGGACGGGGCTTTTCATGTCCACGCGACCGGGACGGCGCGCGACGGTTCGGGCACGGTAGCGCGTCTACGGACCCGGGTACAGATGTGCAGTCCCGGACCCGGGTACTCGCCTGAGCATCCGCACCGTGAACCCCGTCGACGAGCCAGCGCGACCGAGTGAGCTGGTCACCTTCACGGAGATCCGCGAAGCGCTCGGCGTCGGCAAGAGCCGGGCCCACACGATCACGACGCACTTCGCGTTCCCGCGTCCGTGGTTCACCGACCGAGACGGCCGCATCCGTCTGTGGCGCCGCGCCGACGTCGAGCGATGGTTGGACGCCAACCGACCCGGTTGGCGGGAGACCACGCCGTAGCCTCCGTTTTGCTCGCAGCCAGTGACCGTGTCCGACTAGCGTCCGATGGGGTATCGGGTCAACACGGGGCGTGAGCATGGACGAGAACCTGGTCATCCGCCGTCCACGGACGGATCATCGACTCGGGAGGCGGGCGACCTTCCGGGTAGTAGGTGGTCCATGGGCGACGGCATCGGTATCAACCGGCGGCATCTGGTCCTTCTCGCGGGCATCGGGCTCGTGCCCGCGGCGGACCTCGTGAGCGCGCGGCACTTCTCCGATCATGCGTCCGTGGTGATCGACAACCTGTATGCGGAGTACCCGCGCCGGGACCTCGCCGCAACGGCCCGGACCGCCGGCGCGCACCTTCGTAGCCTCGCCGCGGTCGGTGGCCAGCGGATGCGGTCCCAGGTGGCGCGAGAGGTCATGATGTTGCAGGGTCGGGCCGGCGCGCTGCGGGCCCGCGCCCTGGTGGACGCCGGCGACACCGAGGCCGCGTGGCGCGTGCTGGGCACGGCGATCGCCCGCGCGTCCCGCGCCGGGGACCGGCGGACCGTGGCGTTCGGGTTCGCCACGAAGAGCGCCGCCGACCTCGCGGACGGCCGGCCAGGCGACGCCCTACGCATCGCCGAGCGGGGGTTGCACGTCAGCGGCGACGACCCGCGGCTGTACCTCGCGGCCGCCCGCGCACACGCCGCCCGGCTCGACGTCGACGCCGCGGACGCCGACATCCGGATCGCAGAACGGCTCCTCGACGAGCAGGACGCCCCGATGATCGGCGGGCCGATGCCCGGGGTCACGTCCCGGCTGGAGTGGAGCCGCGCCGCGGTCGACGTCTACGCCCGCGGCGGCCGCAGCGACCGCGCCCGCGAGGTCCTGGAGACCACCGTGGCCGCCGTGCCCGCGAGCCTGACCGAGGACACCCGCCAGGCGCTCGGCGCATCCTTCGCCCTGGTGCAGGCGCGCGCCGAACCCGACGCCGGCGCCGACATCCTGCACCGGACGCTGACCGCCTCGGCCGCCATGGGCCGCCCGGCGCGCACGGTCACGGCACGGGTCGACGCGTTCCTGGCCGCCGTGCCAGACCAGCGTCACCCCGCCGTGCGCGAGCTGGTCGACCTCCGGCGCTCCCTGGACGTCTGACCCGCGCACAGCGCCGTGTGAGGGCCTGGCCGGCGCCGGAGTCCCGGGGTGGTGAGAACACCCCGGGGCCCGGTTTTCACCAGCGGTTCCCCGACCGGCCGCGACGGGTCCGACGAGGCAGAGCCCCCGGGTGGGTGCCCGGGGGCTCTGCCCCCGGCGGACTGGTCAGTCCCCGCCGGCGCCGGCGCGCAGCTCGGCGATGAGCGCCAGGACCAGCTTTCCGACCGCGATGCCGCCGGCGCGGTAGCTGTCCGGGCGGCCGCCGGCCGAGGCCATCACCGCCCGCAACGGCTCCTCGTCGCCGCTGGCGAGGTACGCCGCCAGGGCGTCGACCACGTCGCCGGCGCCGGCAGCGAACGCCGCGTGGTCGTCGTCGAGCAGGAAGGCGAGGGCAGCGTCGGCGCGGCGGACCGCGGCGACGAGGTCGTCAGCGTCGCCCGTCATCGGCTCGCCCCCGCATCGGCGAGCCGGATCTCTCGGTCCCGCGCGGCGACGAGGTCGCGCCGCTCGGCCGCCGCCAGATCGACCGCGGCGAGCCAGCGCAGACCGCGCGCCGCCTCGACGAGGTCGCCCTGGCGCAGCGCCCGGATGACCTCGCCGGGCCGGCCGGCGGACTGCACCGCGGCCGCCACGTACGCGCCGCCGACCGTGTCGCCAGCGATCCGGGCGACAGCCGCGCGGGCGTTGGCCAGCTCGGTCCGGGTCGGGGTGAGCAGGTGTGTCGGGATGCCGCCGGTCATCGGGCCACCTCCGTCGTGGCCGCGTCCAGCTCGACGAACCGGGCGCGGCTGGCGCGGCCGTCGGCGACGAGCATGCGCAGCGCGGCCGCGGCCATCACCGGGTCGCCACCGTCGAGCATGTCCACGACCACCTCGGCGTTGATCGAGCCGCTTGCCTGCGCCGCCCGCCGGAGGTCGTCGAGGCTGTCGTACCGGGCGTAGCGCCGCCCAGCACGTGCCAGCTCGGCAGCGTCGGGTTCCAGCTCGGACATGGGGATCATGCGGTCGTTCATCGTCCGGCCTCCAGCGCGACCAGGGACGCCCGGGAGACGCCGGTGCCGAGGCGGACGAGCTTGCCCGAGCTCGGCGCGGCGTAGCGGCGTGTGGTGGCCACGGACAAACCGAGGCGGACGGCCGCGTCCATGAAGGACACGACCTCGTCCATGGTGGCGTCGGGGGTGACGGGCTCCTCGTCGGGGGTGACGGGAGCGAGGAACACGACCGCGTTGGGCACCGAGAGCGGGGTGACCGGCTCCTCGGCGGGGGTGACGCCGGCCGGCACCGGGTGGGCGACCGCCGGCGGGAACAGGTCGCTGATGATCTGTGCGCGGGTGATCGGTCGGCCGGCTCCGAGCGCGTGGGCCAGGGCGATCCGGACGGCCGCGCGCTGGGTGGGCGTGAGGGTCGCCGGCGGCTGTGCGCCGGCGGGAAGCAGGGTCGTGGGCATGCTCGTACTCCCTGACGAAGGGTGAGGGTTCCCGGGCGGGCGGACGTCACCGCCGGGCGAGGTCTGTGGGGTGGTGCTCAGGCCGCGCGGCGCCGCGCGGCGAGGACCGCTCGGCAGGCCGCCGCGCCGGCCGCGTTGACCTCCGGCCGGAGCTGCGGCGCCGGCGGGGCCGAGGTCGCCGGAGTGCCTGCGGGGACGCCGGACGGGGCGTGGAGACCGCTCCACAGGCCGAGCCACGCGGACCACCACCGGGCGGGCCGGAGTGGCTGGTGCGCGCGGTACGCCGCGCCGACGAGAGCGGGCACGCCATGGCGGGACAGCGCCGCGCGGACGTCGGCGACCTGCTCGCCGGTCAGCGAGAACGACGCCCGCAGACCACGGGACGTCAGGGCGTCCGCCAGCGGTCGGAGGTCTTCGGGCAGCTTCCGGATGCGCTTCGGGCGGGGCGCGGCCTGCGCCGCCTCGACCGAAGGGAGAGGCGGGGTAAACACCGGGGATCGGCGGTCATCCTGACCGGCCTGCCCGGTCACCGCGTCGGGTTCCGCCGGCGGCCGCACGAGTCGGTACCGGCTGGACCGCCGGCCGCCGCCGACCTCGGTGACGATGACGCCGGCCGCCTCAAGGGCGCGCAGCGCGCGGCGGGCGGTCCGGATCGAGACCTCGGCGCGCTCCGCGAGCGTGGCCACGGCAGGCCAGGCACCCGACCAGGAATCCCGGTCGACGAAGACGACCAGGGCGACGAGGACCGCGCGGCAGGCACGGACGGACACGCCGGGCGCCGGCGCCAAGGGCACCGCGCGAGCGTGGGTGAACAGGGCGCGCACTGCGCCCCGTGGGATGCTGGGAACCACGGTTCGACTCCTGTTACAGCAGGATCGGATCGAGGGCCCGTTCCGGTGTTGGTAGCACCGGGCGGGCCCGCCCCTTGGTGGGGTTTCCCCACCTTAGCACGGGTGGTGGGGTAACCCCACTAGACTGGGCCCATGAGTTCTGCCGACCCGCGCCCTGTATGGACGACTCGCGACCTCGCCGAGCGCCTCGGCGTTGGCGCCGAGCAGGGCCGCCGGATCGCCAATCGCGCCGACTTCCCGCCGCCGCTCTTCATGCACGGCGTGACGCGTTTCTGGGGCATCGACGATGTCGAGCAGTGGATCACCGAGCACCGGCCAGACAAGCCCGCCGAGTAGCTCGGCGTGACGAACGGCCCCGGACGCATCCGCGCGTCCGGGGCCGTTGCCATGTCGATCTCTGGGCCGTTTCTGGGCCGTTTCACTCGTCAAAGACCGCAAGGATCAGAAAGACGAGGAAAGATCAAACCTCCTGGTCAGAGCCATGATCGGCGGGCCGCCGCAGGCCAGGAAACCCGCGGGACCTGTACCCGGCTTACAGGCCACCTCGTCCGCACTACCAGCACGTTCTCGCGGATCACGCGATCTACCAGGAACTTTGGTCTTTCGCGATCTCCCCCCTGTCTCCCGGCTGCGCGGGTTCGGCCCTGCGAGGCCGTGGGACGCCGCGCCCGAGGTCAGTGAGTCTCCCGCCGCCGGGAGCACGCCGCCGGGAGCACGCCGCCGGGAGCACGCCGCCGGCCGGATGACCTGCTACTGGCCGCCCTCGCTCCGACACCGGTGACACCCGAGGTTGCTTCCACCTCGGCGCACTTCAGCCGCGTAGCTGTCGGTCCACCACGAAGACCACGAAGCGGTAACCCGGAGCGAACTACCGTGGTGTAGTTCGCCACCAATCCAAGTGCCAGCGACGATGCCCGGGTAGGTTCGAGTGGAGGTCGATGGATGCCACGACCGCGGCACCCGATCAAGGAGCTGGAGGCACTCCTCCGAAACGGGGAAGCCCAAGGTTGGAAAGTCACCAAGGGTAGCGGGTACTTCCGGATGTTCTGTACGTGCGGCGATGGTCACTACAAGTGGGTGCACCTAACACCGTCGAACCCGCGATACGAACGGAACCTACGGAGCTACCTGAGGAGCAGGACCTGCTGGAAGGAGGGCGGACTATGAAGTATGAAGGCCTCGTCGAGCTCACGGTGACCGGTCCCATCGGCGACTTCGAGACTCGCACCGACCAGCTCATGGATGCCCTGCTCACTCTGGAAGACCTCATCGACCCCGACATCGGCGGCAACCTCACCGAGGGCCGGATGGACATCACCATGACCATCGAGGCTGACACCATCCCTGATGCGGCCTACAAGAGCCTCTGCGCAGTGCGGACCGCGATTCACGCCGTTGGCGGGGCCACTCCGGGCTGGGAACGCCTGATCCAGAAGATGACCGCAGAGGCTCGACAGCCCGCCGACGCCTAGAGACCCGCGGCCCTTCACTGCACGCAGGCGGCGGCCATCACGCAACTCCAGGAGATGCTCGACCGGGTACGCGGCGAGCCGGTGTCCCGGACTCGGGCGCAGGTGATCGCCCGACCTGAAGGGCGTCCCGGACCCGCTGATCAGCCGTCCGTCCGCCGAGGACCCGCGGCGGCGCCCGTGGGCCGACGTCGAGGAGTGGCTGGACGGGCATCGTGGCGATGCCCTACACGGGCAGGTCGCGATCCGACAGCTCATCGATGGCGGTGGGCCACGAGCGGAGGGGTCCGATGCCGGTGAGGCCGTTGCGCGCCATCGATCCCCGGGCGGTGGGGCCGTACCGGCTGCCCGCGCGCCTGGGCAGCGGCGGCCTGGGAATGGTCTACCTCGGCGAGGACGCCGACCCGGAGGCGGAGACTCCGTGGCTTGCGACCGAGTACATCGAGGGCCCGACCCTGACGGCCGAGGTGGCACGCAGCGGCCCGCTGTCGACCGCGGCGCTGCAGACGCTCGCGGTGGAGCTGGCGACGGCCCTGGTCGCCATCCACGGCGCCGGCGTGGTGCATCGCGACCTCAAGCCCGGCAACGTGATGCTGGCCGACGACGGCGCCAAAGTGATCGACTTCGGGATCGCCACCGGGGTGCCGGGACCGTCACGGTCACCGGCGTGGTCCTCGGCAGCGTCGGCTACATGGCGCCCGAACTGCTCACCACGACCGGTTCGCCCGGACCGGCCGCCGACATCTCCTGGCCCCTGACCCTGTCGGAGGTCACTGGCACCGGCGACGGCGGCAAAGTCGGTGGGAGCCGGAGCATCCTTCCCGCCCCGCCTTCGAACAGCAATGTCGACGGCCGCGATGGCGAGCCAAGACTGCCATCTCCGCACGCAAGGCCACAAAAGAGCTACACACAGTGAACTACAGTCGTGTAGTTGCCCATGTAGCGCTGCGGCCGGCCCGGGAACCTAGGTAAGTTCATGCGGAGGTGGCGGGATGCCACGATCGAGGCACCCGATCAAGGAGCTGGAGGCGTTCCTCCGACAGGCGGAGAGTCAGAGCTGGAGAGTCGAGAAGGGCAAAAAGTACTTCAAGATCTACTGCCCGTGTGGAGAGCACAAGCACACCGTGCATCTCACTCCATCCGACCCGCGCTACGAGAAGAACCTCCGCGGACACCTGAAGAGCCGAACATGCTGGGAGGAGGCCCCGTGATGAAGTACCAGATGCTGATCGAGCTGCAGGTAGTCGGCCCGCTGGACGACCTTGACGAGGTTTCTGACCGGCTGGCCGACGCGCTGTACGAACTTCATGACGTGATCGACCCCGATCTCAGCACCAACCTGAAGACGGGCCGTCTCGACGTCACGATGATCGTGGATGTCGCGACTCTCGAAGAAGCCCTACGCAAGACGCTCGCGGCGACACGCGCGGCCGTCCACGCGACCGGTGGCTCGACCCCGGACTGGGACCAGATGTTCCGCGAGGTTGGAACGCAGGCCCGCGAACTCACCGACGCCTAGCCGGCCGGGGATCGTCGACCGGCCGGGGCTCCGCCCTCCCCGGCCAGCCAGCCGCCCGGGCCGAGATCCACGGGTCAGGGTCGGTGGATATCAAGTGGTCTACCACCCCGACGACGACTGAATATGGCCCGAAGCCCCTCGCACGCCGTCGAGTAGACGGCCAAGGCGGCAGCCTCGGCGGTCGGTCCGCCGCAGCGGGACTACTGCGTACCGCAAAGGGGACGCCCCGTAAGCTTGCATGCACGATGCGGCGAAGGGGGCGTTCGGTCGGATGAGCGGAAAGCCTGGTAAGGCGATTCCCGGGGCCGTCATCGCGGTCCAGTCCGCGCTGACCCGCGAGTTCGAGGGGCTCATCGACACAGCCGACGTCACCCACCCGGACCCAGGCGAGCGCCGCCGGAAATTCCTGTCCCGGGCGCTCGCCGCGCTGGTCGCCCGGGACCGGGCCGCGTGCGACACGGCCGACGCCGCCGAGCTGGTCATCGACGGGCGGGATGATTTCGGTATCGACGCCATCGCCGTGGCCGCGGGTGAGCCGAGGCTCTGGTTGATCCAGTCGAAGTGGAGCGACCGCGGCGAGGCCGGCCTGAACTCCGGCGAGGCCCTCAAGACCCTCGAAGGGCTCCGCCTGATCGACCAGCACGAGTTCGACCGCTTCAACGAGCGGCTCCCGGCGCTGGCCGAGCGCATACGTGCCGTGCTCGGCGACGCCAACCGGCGCATCACCTTGAGCGTGGTCCTGATGGGCAGTCAACAGCCCTCCCAGGAAGTGCGGCGGAAGTTCGACGACGCCGTGAAGAGCTTCAACGAGTAGGCCGGGGAGATCGCCCACTGGCACGCCGAGCACGGCAGCCTGCTGTTCAGCAAGAACATCCGTACCAGCCTCGGCATCACAAAGATCAACAGTGGAATCATCGAGACGCTGCTCAAGACCCCCGAGAACTTCTGGTACTACAACAACGGCGTCACCGTGCTCTGCGACGGCCTCACCCTCAACCCCTTCAGTCTGAGTGCGCCGAACGGCGCGGCCAGGCTGACGATCGACGGGGCGAGCGTGGTCAACGGAGCGCAGACCGTCGTCGCCATCAGCGAGGCGGTGAAGAAGAACCCGGCGGCCGCCGGAGCGCGCGTCGGCGTCCGCGTCATCGTCGTGCGGGAGGATGCCGCCGACCTCGCCACCACCATCACCCAGACGACGAACACGCAGAACGACGTCGAACTGCGCGACTTCGTCGCCCTGGATCCGGTGCAGACCGACATCCGGGACGACTTCGCCCTCACCCTCGACAAGACCTATGTCATCAAGCGAGGGGAGATCGACCCGCCGCCCGAGGGCGGCTGTTCCGTCGTGCACGCCTCCATCGCCCTCGCCTGCGCATATCCCGATGTCGAACTGGCGGTGCGGGCGAAGAAGGACACCGCCCTGCTGTGGGAGCGCGACCCGAAGGGCGCCTACACCCTGCTGTTCGGCGGCCGCCGCCCGTCGGCACTGCGGATCTGGCGATGCGTCCAGACCCTGCGCGCGGTGCAGCAAAGCCTCCTCGACAGCCGCGACGACCGCCGCGGCCGTGCGCAGGCGGTCGCGGAGCACGGTGACCTGCTGATCGCGCACATCGTCTTCGCCAAGATCACCCTGGACGGGGTCGATGATCCTGACGTCGACTGGTCCGCCCGGCTCGCCGACGTGCCGGAGCTGGTCCGGCAGACGATCGGTTGGCTCGTCCTGCACATCGACGTCCACTTCAGCCAGACCGCCTTCATCGGCAGCACGCTGACTAGCACCGAGCGGTGCAAGACCCTGGTCGAGCTGGTGCTTCGCAACATCGCAAGCCCCCAGCCGGAGCCGACTCTGCCCGACGCCTACAGCCCGCCGAAGGCGGAACGGCGTAGCCGCCGGCCGAACTCGGTGGGGGTCCTGGTCGACGCGAACAGGATCGGAAACGGCGCACGGCTGGTGTTCTCCACCGCGAGCAAGGCCGAGGAGCGCGCGATCGGAAGCTGGTTGGCGGCCAATCCGCGGCGGGCCGAGGCGACGTGGACACCCAGTCGCTCGAGGCCGTTGGTCTGGGCGGCGGACGGCCACCAATACGCGCCGTCCGGCCTGGTCATGGAAATGTGGCGGCAGGCGGGATGGAAGCGCTCCCCCGTCTCCGTGCAGGGGCCGGCGCGGTGGTCGCTGCCGGGTGAGGGCTCGCTCGCCGAGCTGGCCGAGGCGGTGCTGCGCGCGAACGAACCCGACTGACGCATCGCCGCGCCGAGCGCACCCGCGAACGCATGACGTCGCTGCGCGGGTGCGCCGGACTCGTCAGAGGGGAAGTTCCCCGACCGCGGGTGCGTCGTCGGCCGACGCGGAGCCGTCGGGTTCCGCGGAACCGTCGCTGCGCGGACCGGCGGCGAGGGACTCGGCGATGGCGGCGAACTCGGCCAGCGCGGCTTCGAGATCCTCGACGATCTCCCGGGCGATGACGTCGGGAGGCAGCAGGCTGTCAGCGTCGTCGAGGCTCGGGTCGCGTAGCCAGGTGATGTCGAGGTTCGCCTTGTCCCGGGCGACCAGCTCGTCGTAGGTGAACGGACGGAACCGCTCGGACTCGACCCGGGTCTTCCGCGGTTCCCCAGGCCGGTAGCAGGCGACGAAGTCGTCAAGGTGCTCTCGGCGCAGCGGGTTCTGCTTGAGTGTGAAATGCTGGCCGACCCGCAGGTCGTAGACCCACATCGTCGTCGTCCACGGCGTGCCCGGCCGGGCTCGGCGCTTGTCGAAGAACAGCACGTTCGCTTTGACCCCGCCGGCGTAGAAGATGCCAGTGGGCAGGCGCAACAGGGTGTGGACGTCGTAGTCAAGCAGCAGCCGGCGGCGGACAGTCTCCCCCGCGCCGCCTTCGAACAGGACATTGTCGGGGACGACGACGGCCGCCCGACCGTTCACGTCCAGCGACGTCGCGATGTGCTGCACGAAGTTGAGCTGCTTGTTCGTCGTCGTCGTCCAGAAATCCGTTCGACTGTAGGCAATGTCGTCCCGGCCGGCGCGGCCATCTTCCCCGATCACCGTGATCGACGACTTTTTCCCGAACGGCGGGTTGGCGAGGATGACCGTCGGGNTGCCCCCGTACCGCCCGGCAAGCGCGTCCCCGACGTCGATGAGCGTGTTGCCGTTGGGCTGGCCGATGCCATGCAGGATCATGTTCATCGCGGCGAGCCGGGCGGTACCGTCGACCAGCTCCGTGCCCTTGATCGCCCCCCGGCTGAAGGCGCTGCGCTGCTCCGGTGTCATCTCGGCGCCGTGATGGCGCTGGATGTAGTCGGCGGCGGCCAGGAGGAAGCCGCCGGTGCCACACGCCGGGTCGTAGACGGTGTCGCCGGGCAGTGGCTGGAGGCAGTCGACCATGGCCGCGGTCAGCGCCCGCGGGGTGAAGTACTGCCCCGCGCCGGACTTGATGTCCTCGGCGCTTTTAGCCAGCAGCTCCTCGTAGGCATCACCCTTGACGTCGACACCGGTCGAAGACCACTGCTCCTTTTCGATCAGATCCACGATGAGCCGCTTCAGCTTGGCCGGATCCTGAATGCGGTTCTGCGCCTTCCGGAAGATCACCCCGAGCATGCCCGATTCCTTGGCAAGCTCCTCCAGTGTATGCCGGTACTCGACCTCCAGATCGTCGCCGTCGTAGTCGAGCAGCCTCTGCCACCGCTCCGCGACCGACTTCAGTGCGACGTCCGGATTCAACCGGCGATTNGCCCGCTCATGCGCCATCTTCAAGAACAACAGATAGGTAAGCTGCTCCACATAGTCGANGGTGGAGACGCCATCGTCTCGCAGCACATCGCAGTAGTTCCACAGCTTCGCGACCAGCCGCCGCGCCTGCGCGCTCACCCCAGCACGTCCTTGTCTTTGTTGATGACAACGTCCTTACCGCTGCCGAGGTCATCGAGCGGCAGCATCGGGACGGACATGGCGGCTTCAGCGGAGGCCCACTCCCCCGCCGGCCGGGACGCGGCCCCGGTAGCCGCGGCCGGCTTCCGATCCTTCGTAGGCAGTCTCGGCGCTCGTCGCCGCGGCACTTTCGCCGCGCCGGCTCGCTCTGCCCGGATCCGCTCCAACAGCACCGACGCTGACTCATCCGCCGGATCCTGCGCCACCAATCGCCCCGCAAACGCCTCCGCGAGCAGCGTCTTCCGCAGTTGTCCAGCGCGGGAATCCAGAAGGGTCATCTGCTCCATCAACCGAGCTGTGCAGCCCTCCACATCAGCCAGCTCGTCAGCGATTTCGATTTGACGATTAAGACTGGGGAAAGGAATTTCAACGTTCCCGAGAATTTTTTGATTCACCTTATATATGCCGGCAGTCGTCCGAGCAGCCGACTCTATCTGATTTCGAACGAGGCGCGATGACCATACCAGAGAGAAATAGCGAGAGTCGATCTTATTTACATCAAGCCTGAGGCGAATCATCGTGTCAGGGTAGGCAACAAAGTCAGGCTCGTCAGCCACAAGACCACCACGCCCGACGAGTGACAGGGTCCCGTTTCCCCGGGACAACAGAAAGTCTCCTTTCCTAATTCGAAATGGAGCAGCTTCCGTCTCGCTCCACGCGCCAATCTTCCGCTGGGAGATATCCACCCCTCTACCGCGAAGCGCATTCAGCCTTAGCACTGGAACGCCCACATGCGCGGTCGGGACCGAACGCCCATTTGCCGGTGGCTCCGCGAGAATATCGCCCAGGCGAACGGTCCTTTTCACGTCCGCATGCGCCATCCGACTAACACTCTCCTGCAGGAGCGGGGTCAATTTCCTCGCGCGCCCTAGGAAATCTACTCCAACGTGTAGACTAAGGAGCAGGTAATCGAGAGCAGCGACGATGCGACGCTGCTCAGACAGGGACGGCACCGGAATCCTCATCGCCCTGAGTCGTTCTTGCGGAAGATGTTTGATCGTACTGCCGGTGGTCANTTCGACGAGCTGACCAGAATGCGCCAGGAACTGAAGGTAGTATGACACAAAATGCGGTTCTACTCTACCGAGAGGGCGAACGCGATGAAGCGCCTTTTGGAAGGCCATGTAAGTACCACCGCCAGGCCACACAGCACAGCGACCCACCTCTCCACCTTCACAAACGAGCAGGTCACCCCGCTGCAGTGCGTAAAGGTCATGCTCGGACGGGTCCAACTCCATCTCAAGGACGTCATCCAGAGAGAAAGAACCCCACCGAACATTAACATTCCGCAGATACGGAACACGGCCTCGCCCGCGATTCTTTCCGCGATCTAGCATTTTTCCAAGTGACGTGTCGGCGATCTCGCCGAGCGTTGCCCATTCCCAGCCGGGGGGGAGGCCGGTCATGCGGTGAGGGCGGTGCGGAGGGAGGCGAGGACGGTTTCGGCGCGGGCGTCGCCGAAGGTGGCAAGGAAGCCGTCGGTGCCGCCGTTCTGGGTGAAGGGCGACTCGTCGAGGTCGCTGTCGTTGAAGGTCGCCGAACTCACCACGATGTTCTTGATCCTTTCCAGCCACCACGTCTGATCGGGGGTGAACGTGACGCCGGCCTGCTGCTGCGCGGCCAGCCAGGCGGTGAACCGCTCATCGACGACCGTCCGGTGGGGTCGCGGCTGGGCGTCGAGGCCCAGCTCGTAGCGGATCAGTCCGATCAGGTCCAACGGTCCGTAACTTACCCCCGGGTCCTCCGGTGCGAGCCCGAGGACCTGGTAGGAATGCCACAGGGTGACCGCGGACCACAGGTGCGGTGGCCGGGCGATCCGCGCGGCCAGCTCGCTGAGCTGCGCGTAGACCGGCCGTGGGCCGCCGCCGTGCTCGTAGGCTGCCTCGATCAGGGCGATCTCGTCGTGGTTCGTCTCCAGAAACGCCCGCCAGGAGGTCACCTGGTCGCGGGCGATCTCGGCCCGGTCCACCCCGCCGGCGGAGAGCAGGACATCCTGATTCACCTCGTCGATGGTGATCTCGTGGGCGCGGCGGATCGCGAGGAGCCGGGCGCGCAGGGCCGGGTTGGCCGCCAGCGGACGGACCGCCGCCACGATCAGTTTGCGCATCTCCGCGGGGCCGCCCTTCTCTGCATCGGCGAGCCTGTCAGGGTCGGCGGCCTGCACCAGGCTGCCGACCACGGACTTCAGCGGCATCTTCGCGAGGTTCTCCAACTCGCTGCGTTCTTCGGCGCTGAGCCGGGTATCGAGGCGGGCGAGGCGGGAGGCGAGCGTCGCTGTCTCGTCGGCGGTGATCTCCAGGCTGCCGGCCTTGCGCAGCAGCGCCTCCAGGCTGATCTGCCGTTCGGTGTGCCGGGCCAGCGGGGCCGCGTCGACCCGCTTCGTGTCGACGACGCCGACCGCGTCGACGAGCACGAACCGGTCCTTCGTCAGCGCATCCGGGGTGACGCTCTGGAACTCGGCCGGGTCGATGGTGCGCGCACCGCGGCCCTTCATCTGTTCGAAGGCGACCGGGCTTTTCGGGTTGCGCAGGAACAGCAGGCATTCCAGCGGGCGCACGTCCGTCCCGGTGGAGATCATGTCGACGGTGACGGCGACGCGCAGCTCCGCCGAGTTCCGGAATGACGCGAGCAGCTCGTCGGTGTTGCGCACCGAATAGGTGATCTTCGCGGCGAAGTCGTTGCCGCGGTCGAAGACCTCGCGGATCCGGCGGACGATCTCGTCGGCGTGGTTGTCGTCGCGGGCGAACACGAGCGTCTTCGGGACCTCGGTGCGCCCCGGGAAGATCTCGGTGAACAGCCGGTCCCGGAACGTCGCCAGCACCAGGTCGAGGTTGCCCTCGCTGATGACGGTCCGGCCGAGCTGGCTGGGGCTGTAGCTGAAGTCGTCGTCCAGCTCCTCGTACCGCTGCTCGCGGGTCCGCCGGTCGCGGCGCGGCACGGTGATGCCGGCCTCAATGGTGTCGCCCTGCTCGCCGTGCTTCGTGCGGATGCGGTACACGTCGAAGTCGACGTTCACCCCGTCCGCGACGGCCTGCTGGTTGCTGTATTCGCTGACCACGTTCCGCTGGAAGTAGCCCAGGGTCTGCTTCGTCGGTGTCGCGGTGAGCCCGGCCTGGAAGGCGTCGAAGTACTCCAGCACCGCCCGCCACTTCCCGTAGATCGATCGGTGACACTCGTCGATGATGATCAGATCGAACGTTTCCGGCGGCAGGGCGACGCTGTAGGTGACGGCGGCCGGCTCCGCCTCCTCGTCCTCCGCTGCCCCCGGGCCGCCGTCGAGCTCCGGGTCGTCGGTCTCGGCGTCCGGCACGCTGCGGCCCGACAGCACCGCGTACAGCCGCTGCACCGTCGAGATGACGACCTGGGTGGAGTCGGCCAGCCCGGAGCCGGCGAGGATCTCGGCGTTGTAAAGGTCGGTGAACCGGCGGCCGTCGTCCGGAATCGTGTAACCGCCGAATTCGGTGCGGGCCTGCCGGCCCAGGTTGTTGCGGTCCACTAGGAACAGCACGCGCCGCGCCCGCGCATGGCGCAGCAGCCGGGCGCTCGCGGTCACCGCCGCGTAGGTCTTGCCGGCGCCGGTCGCCATCTGGATGAGCCCCCGCGGCCGGCCGGCGGCGAGCGAACGCTCCAGCCCGGTCACTGCGTCCACCTGCGCTGAGCGCAGGGAGCCGGTCTCCAGCGGGAATCCAGTCGGCAACGCGGCAAGCCGCGCCCGCAGGGTCGGATGGTCGAGATCCTCGTCGGCCTCCCGCATCCAGCGGGCCAGCGTCGCCGGCTGGTGGAAGGAGAACACCCGCCGGGACCTTGGGTTGGGGTCGAGAACGTTGGTGAACTGGGTCTCGACCGCCGTCGACTCGTAGCGGAAGGGCAGCGGGGATCGCCAGGCGGCCATCTGCTGCTGCTTCGTCAGTGTGCCGGCGTAGCGGGCCGACTGGCCCTCGACCTGCGTCAGCGTCGTGCCCTCCCGCTTAGCCTCGATCACACCAACGAGCGCCTTACCGACGTACAGCAGGTAATCCGCCGGGCCCGAGGCGGTGCGTCCCTCCCGCACCGCCACCCCCTCGGCGGCGAACAGGTTCAGCGCCGAGACGTCCTGGACGACCCAGCCGGCCGCCCGCAGCATGCGATCCACCTCTGCCCGGACCTGGACCTCCGTGCGCGGCTCACGGGCGGCCACCCGGGCCCGCTCGATGAGCGCCTCCCGCTGGCCCGCGCTCGTCGACCGCACGTCCATCCCGGGCAGCCCGATGCCCGCCTCCACGGACAGCACCTCGCGGACCGTCATAGCGTCGGCGTCGGACGGTTCGATCCCTGTGCTGGCCGGCGTCAGGGACGTCTGCCGAGAGGAGTCCGTCATCAGCGCTGAGATGCGCCGGTGAAGCTCGGCGACGGTCGCGTGCAGCGCCTGTGCCTCCGACCGGGCGCGCTCGGCGGCCTGCTCGGCCTCGGTTCGCGCCGCCTGCTCGGCCGCCAGTTCATCCAGGCGTCCGTCGAGGCGGACCTTCGTCTGGGCGAGCCGGTCCCGATAGGCCGCCAGCTCCTCACGCAACTGGCGCAACTCGTCCGCATCAACAGCGGACGACGCCGCAGTGGCCGACTCCGGCGGGGCGGGCGGGACGAAGGCGATGACGCTGCGGTCGGCGGTAAGAAAGCGGTGGAACCACACGCCGAGCTCGAAGCAGTGGCCCACCATGGCGAGCGCTACTCGCACCTCGCCAAAGTAGCCGTGCACTGCTTCGTTGCCGGCGCGACGGACCGCGTCGAACGCCCGTTTGATGCGCGGTTCCAGCAGGCCCGCCCTGGCCAGCGCGGCGAGCCGGTCCACCTGGCGATCCCCCCGGACCGGAGTCGCGGTCCCGGCGACCATCCGCGCCGCCAGTGTCTCGGCGAACTGACGTGCCTTCATCAGGGACGTGTTCGGATCGGGGTAGATGTAGGACTCCGCACTCACCCCGAACAGGACGAGCAGCGGCTCGTGCTCGAGCAGGAACCCGAAGTTCTGGGACGCCCGAGCCAGCCCCACGATCTGTGCGTGCAACGCGCCGTCCACCACGCCCCCACGTGTCCGAGCCGCGAAACCGGTCCCGGAACGGGGCCAGCCGCCTACCATAACGTACATCCGTCGCATCAACGGACAAGTTTCGTCACGCACCGTTTGCTCACCGATATATGGTGATCCTGTTACGGTAGGTCGCGATGTCCATTGACCGTTGGCGCCCAGACGTCGAGTCGTCCTCGGATCCGGTCGGACCGGAGAGGGCCGCCGGCCCGAGCCGCGCCGAGGCAAAGGCGCAGTTGCTGGATCGACGAGCGGCCTCCGCCGCCGACCCCGGCCGCGACACCGAGAGCGACCAGGTCGATTCCCCCGAGAAATCCGGCGCAGAGCAGCCGCGCACCCGGCAATCCGCGGGGGACAACGGCCCGGCACGGCCCTCCGGCGAGCAAGCTGAGACGCGGCCGCCTGACAGCCGAGCGGGCGGAACAGAGACGTCCCAGGACAACCAGCCATCGCGGGTGACGGACCGTCGACCGCCCGCAGGCACGTCGCCGGGCCCCTCCGCCCTCGAACGCAAACTCGACCTGCTGGACCGTGCCGCAGGCCGGGCCGAGGGGGAGACTCAAGCTGCCGAGGCCCGAGCCAAGGACGGGTCGGCGGAACCGGAGCGGCTCGGTTGGCGGCTGTCCAGGATCTGGCGGGACAGCCGGCCGACCATCGACGGCCGCGCCTTCTACGAGAAATCCGATGAGAGGATGTGGAAATTTGCTACCTCCGCCGAACCCGCCCCAGGCCGCTACACGGCCGACCTGCACGGCAACCCGACCGCATTCCGAGTAGGAAGCCATGATCTCGATGCCCGCCAGCTTGCCGCTCTCATCCGCAAGGACGAGAAGTGGAACGGCCGACCCATCCGCCTCATGTCCTGCGAGACCGGCAAAGGGGACGACCCTATCGCCCAGGAACTCGCCGACCAGCTCGGCGTTACGGTCGCCGCACCTACGGAGCTCGTCAGCTCCGACGAGCACGGCAGGGTGTGGACCACCTCGCGGCGCCGCAACGAGTTTGGGATGATGGTGGATACCGTCCCTCACGATGGCGTCTGGATCGAATTCGACCCGAGAACCAAAGGCGGTGACCATGCCCCTAATTCGGGGTGATATCAAAATGGCAAAGGTGTTCGACGGGGCGACCGAAGGAATACCATTTGTCGCCGACCGTCCGCCTCTGCCGCCCGGTTCCGAGCGGGAGAAAGTTCTGGCGTATCTAGAGAAAGGAATGCCTATTGTANGAACCGTCGGCTTCGATGTCGACCTGCTTGATCCCGAACGCGGACAGCGCGTTCCGATGTTCCTTCTCACGGACGGCACGTGGGTGTGGGACGCATCCATCGCCTACTACCTGAAGGAGCATGACCTGCCGCCGGAGTCAGCGTTCCTGGACTACCTGCGCAGCCGGGATTTCCGCTACGAAGCGCCGACGGACGAGCGGGTCGACGCGGCGCTGGCGGCGATACAGGCGGCATGATTCAGTCGCCGTCCGGCCGGCCTGCTCATCGAGTCAACCACCGAACCGGACAGGCTCATCCGGCGTCTTATCGCACGGCTGGCCGCCCAGCCGTGCAAAGTCCTGGCTTATCTGCGACAGACGGCCATAATTATTCGGACCGCCAACCTCGACATCACGGAAAAGATGCCTCAGATCCTGGGTGGCTTCAAGGCGGCGAATGTATTCGATGGCATGACGGATGGCGTGCCCTTCATCGCTGCCCGCCCGCCGCTGCCCCCCGGTTCCGAGCGAGAGAAGCTACTGGCCTACCTCAAGCAGGGTGAACTCATCCTTCGCGCCGCCGGCCTCAGCGTCGACCAACTCGACCCGACGCGCGGCCAACAGGTTCCGATCATCGTTTTTACGGACGGGGTGTGGGTGTGGGACGCATCCGTCGCCTACTATCTCACGGAGCACGATCTGCCACCGGAGCCGGCCTTCCTGGACTACCTGCGCGGCCGGGACTTCCGCTATGAAGCGCCGGCCGAGGAACGGGTCGACGCAGCTTTGGCGGCAATACAGGCGGAATGAGTCCACCGGTCGGCGCCGACGAGAGAACGGAGTACGGCAGTAGCGGACACAATTCGAAACAAGTACCGCCTCAGTGGCGGCGGTCCGTCGAGTCGATTGCCGCTCCTACTCGCCGTAGGTGGTCAGGTTCGTGGAGTGGTGGGTGTCGTTGAAGCCGCGCAGCACGGCGGGGCCGTCGGAGTACCAGTCGATCGTGGTCAGCGAGACCAGGTCCAGGTGCAGGCGGTACAGGACGGTCGGCTCGGCGGCCAGTGCGAGCTGGGTCAATCCCTTGATCGGCGTGACGTGCGAGACGACGAGGATCCGCTTGCCGGGCTGCTCGGCGAGCAGCCGGTCGCGGGCCCGGGCCACCCGGGTCACCGTCGAGATCAGGCTCTCCCCGCCGGGCGGCGGCACGTTCGGATCGGCGAGCCAGGCGTTGAGCTCGTCAGGGAAGCGCTCGCGCACCTCGCCGAAGGTCATCCCCTCCCAGGCGCCGAAGCTGGTCTCCCGCAGGTCGTCGTCGACGACATAGTCGCGGCCCAGCGCCTCGGCGGTCTGCCGGGCCCGCTTCAGCGGCGAGCTGACGATCAGGTCGAACGGTTCGTCGCGCAGCCGGTCGGCGACCGCGGCGGCCTGGCTCATCCCCAGGTCGGTCAGCGACGCCTCCACCGTCCCGCTGAACCGCTTGTCCACCGACAGCGGGGTCTGGCCGTGGCGCAGCAGCACCGTCGTCGTCGGTGGGGCGGGCGGAGCCATCCAGCCGGAAAGCCGGTGGGTGGTGGGGGCGCGGTGCGGCGCCGGATCCGGTGACTGTGGGACCGACGGCTCCCAGCTCCGCCCGGCCGCGGCGGCGTCCATCGCCTCGTTGGCGAGGCGATCGGCGTCGGCGTTGCGGGCGCGGGGCACCCACTGGTAGCGCACGGCGGGGAAGGTGCGGGCGAGCGCGGTCGCCTCGTCGGCCAGGGGGCGCATCGCCGGGTGCTTGATCTTCCAGCGGCCGCTCATCTGCTCGACGACGAGCTTGGAGTCCAGCCGGGCTTCCACCTCGGCGTCCGGGGCGATCTCGGCGGCGGCCCGCAGCCCGGCGATGAGGCCCGAGTACTCGGCGACGTTGTTCGTGGCATGCCCGATCGACGCGGCCCGCTCGGCGAGCACCGTCCCGTCCGCGGCGTCACGGACCACGGCGCCGTAGCCGGCCGGGCCCGGATTGCCCCGGGATCCGCCGTCGGCCTCGACGACCAGCCTGCGCACCGTGCTCATCTGCCACTCCCCTCGCCCTGCCCGAACCGACCTGCCGCTACAGCCCCGACTCGGGGGTACGGACCAGGATGCGCCGACATTCCTCGCACCGCACGACCTCGTCGACGGGGGCCGCGGCGACCGCCCGCAGGTCGCCGCCGGAGAGTTCAAGATGGCAGCCCTGGCAGCGCCGACGCAGCAACGGCGCCGCGCCGACCCCGCCGGAGGACGCCCGGATCCGCTCGTACAACGTCACCAGCGCCTCGGGCAGCCGGGGCGCGAGGGCCTCCCGGTCCTGCCGCAGCCGGGCGGTCTCGGTGTCGATCTCGGCGTACGCCTTGTCGCGGGCGATGGTCGCGGCGTCGATTTCCGCCTGCAGGTCGGCGCGGCGCTGGCTGAGGGCCGCGAGCTGTCCCTCCAGGCCCTCGACGGCCTCCATCTTCTCCAGCGCGTCATCCTCGAGAACGCCCTGGCGGCGGGCCAGGGAGGCGAGCTCCGCCTGAAGGTTCTCCAGCTCCCGGGAGTTCGTCACCGCCCCGGACTCCAGCCGCTGGGAATCGCGGGCGGAGCGGGTCCGGACGAGCTCGATCTCCGTCTCCAGCTTGCGCTGGGCGCGGGTGACGTCCCCCAGCTCGGTGCGCACCCCGACGACCTCGTCGTCGAGGGTGCCCAGGGCCGCGGTGCGTTCGGTGATGACGGCGAGTTCGGGCAGCCCGCGGCGGCGGGCGGCCAGCCGGTCGAGGCCGGCGTCGAGGGCCTGCAGGTCGAGCAGGCGGAGCTGGATTGCTGGGTCGGCCTTCATGGACTCCTCACCGGTATGTCCTTCATCGGCGTCGGCCGCGATCGACGACGCCCTTGCCGGTACCGCGCCGCCCGGCCCGCGAGCCGGAGCGGTCGGCGGGACCGTGACGAACCCGGCCCGGCGAGCCGGGCATCCGCCTGCGACGCCGACTACCGGGACGGAACGTGCAACCGCCAGGGATCGGTCACGATAGCGGACACCGATGTGCTCACCGTACGTCCCCGGGTCCGCAGACCGGCCTCCAGACGCGCGGCGGCCTGCGTGAGCCACGGCCATTCGCTCGCCCAGTGGGCGACGTCGACGACGGCGATCGGATGCTCCCCCACCGTGTCGAGCACGTGGTGATGCCGCCCGTCCGCGGTGACCAGGACGTCCGCGCCCGCGGCCCGCGCCGCGCCGGCCAGTTCCCCGCCGGAGCCGCCGCAGACCGCGACCCGGCGCACGAGCCGATCCGCGGCCCCGGTCGCCCGAACCCCACCGGCCGTCGCGGGCAGCGCCCGGGCGACGCGGGCGCAGAAGCGGTCCAGCGGCTCGGGCTCGGGCAGCTCGCCGATGCGCCCCAGCCCCCGACACACCGTCGGCCCCGCCCCCGCGCCATCCCCGGCCGGCTGCGCGTCAGCCGGGTGCACGTCAGCCGAGTGCACGTCAGCCGAGTGCACCGGGTCCAGCGGGCCGACCCGGCGCAGCCCGAGGGCCGCGGCCAGCGCGTCGCTGACCCCCGGGTCGGCGACGTCGGCGTTGGTGTGCGCCGTGTACAGCGCGACCCCGGCGCGGATGAGGGTGGCGACGACCCGCCCGCCGGGTCCGGTCTCGGCCACCCCGTGGGTCCCGCGCAGGAACAGGGGATGGTGGGTGACGAGCAACTGGACTCCGCCCGCCGCCTCGACGGCCACCTCGACGGTGGGATCGACGGCGAACAGCACCGCGGAGACGGGAGCCTCGGGGTCACCGACCGCCAGGCCCACCGCGTCCCATGACTGCGCCCAGGCCGGCGGGAACGCCTGCTCCAGCACGGCCACGCAGTCACTGACCGTCGCCACCCTAGTGCTCACCACGGTGACCCTACCCGCACGGTCGCGGGCGTCCACCAGCCGGTCACGGCGGCCGCCGAGGTACCGAGGTCCCNCACGCGACGCACCGTTCGCCCCGTAACGTCACCTCTGGCAACGCGCCTGCGCAGGGGTGGCGAGCCACGAGGAAGGGGAACTCGGCATGGCGGACGTTTCGGTGCGATTCCAGGTCGCGGGGGATTCGGAGATCGTGCTGAACCTCTCGACCCCCCAGGCCGTCCGCCTCGTTGAGGCCATCATGCGCAAGGTCGCCGATGCGATGGCCGCCTCCCCGGCGGGTGGTGCCGGGTTGGGCGGTCCCGGGACCGGCGGCGCCGGGCTGGGCGGTCCGGCGATGGGCGCGCCGGACCGATCGGCCGTCGGTTCCGGCTGGCCGGACATCAATCCCGGGCAGAACTCCTTCCCGCCCGAGCGGTGACCCCACCCGGGCGGTGACCCCAGCCGGGCGGTGACCCCAGCCGGGCGGTGGACCCGGCGGACCCGCCGAAGCGTCTGACCGCACCCGAGCGGTGGACCCGCCGGTGGTCGGCCGCTCTGCCGGACACCGGCGACGCCGCAGCCACGGCCGGCTCCGGCCGTCCGCGCACGGTGGCAAGCACCCGAACCGGAACTCCGTGCGGCCGCTATGCGGATAAAACGGGTCGTATATGACGGACCGGCACTCCCGGCACTTGCTTCCGTAAAAGCCGACACAACAAAGCCGCAACACGATACAACTCCGCACAGCCATTCCTCACCGAAGGGAAAACGATCACGCATGGCGGGGGACGTACCGGTCGACGAACGCGCCCTGATCACCCCGGCCGACGCGGCGGCCAGCCGTTCGCTGTGGGCCGCTCCCGCGAGGGCTGACGCGACCGATCCGGCCACGGGCGGCAACGCGGCGACCGACGACGGCACGCCCGCCCCGCCCGCCGCCGCCGGCGCCGGTGGCGAACGGACCCTGCACCGCTACGGCCGGGTCCAGGTGCTCGGCCGGCCGCGGGACGACGCGCCCGGCGGGCCGGGGCTGCTCGCGGCCCGCGCCGGCGCGGGCCTGCTGCCCCCGGCCGACGGCAGCGTCGTGTCGACCACGGGCGTCTCCCCCGGCCTGAACCGGGCCGAGACGCTGGGTCTGGATGCCTTCCGGCTGCGCGCCAGCGCCGCCTACCGCCGGCTGAAGCAGAATCGCCCGCGCGACGGCCATCCGTGGGACATGGACCGGCCCTGCACCGACGTTCCGCCCCCGCGGGGGTCCTTCGGGCCGGACCCGGACCGCCCGACACCACGCGCCTTCGCCAACGGTCAGTCGCTCCTGCAGAGCCCGCTGATGACGCTGACCGCCACAGGCGCCGCCGCCGACGGCGGCCCCGCCACGGGCCCCGCGGCCGGCGCCGCCGGCTCTCCGACCAGCTCGAAGCTGGAGGGCTCCGTCGCCATCGGCCTGATCCTCGTCGAGGGGCCCACCGCGGACCTGCAGTTCGCGGCGGCCGAGCGGACCAAGGTCGTGGCCGAGGTGCAGAACGGGCTGTCCTGGTACGCCACCACGAACCCGGCGGCCGGTCTCACGTTCTCCTACGACATCCAGCTCGTACGCCTGTCCGTGCCGGCGGACCCGAAGGCGGCCGATCTGGAGGCCCTGTGGCGGGATCCGGCGATGAGCCGGCTTGGCCACGCGGCCACCTTCGACGGCGTCTACGACTACGTCGACGCGCTGCGCGCCCGGCTCGGCACCCGGTGGGCCTACTGCGCCTTCTTCACCAAGTACCCGCTGGGCTACTTCGCCTACTCGTCGGTCGGCGGCCCCCGGATCGTCATGTCGTACGCCAACGACGGCTGGGGCCCCGACAACATCGACCGCGTCTTCACCCACGAGACCGGGCACATCTTCGGCGCCCCGGACGAGTACGGCGGCGCGGGCTGCGACTGCGGCGGTGCGTGGGGGGCGTTCGGCGTCCCGAACGGCAACTGCGACGCCTGCGCGCCGGCGCCGGCGGACTGCCTGATGCGTTCCAACAGCTTCGCGCTGTGCCGCTACACCCCCGGCCAGATCGGGTGGGGCCACGGCGTCGGCGGCAACCCGGCGATGGTCCAGTCGAAGGGGCTCGGCCGCGCCGGCAACTTCGACGTCGTCGTGCCGTCGGCGTTCGCGGGGATCACCCACGTGTGGCGGGACAACGACGCCGCCGGCTTCCCCTGGCGCGATCCGTGGCAGACCGCGCAGTCCCTCGGCCGCGTCGACGCACTCACCATGGTCCAGAGCACCCTGGCCAACCCCGGGCCGCTGGAGGTCGCCGTCCGGGTCGGCTCGGCGCTGTACTTCCTGTGGCGCGACAGCACCGGGGCGTTCGCCTGGCACGACCCCAAGCAGCTCACCCAGGGCGTCGGCGGGGTACCGTCGCTCGTCCAGAGCCGACTGGGGACGAAGGGCAACTTCGAGCTGCTCATCCCGGCCGCGGACGTCGGGATCCTGCACCTGTGGCGCAACCACGACGTCTACGGCTACCCCTGGAGCGCGCCGCGGCTGTTCGGCGCGAACCTGGGCCGGGTCGACGCGGTCAGCCTCATCCACGGCACCCTCGGCGGCGGCGCGGGCATGCTCGAGGCCGTCGCCCGGGTCGGCAGCCGGCTGGTGCACCTGACCCGGGACAACTCGGCGGTGTGGCGGACCGGCCCCGTCTTCGGCGAGGGGGTCGCGGGCAACCCGTCGCTGATCCAGAGCTCCTTCGCCGACGGGGCGCGCAACTTCGAGGTGGTCGTCCCCGCCGCCGGCGGCGGGCTCATCCACTACTACCGCAACAACGGCGCGCCCACGCCGTTCTGGAGCGGGCCGCGCCCGTTCGCCGCCACCCTGGGCAACGTCGACGCCGTCTCGATGATCCAGAGCAACTTCGACGGCCACCTGGAGGTCCTCGCCCGCGTCGGCGACGAGCTGCACATGGTGTGGCGCACATCCGGAGCCGGGGCGACCTGGTCGACCCCGCGCCGCGTGTTCTAGCCGACCACGGAACCGGGCGGCGGGTCGGGGGGTGAGGCGCCGGGGGCGTCCCAGGGAAGTCCCTCGGCGGGTCGGTCCTTGGCGCTGCGGCGCGCCAGCCAACCGTCGACGAACAGGGCCTCCGCGGGGCTGAGGGTCTCCCGCAGCGCCGGGGGCACCCCGTCGACGAAGACGCCGCGCACGCCGGCGCAGGCCCCCAGCTCCGCCGCTCGCGACGCCGGCACCGCCAGCAGTGCCAGTCGCGGCGGCAGCTGCGAGGTCACCGGTCCGAACTCGGCGAGCGTGGCCAGCGGACCATCGGCGCGGCCCGCTCCTTCGAGGACGACCAGGAGCTCAGGTTCGGTTCCCCACACCGGTCCATTCTCGCCCGAATGGCGACCGAAGGAGGACCCCGGGCCCGGTGGCGCCACCCCGGGCGGACCACCCGCGGCGCCGACACGCCCTCGTTCGGCGAGAATCACAGGGGTCGGCCGATGGACACCGCGGCCGGCGCGGGACAAGGTTGGATCGAACGGCCGGCTTCGGCACGCGGATCCGCCGCGGTGCGTCACCCCGGCGGCGAAGGCCGACCGGCCGCGGCCGACCGGCGGCGGCCGGCTCGGGCGTGGGCAGGATCCGGGTGGGCCAGAAGGGGAGGGCACCGGCGATGAGCGCGCGACTCCCGCTGTTCCCGCTCGGGACCGTCCTGCTTCCCGGGCTCGTGCTGCCCCTGGAGATCTTCGAGGAACGCTACCGGGCGCTGGTCCGGGAGCTGCTCGCCCAGCCCGCCGACGAGGCGCGCAGTTTCGGGGTCGTGGCCATCCGGCGGGGCCGCGAGACGGGGCCGGCGCTGCCGGCGATCCACGAGGTCGGCTGCACGGCCGTGCTGCGCCGGGTGCAGGAGCATCCGGACGGCCGGTTCTCCCTGATCACCGTCGGCGGGCAGCGGTTCCGCATCGGCGCGGTGGATCAGCGCAGCGCGCCGTATCTGGTGGGGGACGTGGAGTTCCTGCCCGACGAGGTCGGTGACGCCGAGTCCGCCCGCGAGTCCGTCGCGCCGGTGCAGCGGCTGATGCGCGCCTACGCCGAGCGGCTGGCCGCCACCGGCACGGTGCAGATCTCCCTGCCGGACCTGCCCGACGATCCCGTCGCACTGTCCTACGTGATCGCCGCGGCGGCCGTCACCGATCTCACCGAGCGCCAGGGCCTGCTCGCGGCGGCCGACGCAGCCACCCGACTGCGCGTCGAGCGGGCGCTGCTACACCGGGAGGTCGGCCTGCTCCAGAAGATCACCACGATCGGCTCCAGCGAGCTGCGCCGGGTGGATCCGAGCCCCAACTGAGACAGGCCCGGCCAGGGTCAGCCGGATACCCGGGGGGCGTCGGGTCCGCTAGGGGCCGGCTCGCCCGCGGCGTCCGCCGGACGCTGCGGGCCCTCCGCGCCCTTGGTGCTGGCGGCCCCGGACTCGGTGCCAGGACCGGAGAAGGGCGCGGGCGGACGCGCGCCGCGTGGGCTCCGACGGGGGCGGGAGGTCGCCCACAGGCCGATCGCGAAGACGCCCAGGGCGACCACCGGCATGACCAGGTAGAGCCCGTGCGCGCGGACCCGCAGGTCGACCAGGTCCACCAGGATCGGCGAGGCGTTGCTCGGCAGGCTGTGCAGCAGGTCCGGAGAGCGGCGAAGATGACCGATCCAGCCGACGATCAGCGCGCCGCCGAGGCCCCCCACGGCAAGCCCCAGCGGCACCAGGAAGCCGGCGTCCCGGGCCCGCCAGAACGCCACCAGGCCGCCGACGAGCCCGGCGACCCCGCAGATCAGCGCGAAGCGGGCGTCGATGTCGCTCTGGACCGCGAACGCCGACTCGTTGCCGTGCAGCGCGCCGGGGACGTCGAGATGCGGCGCGACGGCGGCCCACAGCAGGCCGAGAGGGAACCCGGCGACCGCCATCGCCGCCGCGCAGATCAGGCCGGCGATCAGGTCCGGGCGGACACCGAACGGCAGTGGCCGCCGCGAGCGGGCCGGCAGCGGGGAGGTCTCAGACGGCTCGGCTCCCGGGCTGTCCGTCGGGACCCCCCGGAACTCCGCTGAACTCTCCGTCACGTCGCCCGTCCCGCCAAGAGGTGTCCGTCTCCTCGTCCACATCACCTACGGCGGCGTCGTCGGCCACCGCGGACGGTTGACACTATCGTGCTGGGCGGTCGTCCCGGCCACACTGGTGTGACAGTGGTCCCGGGCGACGCGATCCTGGACGGTTACGCTCTGGTCAGGAGGTTCCGACGCGGCGCAGCGTCACCGCCGCGACGGCCAGCGCCGCGATCCCCACGGCGGCGCAGACGGCGAGGTCGAGGACCACCTTCGACCAGTCCACGCCCGGTTGGAAGGCGGCCGCGAGGGCGTCCACGGCGTAGCTGCTGGGCAGCACGTCCCGCGCGACCCGGCCGATCTCGGGCAGCCGGTCGGCCGGGATGACCCCGAGAAACAGCACGATGCTCATCCCGAGCTGACCGGCGATGGTCGCCAGCTCCGGGCGCGGGGCGAGCAGACCGACCACGGCCCCCAGGCCCGCCAGGCACACCCCGGAGAGCACGACGACGGGCAGGAGCAGCCACAGTCCCGTGATCGGCAGGTTGTAGAGCAGGGCGCCGAGTACGGCCGTGATGACCGTGCCGGGCGCGGCGAACGTCGCGTAGGAGGCGGCCGTGCCCAGCACGACCGCCGCCGGCGGGATCGGCAGGGTCAGGTAGTAGTCGAGCGCGCCGGCCGCCCGCAGGGCACCGAAGCGCTGGGCGAGCAGGTTCAGCGCGACGAACGCGACCACCAGCACGGTGGAACCCGCGACGACCTGGCCGGCGGCGGTGGTGTTGTCGACGTCGAGGATGCCGCGCAGCAGGACCAGGATCCCGATCGACTGGAACGACGCCACGAACAGCAACGGGATGCGGCCGACCTTCGACCGGGCGAGCTGCCCGCGGTAGACCGCGCCGAACGCCGTGCCGAACCGGGTGGCCAGCGGCATCTTCGGCGGCCCGAGCCGCGCCGGCATCGGGATCGGCAACGGCAGCGGCACCGTGGACGGCCCCGACGTCGACTCCAGAGACGACTCCAGGGACAGCCCCGACGTCGACTCCAGAGACGGCTCCAGGGACGGCTCCGACGACGGTTCCAGGGACGGCGCCGGCTGCAGTGCCGCGAGAATCGCCGGCGCGTCGCGCGCGTCNGGGACGATGGTCATCGGGGCCACGCCTGCTGGCCCGGACGACGCACGTGCACAGTCATGTCCGCTCCAGGTCTCGGGACGCCCCGCCGAGGGTGAGGTAGACGTCCTCCAGGGATGGGGTGGCGAGGCTGAAATCGTCCAGCGCGGCGAGGGCCGCGCCGGTGGTCAGCCGGCCGAGGGCCTCGCGGGCGGTCGCCGGGTCCAGGCGGACCGTCCAGCGCCGGCCGTTGGTCGTCGCGAGGCCGGCCAGCATGGCGACGGTGGGGTCGTCGGCGGGGGGTTCGTGGCGCCAGGCGAGGTCGAGCCGGACGTCGCCGGACACCGACGCCTTGAGCTGGCCGGGCGTGTCGCAGGCGATCACCCGCCCGGACTCCAGAACGGCGACCCGGTCGAGCACCGACTCCGCCTCCAGCACGTTGTGCGTGATCAGCACGACGGTGGTGCCGGCCGCGTCACGGCGGCGCTGTAACGCCCCCCACACCGCGCGCCGGGCGACCGGGTCGAGCCCGGTGGTCGGCTCGTCGAGGACGAGGACCGGCCGATCGCCGACCAGCGCCGTGGCCACGCAGGCCAGCCGCCGCTGCCCGCCGGACAGCCGGGCCAGCGGCCGGTCCGCCACCGCGGTGAGGCCGAGCTCGTCGAGGATGGCGTCGCGGACCTCCCGCACGGCCGCGCGGGGAACGCCGCGCATCCGCGCGGTGGTGGCCACCGCGGTGGCGACGGGCAGCTCCGCCAGCGCAAGATCGTCCTGACCGAGATAGCCGGCCAGCCGGGCGGGCAGGTCCGGGGCTGCGCGGACATCGCGGCCGAACATCGTGATCGTGCCGGCGTCGGGGCGCAGCAGCCCCATCAGTTGGCGGACCAGCGTGGTCTTCCCGGCGCCGTTCGGGCCGAGCACCCCGAACACCTCGCCCTGCCGGACGTCGAGATCGATCCGGTCGTTGGCGAGGACGGAGTGCCCGCCCACCCCGTGTCGTCGGGTGAGCCCGCGGACGGCGTAGCTCAGCACGTCACCCATTCTCGCAGCCGGCTGCGGGCGATGGCCCCGGGCCGTCGTCGGGACGAGTCACACTGCGCTGCTCATCCACACCACGACGTCAAGCATGCGCAGCGGGGTGACCGGCGGGCCGCTCGACGGCACCAGTGCGGCGAGCCGGCGGAACTCCTCGGCGTTCTCCCGAAGGTCGTACTGCATGGCCCGGACGAGCAACCCCATGTACTGCCGCCAGCTTCGACCGTCGCGCGGGGACGGCGGGACGCAGTCCTCGTGCTGGTAGAAGATCCGAACCTTGGAGTCGAACAGGGGGACGAGCGCGGGCCGCTTGCGGTGCAGCACCTTGGCGATCAGCGAGCCCTTGACGTCCCGATCGGAGACGTCGGGGTCGTCGAGCGGGTCGTAGAGAGCGGCGACCAGGTCGAGGGTCACCTCGTCGGCCTCNATCAGCTCGATGCCGGGCGGCAGCTTGTCCAGCGCCCGTTGCAACAGCGGCGTGAGCGCGGTCAGGGTGTGCATCCGGTCGACGTCGACGTGCACGCCGAGCAGGCTGGGCGCCAGCAGGTCGCCCGTGCACAGCAGATCCGGGTCGTCGTTGGTGACCAGTCCGTCGTAGTAGGGGTAGGCGTAACGCAGCCCGCGCTTGCGGGGACCCAGGTACTCCTCCACCAGGCTCTCCGCGTCGAAAACCTCCCGGGTGCCTTTCGCCAACTTCACCCCTGGGCTCCTTATCGTCCTGTAGTCGTCGCTGTCGTCGTCATCGTCACTGCAGTCGTCATCGTCACTGTCGTTGCCATCGTCGCCGTGGTTGCCATCGTCGCCGTGTCGTCCGGGGTGCTTGCCCGCGACACCGCGACCGGCGTCGTCCGAGCCCGGCAACCCGCGCTGACGAGGGCGTTGTGCCTCATCCTCCCTTGTGGCCGCCGCGACCGGTACGGGGGTCGACGCCGGCGGCGGCCGGCAGGCCCGCGCCTCGTCCACCGGATGGCAGTGACCCGGCCAGATGATGAGGGACGGCGCGCCCCAGGTCAGCGGCGATCCGGCGACAATGGGAGGAATCTCACGCTGGGCGGCCCGGCGCCGGGTGGCGCGGGATCGACGACCCGGACCCGGGGATCGGCCGCGAGCTGCGACAATCGCCCGGCCGGCGCCCGGACCACGGCGGCGAACAGGCACGCGCACCCGGCCCGTAGCTGCGCCTCGGCCTGGCGGTCCCGCTCCTCCGCGCCGGCCTCGCCGGCTCCCGCCTCGGCCGCGGCCCGCGTCTGCGCCTGCGTCGCCGCCGAGGCGAAGGCGGCGTGGACGTCGGCGACCGGGTCGCGCACGGTGGCCTGCTCGACCTCCCCGCCGGTCCCGGCAGTGAAGAACACCTGCACGGCCCGGTACGCGCCGAGAACCCCGAGCATCTCGTCGGGGGTGACCGGGGCGGCGAGGCTCGCGACGGCGTAGAGGTCCGCGGCGGGGGCTGCGGCGGTCAGGGACGCGAGGTTCTGCCGGCTCGCCCCGAGGTACTCGGCGACCGAGTCGTGCGCACCTGGGCCGATCGTGACCGTCGGCGTCAGGGGCTGCGCCGCCGGCGGGGAGCCGGTCGGCGCGTCGGCGGGCGCCGTCGCGTTGGACGGCCGATCCCGGTCGACGCTCTGCAGCATCGCCGCCGCCGCGCTCACCACGATCAGCACGACGAGCCCGAGAACGAGCACCCGCGCCCCCCGGTCCACCACGCCACCGGGCGCGACGCCGACCACGTCGAGCAGGGCCGGCGAGCCCTCGGCCCCGGCGTCGGCCGGCCCGTCCCGGCCCACCCGCCCGCGCCGGGCCCGTTCGGCCAGCCGGCGGGCCCGGCAGGCCTCGCGATCGGCGGTGCCGGCGAGGCGGGACCGGGCGGTGTCGAGGATGCGGAACACGGGCGGCAGCGCGGCGTCGTCGAGCCGGTCGAGCGGGTTCACCGCGGGCCGGGCCGTCACCGGCCGTGCCTCGACGGTCGCGTGGAGGACCGCCGTGGTCAGCCCGCCTGAGGCCGGCCCTCCTGAGGCCGGCATGGCGACAGGCTCGGCCTCGGCGGGCACGAGCGGCGGAACCTCGGGGGTCGGCAGTACGTCGGGGGTCGGCAGGGACGGCTTGCCGATCGCCACCGGTTCGGTCATGCCTGCTCCCGCAGCCGTTCCACCGCCTCCGCCAGGTCGGCCGGGTCCGGGCTGGTGAACTCGACGGGGCCGCCGTGACCGGGATGGTCGAACGACAGGCGGGCCGCGTGCAGCCATTGCCGGGTCAGGCCGAGACGCTCGGCGAGGGNGGGATCGGCGCCGTAGGCGAGGTCGCCGACGCAGGGATGGCGCAGGGCCGACATGTGCACCCGGATCTGGTGGGTCCGGCCGGTCTCCAGGCGTATCGACAGCAGCGAGGCCGAGCGGAACGCCTCCACCAGGTCGTAGTGGGTCACGCTGGGTTTGCCGTCCGCGACGACGGCGAACAGGCCCGGCCGGCGCGGATGGCGGTCGGTCGGTGCGTCGACGGTGCCGCTGAGCGGGTCGGGATGGCCCTGCACGACGGCGCGGTAGCGCTTGTCCACCTGGCGCTCCCGGAAGGCCCGCTTCAACAGCGTGTAGGCACGCTCGCTCTTGGCGACGACCATGGCCCCGGAGGTGCCGACGTCGAGGCGGTGCACGACCCCCTGCCGCTCCGCGGCGCCCGAGGTGGAGATGCGGTAGCCGGCCGCGGCCAACGCCCCGATCACGGTCGGCCCGGTGAAACCGGGGGCCGGATGGGCGGCCACGCCGGGCGGCTTGTCGACCACCACGATGTCGTCGTCATCGTGCAGGATGCCGAGACCTGCCACCGGGGTGGGCTCCACGGTGACCGGGCGCGGTGGCGCGGGCAGCCGCACCTCCAGCCAGGCGCCGCCGCGGACCCGGTCGGATCGGCCGCGGACCCGACCGTCGAGGCTGGCCTGGCCGTCGTCGACGAGGGTGGCGGCCGCGGTCCGCGACAGCCCGAACATCCGCGCGATCGCGGCGTCCAGGCGGATGCCGTCGAGCCCGTCCGGGACCGGCAGCGAACGCAGGTCTCCTCCGGCACCCAGGTCTTCCCCGGCGCTCACGTCTCCCCCGGCGCGGGTCACTGGCCGCCCGGCCCGGTGCCGCCTCGGCCGGCGGCATCGGCGGGCGGGTCGGCCCGCAGCGCGCCGCCGTCCCCGACGACCGGGTCGGGATCGCCGTAGTGGGTGCCGTCCAGCCCGATGCCCCGCAGCGACAGCACGACGGCGAGGATGCCGCCGCAGACGATCGCCGAGTCGGCGGCGTTGAAGATCGGCCAGTGGTGCAGGTAGACGAAGTCGACAACGTGGCCGCGCAGCGGGCCGGGGGCACGGAAGATCCGGTCGGTCAGGTTGCCCAGCGCGCCGCCGAGCAGTGCGCCGAGCACGATCGCCCAGCCCACCGACCGCAGCCGGCGGGCGGTGAAGACCACCACCGAGATCACGGCCAGGGCGACGAGGCTGAGCACGACCGTCGCCCCGCCCGCGAGGCTGAACGCGGCCCCGGAGTTGCGGNTGAGCCGCAGGTCGAGGACGCCGGGAATGATGTTGACCGGACCACGGTCGGACAGCGTGGCCACCGCGATGTGCTTGGTCACGATGTCGAGCAGCAGGATCACCGCGGCCGCCGCCGTCAGCGTGGCCACCGGACGCCGGGCTGGGCCCCCGGCGCCGCCCGCGGCGGCCGACCCACGGTCGGCGGGATCTTCGGACACACTGCTCCCGATGGTCGTCTCCGCCCCCACCCGATCCACTCTACGGGCCAGCCCACACGGGGCGCCCCGATGGATCCCCACTGGGCACCGGCCGAGCGCCCGAGCGGTCGACTAGACTCCATCTGGTAGCGGCACGGCATCGACGGGGACGAGTAGCGGCGGGCGCAGCCCGAGCGAGCCGGGGTTGGTGGAAGCCCGGTGGCCAGCGCGTTGCGAAGATCACCCCCGAGCCGCCGGCAGAACGGGACCCCGCGGGCGCGAGCCGGCGGAGCCCCCAGTAGACCCGGCCGCCGCGAGCTTTGACGAGAGGCCGTCCCACGGCCCGCTCCGCCTCCGGCGGAGCGGTCGAGCGGGGCGCGCAAGGAGGGTGGTACCGCGGTACCCCCGGTCCCGGGCGGGACGCGGCGGCGGGCAGGCCCGCCGGCCGTCGCCACGCGCGGCCGGTGAGGCGTCGTCCCTCCGTTGGTCCGACGCCAGCCACGACCGAGGAAGACCGGGTCCGCCACGATGACCACCGCCCCGCGTACCCCCACCTTCGCCCCGCTGCCCGCGCAGGTGGACCTACCCGCCTTCGAACGCGAGACGCTCGCCCGCTGGCGCGACGCGAAGGTCTTCCACCGCTCGCTGGAGTCCACGGCGGACCGCCCGCTGTGGGTCTTCTACGAGGGGCCGCCGACCGCGAACGGCAAACCGGGCGCCCACCACGTCGAGGCGCGGGTCTTCAAGGACCTGTTCCCCCGCTACCGGACGATGAAGGGCTTCCACGTCCCCCGCCGCGCCGGCTGGGACTGCCACGGGCTGCCCGTCGAGCTCGCGGTGGAGAAGGAGCTCGGCTTCACCAGCAAGAACGACATCGAGGCCTACGGCATCGCCGAGTTCAACGCCCGCTGCCGCGAGTCGGTGCTGCGCCACGTCGCCGACTTCTCCGCGATGACGGAGCGGATGGGCTACTGGGTCGACCTCGACAGCGCCTACCGCACGATGGACACCAGCTACATCGAGAGCGTCTGGTGGTCGCTGAAGCAGATCTTCGACAAGGGTCTGCTTGTCGAGGACTTCCGCGTCACCCCGTACTGCCCGCGCGACGAGACGCCGCTGAGCGACCACGAGGTCTCCCAGGGCTACGCCGACGTGGACGACCCCTCGGTCTACGTCCGTTTCCCCCTGGTCGCCGACGACCTCGGGCTCGCCGAGCGCGGCGCGGAGCTGCTGGTCTGGACGACGACGCCGTGGACACTGGTGTCGAACACCGCCGTCGCCGCCCACCCGGACGTCGACTACGCCCTGGTCCGCGCCGCCGGCGGGGAGCTGTTCGTCGTCGCCGAGCCGCTGGTCGCCGCCGCCGTCGGCGAGGACGCCGAGGTCGTCGAGCGCTTCCGCGGCACGGCGCTCGCCGGCGCCCGCTACGCCCGCCCGTTCGAGCTGCTGGCCGCCGAGCGGTTCGCCGCCGGCACCGGCACGCCGCACTCGGTCGTGCTCGCCGAGTACGTCACCACCACCGACGGCACCGGCCTGGTGCACCAGTCGCCGGCGTTCGGCGCGGAGGACCTCGCGGTCTGCCGGGCCGCCGGCCTGCCCGTGGTCAACCCGATCGGCACCGACGGCCGGTTCCTCGCCGACACCCCGCTGGTCGGCGGCGTGTTCTTCAAGGACGCCGACGCGGCGCTGACCGCCGACCTGCGCGAGCGGGGCCGGCTGTGGCGGGCCCAGACGTACACCCACAGCTACCCGCACTGCTGGCGCTGCCACACCCCGCTGATCTACTACCCGCTGCCGTCCTGGTACATCCGCACCACGGCGATCCGCGACCAGCTCCTGGCCCAGAACGCGGCGACGGACTGGCACCCGGAGCGGATCAAGAACGGCCGCTACGGCGAGTGGCTACGCGGCAACGTCGACTGGGCGCTGTCCCGCAACCGCTACTGGGGCACGCCGCTGCCGGTCTGGCGCTGCGACGACGACCCTGACCACCTGGTGTGCGTCGGTTCGATCGCGGAGCTGTCCGAGCTCGCCGGGCGCGATCTCGCCGCTCTCGACCCGCACCGGCCGTTCGTCGACGAGGTCACCATCGCCTGCCCGACCTGCGGCGCGACCGCGCACCGGGTGCCCGAGGTGATCGACGTCTGGTACGACAGCGGCGCGATGCCGTTCGCCCAGTGGGGCGCGCCGCACCAGGGCGCCGAGCAGTTCGCCCGCCAGTACCCGGCGCAGTACATCTGCGAGGCGATCGACCAGACCCGGGGCTGGTTCTACACCCTGATGGCGATCGGGACCCTGGTGTTCGACCGCTCCTCCTACGAGACGGTGCTGTGCCTCGGGCTGCTGCTCGACGCCGAGGGCCGCAAGATGAGCAAGCACGTGGGCAACGTCCTCGACCCGTTCGAGCTGTTCGAGCGGCACGGCGCGGACGCGGTCCGCTGGCTGATGCTCGCCGGCGGCTCCCCGTGGGCGGACCGCCGGGTCGGCCACGAGGCGATCGAGGACATCGTCCGCAAGGTCCTGCTGACCTACTGGAACACCGCCTCCTTCTTCGCGCTGTACGCGGGCGCGGCCGACTGGCGTCCCGGTGAGGGCCCGGCCGCGGCGGCGCCGGCCGAGCGGCACGTGCTGGACCGCTGGGCGCTGTCCGAGCTCGCGGCCACGGTGGACGAGGTGGACGAGGCGCTCGCCCGCTTCGACTCACTGCGCGCCGGGCGGCGGATCGCCCGGTTCATCGACGACCTGTCCAACTGGTACGTCCGCCGCTCCCGCCGACGGTTCTGGGCCGGCGACCCGGATGCCCTGGACACCCTGTACACCTGCCTGGACGCGCTGACCCGGGTGATGGCCCCGTTCACGCCGTTCCTGACCGACTGGCTGTGGGTCCGGCTGTTCGCCGACGCGTCGGCGAAAGCGCCCGACTCGGTGCACCTGGCCGCCTGGCCCGAGCTGCCGGCCGGCCTGCACTCCCCGCGGCTGTCCACGCAGATGGACCTCGTGCGGCGCATCGTCGAACTCGGCCGTGCCGCGCGGGCCGGCAGCGGGGTGCGCACCCGCCAGCCGCTGCCGCGAGCCGTCGTCGGCGCCGCCGCCTTCGGCGAGCTGTCCGCCGAGCTGCGCGCCCAGATCGCCGAGGAGCTCAACGTCACCGTCGTCGAGGCGGCGACCTCGGACGTCGTGGACATCACCGTGAAGCCGAACTTCCGCGCCCTGGGCCGGCGTTTCGGCAAGAACACCAAGGCGGTCGCGGCCGCCATCGCCGCCGCCGGGACGCCGGTGGACGGCCGGCTGACCGTCACCGTCGACGGCGAACCCGTCGAGCTGTCGGGCGACGAACTGATCATCACGGAGACGCCGCGGCAGGGCTGGGCCGTCACCGCCGAGTCCGGCCTGTCGGTCGCGCTCGACCTGGAGATCACCCCGGAGCTGGCCCGGGCCGGGCTCGCCCGCGACGTGGTGCGGGTGCTGCAGGACGCGCGCAAGGCCGCCGGCCTGGAGATCACCGACCGGGTGGATGTGCGCTGGTCGGCGACCCGCGAGGACACCGCGCTCGCCCTGCGCGCCCACCGCGCCACCGTGGCCGAGGAGGTGCTCGCGGTCTCCTTCACCGAGGTCACGGGTGGTGAGGCGGGTCTGCGATCGGCGGCGGAGCTGGGACTGGTGTTCAGCCTGGCGCGCCACACTCCCGCGGCCGTTTAGGCACGCGGCCGGTCAGGCACGCGGCCGGTCGAACATGGGCGGGTGGCCGGCGTCGATCCCCGGCGCCGGCGGGCGCCGCGGCGCTCAGGAAGGCGTTCGGCGCAGCGCGCCGAGCGGAAGCAGCGCCGCGGCGATGAGTGTCAGGATCAGGGAGGCGTAGGCGAAGCCGCTGCCGGCGACGATGCCGGCGATCGCCAGAACCGCACAGAGTGCGAGCAGCGCACCACAGAGCGTTAGCATGGCGCGTCCCGACGAGGCGGGGATACCGGCGGCAGGCCAGGGCACCGGGCGTCACCGCGGCCGAAGGCCGGGTCGCTCTCGGCGCTGGCGGGGCGGGCCGGCGGGTCTGGCGGCACCGCGGCGGCCACGGCGGTGCTCGCCGACACCGGACTGACAGGCCAGGCCGCACGCGGCGTGATCACGGACGACGCGGCCATGGCAGAGACGATCTCGACGGGGCGCGGTGCCGCGACGCGACGGATCAGAACTCCTGCATGCCGGGCGCGTCGCGCCGGCTGGGGTCCAGATCCGGGCGGCCGCCGTGGCCGTTGTCCCGGGCGATGGCACCGGCGGGCATGGGCGGACCGGGCGGGAACGTCGGCTGGTGGCCGGGGCTCTGCTGGCCGCCGTTCGGGCCCATTCCCACCGCCGGGGGCGGCGTCGGACCACCGGGGTTCAGGCCGGGACGAGGGGTGTTGCCCGCGCCGACTGCCGGCGGCTGGGTCGGCATGCCGTCCAGGTCCCGCAACTGCATCTCCAGGTAGGCGCGCAGCCGGGTGCGGTACTCGCGCTCGAATGCCCGCAACTGCTCGACCTGGCCCTCCAGGCGGCGCTTGTCGTCCTCCAGGCCGCCGAGCTGCTCGGCGACGTGGGCGCGGGCCTCGCCGATGATGCGGTCGGCGTCGGAGCGGGCCTCGCGGCGAGCCCGCTCGGACTCGGCGCGCGCCTCGCGCAGCGCCTCGTCGGCGGTGCGCTGGGCCAGCACGAGCGTGCGGGCAACCCGCTGCTCGATCTCGGCCTCCGAGGCCTGGCCGGAACCGGTGCGAGCCGGCACGCCGCCGCCGCCCGAGCCGACGGCGGGGATCACCGTGGTCGGTGCGCCACCCTGCGGGGCGCCAGGCGGGGGCACCTGCTGCTGTTGCTGCTGTGCGCGTTCCCGGGCGGCCTGAGCAGCCTGCGCGGCCTGCGCCTGGACCTGGGCGAGCTGGCGGCGGGTCTCCTCGACCTGGCGACGCAGCCCCTGGTTCTCCTCGAGGATCTGCGCGGGGACCCCAGGGCCGCCGCCACCGGAGCGGCGGGCCTCGTCGAGCTGCCGGCGCAGATCGCTGTTCTCGTCGAGCAGCCGGGTCAGCTCCGCCTCGACCTCGTCGAGGAAGGTGTCGACCTCATCCTCGTTGTAGCCGGTGCGGAACCTCGTCGGACTGAAGACCTTGTTCTGTACGTCCTGTGGTGTCAGAGCCACGTCGCCTCCTCGTGCGGCATCGCCGCTCCCCGAAGAGAGGGCGGTCTGCGGGCAGTCTGCCGCGCCCGCGTTCGCGGTGTGCACACAACCCCGTCACAGCCTCTGGGCATAGCTCCGCAGCACCAAGATCACCAAGAAGAGCACCAGATACCCGAGGTCAAGCGATACGCTACCCACCCTCAATGGGGGCAGGACACGCCGGATGAACCGCAACGGGGGGTCAGTCACCGTGTACACGGATTCGAAGATCAACAACAGTGGGCCGGTCGGACGGAACGATCGACCGAGGACGAGAACGAGGTCGGNGATCCACCGCGCTATCAGGAACAGGAAGTAGACCAGCAGCACCCATGAGATCAAGTCGCCTAGTGTGCTGATGGTGCTCTCTCCTGGGAACCTTGGGGACCTGGGGACGCGTCAGTGGTCCGCGTTCCCCGTCATGACTGGTTGTAGAACCCACCCTCACGGATGCGTCGCTTGTCCGTCTCGGTGACCTCGACGTTGTGCGGCGAGAGCAGGAAGACCTTGTTGGTCACCTTCTCGATGTCGCCACGCAGCCCGAAGATCAGCCCGGCGGCGAAGTCGACCAACCGCTTGGCGTCGACATCGTCCATGTCGGTGAGGTTCATGATAACGGGGGTACCGTCCCTGAACTCCTCGCCGATCTGCCGCGCCTCATTGTAGCTACGTGGCTGAAGCGTCGTGATCCGGTAGGGGTGTGCCTCCTCGACGGGCATCACCCGCCGCATCGGCACAGGTCCGGCAGGGCGCAGTGGTTCGACCGGTGGACGTCGCGGCATGGCGACCGGCTCCTCCCGTGCGTCGATCCGACGGACCGTGCGATCCATCGGGANCGGTTCGTGCATGGCACGCCGATCGTCATGACCGACCGCACGACCGTCGTCGTAGTCGTCGTCGTCGAGATAGTCCTCGTCCTCCTCGGCCAGACCGAGGTAGACCATCGCCCTGCGCCCGAGCCCCATGGGCGCGACTCTAAGGGACACCAGGCCGTTCACCGAACAAAGCGGTCCCGATCCGAAGGTGTGTCGCGCCCTCGGCCACCGCGGCCTCAAGATCGCCCGACATGCCGGCGCTGATGACGGTGGCCTGAGGGTGGTCCACGACCAGCCGTTCGGCAACGGCCCGCAGCCGCTCAAATGCGGGACGTGCTGGTTCGCCACGAGGAGCAACCGCCATGACGCCACGCAGTGTCAGCCCGGGCGCCCCGTCGACGAGATCAGCCAGCGCCGGGAGCTCCGCCGGATCGGCGCCGCCCCGGCCCGAATCGGCGACCACGGACCCCACCCGCCTCCCGAAATCACTCCGCAAGTCCAACGATACCTGCAGACAGATCGACAGCGGGCGGCCCCGCTCAACTGCGAGCCGGGACAGGACGCCTACCAGGCCCGATCGGTCCACCGACTGAACCCAGTCCGCCCAACGCAGGACGGATCGGGCCTTGTTGCGCTGGAGTTGGCCGACGAAGTGCCAGGTGAGATCCGATCCACCCGGCGTCCCGCCCGACGCCACGCCCGCCCCGCCGGGCCCGCCTCCGCCGCCGACCGTCGGATCGCCACGCGACTGTTCGAGCTGACGCGTGACCATAGTCACCTTCGGGCCAGCCTCCTGCTCGCGGTTCTCGGCGAACTGGCGCGCCCCGAGTGTGCGCAGCATCACGACATCCTCGGCCGGATAGGTCTTACTCACCGCGATGAGGGTTAACCCGGCCGGATCGCGGCCGGCCGCGCGGGCCGCGGCGGCGATCCGCTCCTCGATCACGGCCAGCCGGCGGGCCAGCTCCGCCCGGCGCACCGGGTCGACGCCCGCCGCCGCGGCCGGATCGGCCCCGGTGAACGGATCCGGACGCCCGATCACGCGGCCGGCCCGAGCCACGCCACCCCGGCGAACCGACCGGTACGGCCGTCCCGGCGGTAGGAGTAGAGCTCCGGGTCCTCCGCGGTGCAGCGGGCGGCGACGGCGATGTCGGTCACACCCGCTGCGACGAGCTGATGGTGGATGCCGGCCCGCAGGTCGATCGCGGCGGTCCCCCGCCGCGTCGCCGCCGCGCTGCCCGGCACCCGCCGCTCGACCTCCCGGCGCAGCTCCGCCGGCACCTCGTAGCAGCCCGCGCAGACACACGGGCCGACGGTGACCATGAGCCGATCCGCCGGGACACCGAGCCGGTCGAACGCCGCCAGCGTCGCGTCGATCACACCGTCGGCCATGCCGACCCGCCCGGCGTGCGCGACCCCCACCGCCGTCGGGGACTCGAACAGCACCGGCGCGCAGTCGGCGACCATCACCGCCAGCGCGAGGCCCGGCACATCGGTCACGAGGGCGTCCGCCTCTGGTGGCGGAGCCGGCTCGCGCGCGACGACGACCCGCGTGCCGTGCACCTGGCGCATGTACTGCACCGGCATCCGCAGCCGCTCGGCCAGCCGGCGTCGGTTGGCGGCGACGGCATCCTCGGCGTCGCCGACATGATCACCGAGATTGAGCCCGCCGAACGGCGGCGCACTGACCCCGCCCGCGCGGGAGGTGACGAGAACCGGCATGGCCGGAAGTCTGCCCGGCGCGGGTTATTTGAGGAAGTCCGGCACGTCCAGCTCGTCGTCGTCGACCACCGGCCGGACGGGGCGGCGCGGCGGCGGGTAGGTCGGCCGCGGCCCCGTCGCCCGCGGCGGATCGACCCGGTGCGGCTGGGCGTAGCCGGGGTCGGCCGCCGGCTCCACGGATTCCCGCGCGGGCGGAGCGATGCGCGACTCCACCGTCGGGATCACGGTCGACTCGCCGGGAGAGACGCGCTCGTGGGCGGCCGGCGCCCCCGGCAGCGGCTCGGGGTGGTAATGCCCGACGTTGGACTGGCCGATCGGCGACGGCGGCGTCTGCAGGTAGCTCGGCGTCGGCGGGGCCGGCTGGACGGGCGCGGGGGTGGGCGGCGGCGGAGGGGGCGGCGGGGGCGGCGGCGCGGCCTGGGCCACGCGAGCCGAGGCACTCGGGATCGTCGGCAGCGGCGGCAGGATCGTGGTGGCTGGCGAGGCGGCCGGAGCCGGAGGCGCGCTCCCGGTGCCGCCACCGGCGGTCCCACCCTGGCCGGGGGACCGCCGCGGCTGCTGCGCGTGGGACGGCCTGATCCGCCGGTCCTGCACCGTGTCGAACCCGGCGGCGATGACTGTCACCCGCACCTCGTCGCCGAGAGCGTCGTCGATCACCGCACCGAAGATGATGTTCGCCTCGGGATGGGCCGCGTCCGCGACGAGCTCCGCGGCCGCGTTGATCTCGAACAGACCGAGGTCCGAGCCGCCGGAGATGTTGAGCAGGACGCCCTGGGCGCCGTCCATGCTCGCCTCCAGCAGCGGGGAGGCGATGGCCTGTTCGGCGGCCACCGTGGCCCGGTCGTCGCCGCGGGCCCGACCGATGCCCATCAACGCGCTGCCGGCGTGCGACATGACCGTCTTCACGTCGGCGAAGTCGAGGTTGATCAGGCCGGGGGTGGTGATCAGGTCGGTGATGCCCTGGACACCGGAGAGCAGGACCTGGTCGGCGCTGCGGAAGGCGTCCAGGACGCTGATGTCGCGGTCGGTCATCGCCAGCAGGCGGTCATTCGGGATGACGATGAGCGTGTCGACCTCGTTGCGCAAGGTGTCGATGCCCGTGTCCGCCTGGGTCGCGCGGCGCCTGCCCTCGAAGGTGAACGGCCGGGTCACGACACCGATGGTGAGCGCGCCGAGCGAACGGGCCACGTTCGCCACGACGGGGGCGCCACCCGTACCGGTGCCACCGCCCTCACCGGCGGTGACGAAGACCATGTCGGCCCCCTTGAGGACCTCCTCGATCTCCTCGCGGTGGTCCTCGGCGGCCTGCCGGCCCACCTCGGGATCGGCCCCGGCGCCGAGGCCCCGGGTCAGCTCGCGGCCGACGTCGAGCTTCACGTCGGCGTCGCTCATGAGCAAGGCCTGGGCATCGGTGTTGATGGCGATGAACTCGACGCCCTTGAGACCGACTTCGATCATCCGGTTGACGGCGTTGACGCCACCACCACCGATCCCGACGACCTTGATGACCGCGAGATAGTTCTGTGGGGCAGCCATGCGGTGTCGGTCCTCCAGCGGCGTCGGTGGTCGGACGGGGGGTTACCCCGCCCCTGCGGCGCCGCGGGATGGCGGATTCACGCGGCGAGCGGGGGAAACAGTCACAGTCTCAACCTTCACCGTCAGCTAGACGGTTACAGTTATGTCAACTTCCGACTGTGAATCGGACAGTAGGCACGGCTACGTCGGTGGTCAAGGAAGCTGTCGGCGCGTCACACCCCTTCCTGGCACGTCCGCTTCGTCACAGCCTTCCCCACGCATCGCCTTCGGCAATGCGCGGGGCCCCCTGGCCTACTGTGGCAGCCTCCTTCCGTCAGATCACCTCCGGCGATCTTCCTGGAACGACAGCGCCGCCTTCGGCAATGCGCGGGAACCCCTGACCTACTATGGCAGCCAACTTCCGCCAGATCACCTCCGGCGATCTTCCAGGCACGCCAGCGCTCCCCTCGGCGATTCGCGGGGGGCCTGGACGGTTCGGGGGGCGCGATCAAGGGGGAGCGTGGTGGGGCGGGGGCGTGATGGTGTACTGCCTGCGTGACCCGTCAGCGCACCCAGCACGTCCATTTCCTCGGCATCGGCGGCGCCGGCCTGTCGCCGCTGGCCCAGATCCACCTCGCCGGCGGCGGGGGGGTCAGCGGCAGCGACGCCGAGGACTCCCCCCGCGTGGCGACCCTGCGTGCCCGCGGAGTGCCCGTCCGCGTCGGACCCGCGCCGACAGCGGAGGCGATCGCCGCCGAACTCGCCGGGGTGGATGTCGTGGTCGCCTCCAGCGCCCTCGCCGACGATCACCCGGAGATCGTCACCGCCCGGTCGCTGGGCCTGCCGGTCCGCCGCCGGTCCGAGTGGCTACCGGAGCTGACCGCGGGTTACCGGCTGGTCGCCGTGGCGGGCTCGCACGGCAAGTCGACCACCTCGGCGATGTTGACCCTGGTGCTGCGCGCGGCCGGGCTCGATCCCACCGCCGTCATCGGCGCGGAGGTCTCCCAGCTCGGCGGCAACGCCCTCGCCGGCTCCGGCGACGTGTTCGTGCTGGAATCCGACGAGTACGGCGGCGCGTTCGCCGGCCTCGAACCCGCCATCGCCGTGATCACCAACGTCGAATGGGAGCACCCGGACATCTTCCCGGACGAGGCGTCGGTCCGGGCCGCCTTCACCGCGTTCGCCCGGCGAGTGCGCCCCGACGGCCGGCTGGTGGTCTGCGGGGACGATCCGGGGGTGGCCGCCGTGCTCGCCGAGCTGCGCCGGCAGGCGCCGTCCGCGTCCGCGCCCGTGCTCGACTACGGCTTCGGCCCCGATCGTCGGTGGCGCGCCGTGGACGTCGCCACCGCGGTCGGGGACGACACGGCCCGCGCCGTCATCCTGCACGCCGGCCAGGAGATCGGCACCCTGACGCTGGCGGTCCCCGGCCGGCACTCGCTCCTCAACGCACTGGCGGTCCTCGCGGTCGCCACCGAGCTGGGTGTCGCGCCGGCGCAGACCCTCGCGACGCTCGCGACCTACACCGGCGCGGCCCGCCGCTTCGAGTTCGTCGGCTTCTGGCGCGCCGGCACGCCCGATCCCGTCACCATCCCGGCCGCCCCGAGGCCACCCGACACGACGCCAACGGCGGCCGCCGGCACAGCAGCCGGGGCCACACCGCCCGACTCCGCCCTCCCCCGGGCCGTACCCTCGGCCGCGGGCGCGCCGGCGGCGGCGACCGCGCTGGCCCCCGCGCCCGGCCTCGGCCGGTCGGCTGCCACACCGGCCCAGACCGGCACGCCCGCTGCGCGATCGCAGCTCCGGCCGGCGGCCGCCGTCGCCGACCCGGTGGGCGGTCGGAGCCTGGAGATCATCGATGACTACGCGCACCATCCGACCGAGATCCGGCTGACGCTCGCCGCGGCCCGCTCCCGGGCCCGCGGCCGGGCGGTGTGGGCGGTGCTCCAGCCGCACACCTACAGCCGGTTCGCCGCGCTGCTCGACGGCTTCGCCACCGCCTTCGCCGACGCCGATCGGGTCTACGTCACCGACATCTACGCCGCCCGGGAGACCGACGACCTCGGCCGGCACCCGACGGATCTGGTCGAGCGGCTGGCCGGGCCCGCGGCGGTCGGCTACGTGCCCTGGCCGGAGCTGGTCGACCGGCTCGCCGCGGACGTCCGTGACGCGCTCGACGGCCCCGTCCCCGCCGCCCCGGCCGGCGGCATCCTGCTGCTCACCCTGGGCGCCGGGACGATCACCACGGTCGGCCCGCGGCTGCTGGCGGCACTGGACGAGCCGCCGGCGGGCTGACGCCGACGCGGCGGCACCCGGCCTGATCCTCCCGGCCGTGACGCTGCGTCGATGGTTGACTGCCGCAACACGCCCACCGCCGGCACGGCCGGCGGCGACCGGTGAGGATCAGGTAGATGTCCGACACTCAGGACCCGCGCAGCCCCGGCTTCGACATCCGGGCGGTCAACCAGACCGTGATCGCCGAATACCGGGCCACCGGCGGAGCACTGGAGAAGACGCTGCCCGGGTCCCGACTCGTGCTGCTGACGACGACCGGCCGGCACAGTGGGCGGGAACACACCACGCCGCTCGGCTACGTCACCGACGGCGCCCCCGGCACCGCGGCGGGCGAGAACCCGGCTGGCGACGAGAACCGGGCTGGCGACGAGAACCGGGCTGGCGACGCGGGCGACGAGGACCGGGCTGGCCGAGCGGCCCAGGTGGACGGTGCGGACCAGGCCGGCGGGAACGGGCAGGCCGGCGGGAACGGGCAGGCCGGCGGGCGCGGGCAGGCCGGCGGGCGCGGCCGCATCATCGTGTTCGCGTCCAACATGGCGGCCTCCCGGCATCCGGATTGGTATCGGAACCTCACAGCCAACCCCAAGGTCACCGTGGAGCTCGGCACCGCCCGGTTCGCCGCGGAGGCGTCCACCGCCACCGGGGCCGAGCGGGAGCGGCTCTACCAGGCACTGGTGGAGACGATGCCGGGCATCCGCGGCCACCAGGAGCAGGTCGAACGCGAGATCCCCGTCGTCGTCCTGGCCGCCCTGCGCTGACGGATCCCCACCGCCGACGGCGGCCCTCCGCGGGAGTCGCCCCGGGGTGGTGTTCCGCGCAGCCGCGTCACGCCTCCGTCAGGAGGCGGCGTGGCGGGGCCGGGACCGGCGCCGGGTCGCCGCCGCGTCGCGGACCATGGCGACGATCGCCGCAGCGGCCTGCGGGTAACCGCTGCCCGCGCACGCCGCCGACATCTTCGCCAGCCGCTCCGCCGAGGTGAGCACCGGCAGCACGTTCGCCAGCAGCCAGTCCGCGTCGAGTTCGGCGTCGTCGACGAGCAGGCCGCCGCCGGCCTCCACCGTCGGCAGGGCGTTGCGGCGCTGCTCGCCGTTGCCGTGCGGGAGCGGCACGTAGGCCGCCGGCAGGCCCACCGCGGCGAGTTCGGCGCAGGTCATCGCACCGGAGCGGCACAGCGTCATGTCGGCGGCGGCGTACGCGGACATGATGTCGTCCAGGTAGGGCCGCAGCTCGTAGGGAGCCGGCAGGCCGTGGGGCAGCGCCGCCGCGACCTCCTCGAAGTTCTTCGGTCCGGCCGCGTGCAGCACCTGGACGCCCGCGGTGGTCAGCGGGTGCGCCGCCGCGGTCATGACCTGGTTGAGGCTGCGGGCCCCCTGGGAGCCGCCGAAGACGAGCAGGGTCGGGCGGTGCGGGTCAAGCCCGTAGCGGGCCCGCGCGGCGCGGGCGGCGGCCGGCGAGCGGTCGAGGGTGAGGATCTCCGCGCGCAGCGGGATCCCGGTGAGGGTCGCGCCGCGCAGCGGGGTGCTCGGGTACGAGGTGGCGACGAACGGGGTGAACCGGGCACCGAGCCGGTTGGCCATCCCGGGCAGCGGGTTCGCCTCGTGGACCACGATCGGGATGCCGCGGCGCCGGGCGGCGAGGTAGGCCGGCACCGACACGTATCCGCCGAAGCCGATGACGACGTCCGCCCGGACCCGGTCCAGCGTCGCGCCTGCCTGGCGCACCGCGTCGACCAGGCGGACGGGCAGCTTCAGCAGCGCCGGCGTGGGCCGGCGCGGCATCGGTACCTTCGGCACCGTCGCCAGCTCGTAGCCCCGGGCCGGCACCAGGCGCGCCTCCAGGCCGGTGGCCGTGCCCAGCAGGGTCAGCCGCGCCCGCGGCTCGGCGGCGCGCAGGGCGTCCGCCACGGCGAGCGCGGGTTCGACATGGCCGGCTGTCCCGCCGCCGGCGAGCACTACGCTTCGCAACATCGCTCAAGACGATGACACATCGGGCCGGCCCACGGACAGCCCGGTACCGGTCGCTCGCCCACCGGTGCCGGGTGCTATGTCGGGACCGTCGACGGGCACGAGCTCCAGGTCGGGTCGGCGGGCGCGGCGGGCGCGGCGGCCGGGCAGCCGCGGCCGCCGGCGCACACCGGCGCGCTCGGCCCGGGCCGCGCGGCGCTCCTCGGCCCGTCGGGCCAGGTACTTCGCCGCCGCCGGCTCCGAGCGGGCGAAGGACAGCAGCATCCCCAGGGCGGCGAGGGTGGGCAGCAGCGCGGACCCGCCGAAGGACACCAGCGGCAGGGTGACGCCGGTGATCGGCAGCAGGCCGACGACCGCCCCCATGTTCACCACCGCCTGGACGATGATCCAGGCGGTGACGCCGGCGGCGGCCAGCCGGACGAACAGGTCGTCGGAGCGGTGGGCGATGCGCAGGCCCGCGTAGCCGAGCACGCCGAACAGCCCGACCACCACGAGGCTGCCGACCAGCCCCAGCTCCTCGCCGATGATCGCGAGGATGAAGTCGGTGTGCACCGCGGGCAGCAGCTCCGGCCACTTCGCCCGGGAGGCGCCGAGCCCGTCCCCCCACCAGCCGCCCGTGGACAGCGCGTAGATGCCCTGGACGGCCTGGAAGCCGTCACCGTTGGCGTCGGCGAAGGGGTCGGTGAACGACAGCAGCCGCCGGATCCGGTAGGGCTCGACGACGGCGAGCACCGTCGCCGCGATGATCATCGAACCCATCACGGCGCCGTAGAAGCGCTTCGGGGTGCCGATCACCCACAGGATGGTCAGCGGGACGACCGTCACGCAGATCGCGCCGCCGAGATCCGGTTCGAGCAGCATCAGCAGGTCGATGAACAGGAACACCGGCACGAGCGGGACGAACAGGTGCTTCGGGTCGGACAGCCGCCGCCGCTTGCGCACCAGCAGGTCCGAGCACCACAGCACCAGCGCGATCTTCGCCAGCTCGCTGGGCTGGATGGTGATCGGGCCGACAACGATCCACTGCCGGGCACCCCCGCGCACGCTGCCGATGCCGGGGACGAGCACGGCCATGAGCAGCAGCACCGTGCCGGCCAGCAACGGGTAGGCCAGGGCGCGGAAGGCCCGCACCGGCAACCGGCTGGCCGCGACGACGATCGGCAGGCCGATGCCCACCCAGATCGCCTGCCGGATGAACAGCGTGTACGCCGAGCCGAACAGGGCGTAGGAGCGCACACTCGACGCCGAGAGCACCATGACCAGCCCGAGCAACANCAGCAGGCCGGCCGAGGACAGCAGCAGGTAGTAGGAGGCCAACGGCCGGTCGAGCAGCGGCACCCGCAGTTCGGCGGTTTCTCTGTCCACCGGGCCGTCGTCATCGCCGGCCGGCGCCTCGCCGCGGGCGCGGCCCGGGCCGCGGGCCGACGCCCTGCCCGAGCCCCGCCCCTGCCCCCCGTCACGGCCGTCTCGAGCGTCTCGAGCGTCTCGGCCGGACCGGACGGATCGGCCGGCGATCGGCCGCACCGACAGCCCGGTAGAGGGCGACACCGGCCTTGAACCAGCCACGGCTACCCCTCTCGTGCGCGCACCGCCTCGGCGAACAGGTCTCCGCGGGCCGCATAGTCGCGGAACATGTCCATCGAGGCCGCGGCCGGCGCGAGCAGCACCGTGTCACCGGCGCGCGCGAGCGCCGCCGCGGCCTTCACCGCATCGTCCATGCCGGCGGCCCGTTCGACGGGGACATCGGGGGCGTGTCGGGCGAGCGCGACGGCTATCTCGTCGGCGCAGCGGCCGATGAGCACCGCGCCGCGCAGCACGCCGCGGGCGTCGCGGACGAGCTCGTCGAACTCGAGGCCCTTGTTCAGGCCGCCGGCGATCCACACGACCGACGGGTAGCCGGCCAGCGAGGCGGCGGCGGCGTGCGGATTGGTCGCCTTGCTGTCGTCCACCCAGCGGACGCCGTCGATCACGGCGACCTCGGCGTTGCGGTGGGCACCGGCGCGGAACTCGGCGAGCGCGGCGCCGATCGCCGCGGGGTCGACGCCCTCGGCGCGGGCGAGCGCCGCCGCGGCCAGCGCGTTGGAGATCAGGTGGGGGCCGGCGATGCGCAGGTCGCGCACGGCGACGAGCCGGCCGCCGCCGAAGGCGCGGTCGACGAGGTGACCGGCCTCGACGGTCAGCCCCGGGGCGGGGCGGGCCGCAGGGTCCCGGCCGAACAGCACGCGGCGCCCCGGCGCCTGCGCGAGCAGCCGGGTACTCGCCGCGTCGTCGGCGTTGCCGATCGCGATCGTCGCGGGATGGCGCCAGATCCGCGCCTTGGCCTCGGCGTAGGCGTCCGCGCCGCCGTGCCAGTCGAGGTGGTCCGGCGCGACGTTGAGCACGGCCGCGGCCAGCGGGGCCGCGGTGTGGGTGTAATGGAGCTGGAAGCTGGACAGCTCGACGGCGAGCGTGTCGTAGGGCGGCTCGGCGGCGACGGCCTCCACGATCGGCGTGCCGATGTTGCCGGCGGTGGTCGCGCGCCGACCCCCCGCGGCGAGCATCGCCCCGAGCATCTCGGTGGTCGTGGTCTTGCCGTTCGTGCCCGTCACGGCGAGCCAGCGGGTGGCGCCGCGCCAGCGCCAGGCGAGCTCGACCTCCCCCCACACCGGCACCCCCGCCGCCGCCGATCCGATGATCAGCGGCGCGGTCGGCGGGACGCCGGGCGACGTCACGACGAGCCCCGCCCCACCGGGATCCGCCGGCAGGCCGCCGAGCTCCACCGTCGCCCCGAGCGCCCGCAGGTCGGCGGCGGCCGCTCGGTGCCGCTCGGTGTCGCCGGCGTCGACGACCCGCACCCGGGCGCCGCGGCCGAGCAGCGCCCGGGCCGCGGCGAGCCCCGACACCCCCACCCCGACGACCAGCACGGGCAGCCCCGTCCAGGTGCGCGGCTCCGCTGCGGTCACGGGGTCAACCGCCTCCGTGGGGCCAACCGCCTCCGTGGGGCCAACCGCCGTCATGGGGCTAGCCACCTCCGTGGGAGAGGAACTCGGCGTAGAACAGGCCGAGCCCGAAGGCCACCGCGAGGCCGGAGACGATCCAGAACCGGATGATCACCGTTGTCTCGGGCCATTCGGCGAGTTCGAAGTGATGGTGGATCGGCGCCATGTTGAACACGCGTTTCTTCGTCGCCTTGAAGAACGCCACCTGGATCATCACCGACAGGGTCTCGATGACGAACAGGCCGCCGAGGACGACGAGCAGCAGCTCGGTCCGGCTGACGATGGCGATGCTGGCGAACGCGCCACCGAGCGCGAGCGAGCCGGTGTCCCCCATGAAGATCTTCGCCGGGCTGGCGTTCCACCACAGGAAGCCGAAGCAGGCCCCCATCGCCGCCGCCGCGACCAGCGCCACGTCCAACGGGTCGCGCACCGCGTAGCAGCCGGCCGGCGAGTCCCCCGGCTCGCACAGGTTGCCGAACTGCCAGAACGAGATGACCACGTAGGCGCCGAAGACCATCGCCGACGTGCCGGCGGCGAGGCCGTCGAGGCCGTCGGTGAGGTTCACCGCGTTCGACGTCGCGGCGATGATGATCCACGCCAGCAGCGGGAAGGCGATGATGCCGACCGACAGGGACGTGTCGCGCACGATCGAGATGTACGTCGACCCCGGCAGCAGCCCGGCATGGTTCTTGAACCGGACCGCGAGCAGGCCGAACGCGATCGCGACCGCGGCCTGGCCGGCGAACTTCATCCGGGCGGTGAGCCCGAGGCTGCGCTGCTTGCGGATCTTGATGTAGTCGTCGAGGAAGCCCACGACGCCGAGTCCGGTCATCACCAGCAGGACGAGCAGACCGGAGGCGGTGAAGCCGATCCCGGTGACCAGGTGGGCGAGGAAGTAGCCGACCAGCGTCGCCACGATGATCACGGTGCCGCCCATGGTGGGCGTGCCGCGCTTGGTCAGGTGGCTCGACGGCCCGTCCTCGCGGATCTCCTGCCCGTACCCCTGCCGGCGGAAGAACCGGATCACCCAGGGCGTACCGAGCAACGACACGACCAACGCGACCATGGCCGCGATAAGAACGCCTCTCACGCGTGTGTCACCCGCGCGTGTCCGCCCCGGTGCACCCAGCGGTCCGTTCTCATGCCCCCTCGATCCCGGCGCCGACCACGCCGAACCTCGTCACCACGTCCTCGGCGACGCGCTCCAGTCCGTAGGACCGGCTGGCCTTGACCAGCACGACGTCGTCCGGCCGGGCGAGCGCGACCACCATCGCCACCGCCTCGTCGGCGTCCGCCACCCACCGCGACTCGCCGTCCCAGGAACCCTCCAGCGACGCCGCCAGGTGGATGCGCCGGGCCGCCGGCCCCACCGCGATCACCTGGTCGATCCCGAGCCGGACGGCGAGCCGGCCGAGCGCGTCGTGCGCGTCGTCGGCGGCGTCGCCGAGCTCTCCCATGCCCCCGAGCACCGCGATCGCCCGGCCCACCCCGCGCATGTCGACCAGGGTCGCCAGGGCGGCGCGCATCGACTCGGGGTTGGCGTTGTAGGCGTCGTTGACGACGACGACCCCGGCGGCGGTCCGGGTGACCTCCATCCGCCAGCGGCTGCGCGCCCGCGCCGCGCCGAGCGCCGCCGCGGTCCGCGCGGGGCTCAGGCCGAGGCGCAGGGCGACGGCCGCCGCGGCGAGGGCGTTGGGCACCTGGTGCGCGCCGACGAGGCCGAGGGTGACCCGGTGGCGCTCGCCGCCGGCGAGCAGGTCGAACGAGGCGTGCCCCAGCGGGTCGACGCGGACGTCGGCGCCGCGCACGTCCGCCGCGGCGTCCTCGCCGAAGGTGATGACCTCGCCACGCGCCCGCGGCGCCATCGCCGCCACCAGCGGGTCGTCGGCGTTGAGGACGACGGCGTCGCGGGCGGCCTCGGCGAGCTCACCCTTGGCCGCGGCGATGCCGAGCCGGCCGTCGGCGTACTCGCCGACGTGCGCGCTGCCGACGTTGAGCACCGCCCCGACGGACGGGCGGGCCACCGCGCACAGGGTGGCGATGTGCCCGAGGCCGCGCGCGCCCATCTCCAGCACGACGAACGCGGTGTCCGGTTCGGTGCGCAGCAGGGTCAGCGGCAGGCCGATCTCGTTGTTGAACGACCCGGGCGCGGCCACGGTCGGGCCGAGCTCGGCGAGCAGGTCCGCGAGCAGATCCTTGGTCGTGGTCTTGCCCGCCGAGCCGGTGACGGCGACGACGGTGGCGCGGGCGATGTCGCGCACGTGCGCCGCGAGGGCGGCGAGGGCGGCGGACGGGTCGGCCACGACGACCGCCGGCACGCCGAGCGGCCGGGCGGCGAGCACCGCCGGCGCCCCCGCGGCCACCGCCGCGGCGGCGAAGTCGTGCCCGTCGGAGCGGGCGCCGACCAGGGCGACGAACAGCGTGCCGGGGCCGACCTGGCGGGAGTCCACGGCAACGGCGCCGACCACGGCGGCCGGGTCGGGGACCGCGTCGAGGCGTCCGCCGGTCGCCGCGGCGACCTCGGCGAGGGTCAGCGGGATCATCCGCGCGCCGCCGCGTCCAGCGCCGCCCGCAGCACCGCCCGGTCGTCGAACGGGGTCACCAGCCCGGCCTGCTCCTGCCCGGACTCGTGCCCCTTGCCGGCGACGACGACGGCGTCCTGCGGGCCGGCGGCGGCGACGGCCGCGGCGATCGCGGCGGCCCGGTCCGGCTCGACCAGCACCCGGCCCGCCGCGCGCGCGGTGGCCGGCACCCCGGCGAGCATCGCGGCGAGGATGTCCGCCGGGTCCTCCGAGCGCGGGTTGTCGTTGGTGAGGATCGCGAGGTCGGCGAGCGTGGCGGCGGCGGCGCCCATGAGCGGGCGCTTGCCGCGGTCACGATCCCCGCCGCAGCCGAGCACGATGATGATCCTGCCCTTCACCAGGGGACGGACGGTCGCCAGCAGCGTCGTGACCGCGTCCGGGGTGTGCGCGAAGTCGACCAGGGCCAGGAACGGCTGGCCGGCGTCGACCCGCTCCATCCGTCCCGGCACGCCGGGCAGCGAACCGATCCCGGCGGCCGCGACGGCCGGGTCCACCCCGACCGCCACGAGCAGCGCCAGTGCGCCCAGCGCGTTGGCGATGTTGAACAGCCCGGGCAGCGGGACGGACAGCTCCACCCGCTCGCCGCCCGGCCCGGCGGCCAGCAGTTCGCTGCCGGTGGGGCCGGCGGTGATGTCGCGGGCCGTCCAGTCGGCGGGGCCGTCGACGGCGAAGGTGACCGCGTCCGGGCGGCGGGCCGCCAGCCGCCGGCCCCACTCGTCGCCCACGCCGATCACCGCGGCCGCCGCCCGGCCGGGCGTGAACAGCGACGCCTTCGCCTCGAAGTAGTCCGCCATCGTGGGGTGGAAGTCGAGATGGTCCTGGCTGAGGTTGGTGAACAGCGCCCCGGCGAAGTGCAGCGCGTCCGCCCGGTGCTGGGCCAGCGCGTGGCTGGAGACCTCCATGGTGGCGGCGTCCACGCCCCGTTCGACCATGGTCGCCAGCAGCGCCTGCAGGTCGCTGGCCTCCGGGGTGGTGTGGGCGCTGGCCAGGCGGTCCCCGGCGATGCGGGTCTCCACCGTGCCGACCAGCCCGGTGGTGTGGCCCGCCGCGCGCAGCCCGGCGTCGAGGAGGAACGCGGTCGTCGTCTTGCCGTTGGTCCCGGTGACGCCGAGCAGGCGCAGCGCCGCCGACGGGTCGCCGTGGACGCGGGCCGCCACCGGGGCGAGGTCGCGGCGCGGGTCCACGCTGACGAGCACCGGCAGCGCGGCCGCCGGCCCGCCCGCGGCGGCGATCCGCCGCGCGCCCTCGGCGTCGGTGAGCACCGCCACCGCGCCGCGGGCGATCGCGGCGGCGGCGAAGTCGGCCCCGTGCACGTGCGCGCCCGGCAGCGCCGCGTAGAGGTCGCCGGGCGCCACCCGGCGGGAGTCGTGGGTGACGCCGCGCACCACCGCGTCCAGGCCGGGTCCGGCGGGCGCCGCGGCGTCCGGACCAGGGCCGACGGGCGGCGGGGCCGGCGGGAGTGGGAGTTCCGCGGCCGTGAGCACCGCGCGCAGATCAGCCAGGCCGCACGCCGTCGGGGCGGCCGGTCGGGGTGCCGGTGGGGTCACGCTGACGACCTTAGTGGGAGCAAGCTCGGCCATCGGCAGGGGCGCCCGGGCTTGGCGGTGGTCCACCGAATGCCGCAGGTGGACCGGTCCCGCGCGGCTTGTCCAGCTCTCCGAGTTCCTTGTTGCGATTCCAGTGCTACTTGTCCAGATCGAGGACGAGCGGCGACGGCTTCGTCGTCGGCTGCGGCACGCCGAGGGTGGTCAGGGCGAAGCTCATCACACCCTGGAACACCGGCGCGGCGACCTGCCCGCCGAAATACCCCTTCTTCGGGTTGTCCAGGACGACCTCGACGACGACCTTCGGGTCGTCGGCCGGCGCGAAGCCGATGAACGACGAGGTGTAGCCCTCGTATCCGCCGTGCACCGGGTCCGGCCGGTACGCCGTGCCGGTCTTGCCGGCCACCCGGTAGCCGGGGACCTCGGCGAGCGGCGCGGTGCCCTCGTTCGTCGCGACCGTCTCCAGCATCCGGCTCAGCGTCGCCGCGGTCTGCGCGCTGATCACCCGCTGGCCGGGGGGATGGGGGGTGACCTGGACGGTCCCGTCCGGGCCGGTGACGGCGTCGACAAGCCGGGGGGTGACCCGCACGCCGCCGTTGGCGACGGTGGCGTAGACCGACGCCATCTGCAGCGCCGTCGCCGACATGCCCTGCCCGTAGGAGATGGTCGCGGCCTGGCTGCCCGACCAGTCCTTCGCCGGTGGCAGCAGGCCGGTGCCCTCGCCGGGAAAGCCCAGCCCCGTCTTCGCGCCGAGACCGAAGGCGCGAAGCGCCTGCTCCAACGCCGGCCGGCCGACCCGCTCGGCGATCTCCACGGTGCCGATGTTGCTGGAGCGGGCCAGGACCCCGGCGGTGGTCAGATGCTCGACGCCATGCTCCTCGGAGTCCTTGATGCGCACCCCGCCGCGGATGATGGACGGCGGGATGGTCAGCGGCGTCTCCGAGGTGATGAGCCCGCGGTCGAGCGCGGCGGCCATCGTGATCACCTTGTTGACGCTGCCGGGCTCGTAGGCGTCCCGGGTCGAGCGGTTACCCAACGCCGGCTGGTCCCGCGGAGTGATGTTGCGCGGGTCGAACTCGGGCGCGTCGGCCATCGCGAGGACGTCCCCGGTGCGGGGGTCCATCACCACGACCGTGCCGCCGTCGGCCTCGGAGGATCGCACCGCGTTGGCGATGGCCTGCTGGGCGTTCCACTGGATGTCACGGTCGAGGGTGAGCCGCAGCGCCGAGCCGGGGACGGAATCGCGTTGCCGGCCGTGTCCGGAGGGGATCTCGATGCCCTCCGGGTTGGCCTCCAGCACGCGCTGGCCGTCGGTTCCCCGCAGCACCTTGTCGTACTCGAGCTCGAGGCCGCCGGCGCCTTCCAGCACGTCCCCGTCGCCGCGCCGCATGAACCCGACGACGTTGGCCGCCAGCGGACCGGCCGGGTAGGTGCGGCCGCGTTCCTCGGTGATACCGATGCCGTGCAGCTCCAGGGCGCTGACCTTCTTCGCGACGTCGGGGTTCAGTCCGCGGGCGAGGTAGACGAACTTGATGTGCCTGGTCGGGTCCGTCAGCAGCTTCGTCAGCCTGGCCGCGCTGTCGTCGAGCACGGGGGCGAGCTTCGCGGCGGTCGCGCCGATGTCCCTGACGTTCGTCGGGTTCGCGTAGACCNCGCGCAGCTCGACGTGCTGGGCGAGGGTGTGGCCGGACCGGTCGGTGATGGCGCCGCGCACCGCGGGCAGCACGATCGTGCGCAGCCGCTCCTTCTCGGCCTGCGCCGCGTAGGTCGACGCGGAGAAGCCCTGGAGCTGGGTCAGTCGCAGCGCGAGAATGCCGAGCAGCGCGCACATGAACACGATCGTCACCCGCAGCCGCCGCCGCGGGCTGCTCAGCCGGTAGTTGCGCCGGACCGGGGGACGCGGTGGCCGGCGGCCACCGCCGGCCCGCCCGCTGCGGCCCCGGCCGGGCGCAACGGCACCGTCGTAGTCGTAGGCACCGTCGTAGTCGACGGCCTCGTCATAGCCAGCGGCGTCGGCGTAGTCGCCAGCACCATGGTCGCGGTAGCGGCCGTCGTGCCCGCGGGCGCCACCCGCCCGGCCTCGTCCCCGGGTGCCCCCCCGGGCCGTGCCGCTCCCGCCCCGACGCGCCCGCGGATGCTCCTGCGCACCGCGGGGCCGGGCGGCCCGCTGGCCCGACCTGCTGGGCGGGCGACCCGGATCGTCGTGATCCCGGTCGTCCGCCGGGCCCCGAGCCGTGTCATCATCGCGGCGCAACCGGCCGCCGTGCACGGAGGCCGGCGGCGGTGTCACCAGCCGTAGCCGTCCGCGCCCGCGCCGGGGTGAGCCGGAGAGGGCGGAGCTCACTGCGCGGGCCCACCCCGGTCAGCGCCGGCCGTGCCGGTCGAGGTCGCCGTGCCCGACTGCGCCCCGGCGCCCAGCCCGCTGCCGCCCGTGCCCGGGACCGGCGCGGTCCCCGAAGCCGGCTGCTGCGATCCCACTGCGGCGCCGGCCGCCGCGCCGCTCGTGCCGGCCGCGGTGGCGCCCGCGGCGCCGGGCACGGTCGTCTCCGCGCCGATGGCAGCGCCCGCGGTCCCGGTGGTGCTGGCGGCGGTGCCCGCGGCACCGGTGGTAGCCGCGCCGGTGCCGGCAACCGCCGTCGTGCCCGTCCCGGACCCGGCTGCGCCCGTCCCGGACCCGGCTGCGCCCGCGCCGGACCGGGCTGTGCCCGCGCCGGCCGGAGGCTGCTGGCCCGCCGGTGCGGGCACGATCACCAGGACCGAACCGCTGCCCGGCTCCCGGGACAGCACCCGGGCGCCCGGCGGCAGTGGGGTGCCCGGCGCGAGGTACTCGGGCACCCCGCCGGGCACCATGCCGAAGCGGCTCGCCTGGGCGGCCAGCGCTGCCGGGTCGGAGAGCTGGTCGGCCCGCACCGCGAGCGACTGTTCTTCGTCCGCCAGGGCGGAAGCCCGGTTACGCAAGGTGTTCTCCTGGAACGAGTTCTCCATCAGCGCGAGGTTGAGCCCCAGCAGACCCAGCAGGCCGGCGCCGAGCATGACCAGCAGCAGGACGACGAACGGCCCCTTGCGAGCCCCCGTCGGGGCCGGGCGAACCACCGTGAGCCGCGTCCGGGCGGGGGCCCGCCGCAGCGGGGGGTCGAGGATCGGAGCCGTCGCCGCGGCGGTGCGCACCGCCGCGGCACCCGGCACCCGGGCCGCGCGGGCGCCGGGGGGCGGGCCACCGGCGCGGCCGGCGCCGCCCCGCCCCGCCCGGGAAAGCGGCTGCGCGGGAGCGGTCACGATGCACCTCCGGTGGTGGGCTGGGCACGGTCCGGGTTCGGAGCCGTGCGTTCGGCGGCCCGCAACCGCACGGACGCCGCCCGCGGGTTGTCGGCCTTCTCGACCTCGCTCGCCGGTTCCGCGCCACGGGTGAGCCAGCGCAACCGCGGCTCGGCGCCGGCCGGCACCACGGGCATGTCCGGCGGCACCAGCGTCTCCGCGTAGCCGCGCAGCTCCCGCTTGACCAGCCGGTCCTCGAGGGAGTGGTAGGACAGCACGACGAGCCGGCCGCCGACGGCCAGCGCGTCGAAGGCGGCGGGCAACGCCCGGGCGAGCACGTCCAGCTCGGAGTTGACCTCGATGCGCAGTGCCTGGAAGGTGCGCTTGGCCGGATTGCCGCCGGTGCGTCGCGCCGGCGCCGGGATGGCGTCGCGGACGAGGTCGACCAGCCGCGCCGAGGTGGTGAACGGCTCGACGGCGCGGGCCCGGACGACCGACTCCGCGATGCGGCGGGCGAACCGCTCCTCGCCGTAGTCCCGCAGGATCCGCGCCAGCTCGGCGGCGTCATAGGTGTTGAGGACCTCGGCGGCCGTCCGGCCGCGGGTGGCGTCCATCCGCATGTCCAGCGGCGCGTCCCGCGAGTAGGCGAACCCGCGCGCGTCGGTGTCGAGCTGCAGCGACGAGACCCCGAGGTCGAACAGGACCCCCTGGACCCGCGCGGATCCGAACCCGGCGAGGACCGTGCCGATCTCGTCGTAGACGGCGTGGACGAGCCGCACCCGCTCGGGTGCGAGTGCTCGCAACCGCTCACCGCTGTGCGTCAGGGCGTCGAGATCGCGGTCGAGACCGACGACCCGGACCTCGGGGAAGGCGGCGAGCAGGGCCGCGGCGTGCCCGCCGAGCCCCACCGTGGCGTCCACCACCACGGCTCCCGGCCTGCTCAGGGCCGGGGCCAACAGTTCCAGTACGCGGTCGGTCAGCACAGGCGTGTGCATGGCGTTCAGCGCTGAGCCTCCCTCGACCGCTCGTGGACCTCGTCTTCAGATGTGCTGACGGGCTAGTCCGGTACGGCGGCATCCCGAGCAGGACGCACGGGCACCGCCGGTGCGGCGGAATCCGCACGCGGGACCGCCGGGTGTGGCCAACCCCGTACGCTCCCCGCCGTGCCGGCCGCCGGGGAAGGGGCGGCCGGAGAGGCGGGTGCGGGCGTGGGCCGGAACACATGTTCCGGGCATCCGGATCGTGAGATCCCAGGGCAGCTCAGATAACTCCGGGCAGGACCTCCTCGGACAGCTCGGCGAAGCTCTCCTCCTGGCTTTCCAGGTAGGCCTGCCAGCGCTGGGCGTCCCAGATCTCGACCCGGGTGTTCGCCCCGTTGACGACGCAGTCGCGCGTCAGCCCCGCGTAGGTGCGCAACGGGGTGGGAATGGTGATCCGCCCCTGCCGGTCCGGCGCGTCGTCAGCAGCCGAGGAGAAGAACACCCGGCTGTAGTCACGCAGCGCCTTCGCCGTGACCGGGGCGGTGCGCAGGGACTCGCTGATCCGGGTGAACTCCGCCATCGGGAAGACGTACAGGCATCGTTCCTGCCCTTTCGTGATCACAAGCCCCCCCTCCAACTCGTCGCGGAACTTCGCGGGCAGAGTCAGCCGCCCTTTGTCATCCAGCCGTGGTGTGTGGCTGCCGAGAAACACCGGCAACCTCCCTGCCGCTGCGGGGAAGACAGCGCCAGATCACCCCGCGACGGTCAACCGTTAGCTCCTGCCCCCCACTGCGCGCCACTCTACTCCACTGCCCCCCACCCGACACCCCCTCAACACCCCGCGCCACCCCACCGAAACCACTCCGACATCAGGCGCGCGTGATGCCCAGACAAGGACTGGTATAAACCCGCAGAAATTGGTAGGAAAGTCCCCTAACTGCGAGGGTCGAACGGCTCCCCCCCCACGCGCCGACCGGGGCTCGGCGGGTGGGGGGCCCGCTACCTGGTACCCCCACCCGCCGGCCCGGTCTCGCGCAGGTTTCCTTGACCACGGTGGCCTGCACGGCCGCTGTGGATGTCACACTCGGGAGGGGGACGGGTTTCGTCGGGGCCGGCTCCGCGCAGCCCGAAAGCCCGACGCCCGGAGGGGGGCCAACTAGTGGTGACCGACCCAGGTCTGCTCCACTGGCGTGACCCGGTGGCCGACATCGGCCACCTTGCCGAGATCGCCGACCGGGTCCGGGCGCGCGTCGAGACGGTCATCGACGGCAAGTCCGAGGCGATCACCACGGCGCTGGTGGTCCTCCTCTCCGAGGGTCACCTGCTCATCGAGGACGTCCCCGGGGTGGGCAAGACCATGCTCGCCAAGGCCCTCGCCCGTTCCATCGACGCCCGGGTGCGGCGCATCCAGTTCACTCCCGACCTGCTGCCCAGCGACGTCACCGGCGTCAGCGTCTACAACCAGGGCACGCGGGACTTCGAGTTCCGCCCCGGCCCGGTGTTCGCCAACATCGTCGTCGGCGACGAGATCAACCGGGCCGAGCCCAAGGCGCAGTCCGCCCTGCTGGAATGTATGGAGGAGCATCAGGTCACCGTCGACGGGGTCACCTATCGGCTGGAGTCGCCGTTCATGGTCATCGCGACCCAGAACCCGGTGGAGATGGAGGGCACCCGGGCGCTGCCCGAGGCGCAGCGGGACCGCTTCACCGCGCGCATCTCCATGGGCTATCCCTCCCCCGCCGCCGAGATGGCGATGCTCGACAACCACGGCAACGCCAACCCTCTGACGGGCATCACCCCGGTCACCGACGCCGCCGAGATCGCTCGACTGATCTCCCTGGTGCGCACCGTGCACGTGTCTCCCGAGGTGCGGCACTACATCGTCGACCTCGTCGGCGGGACCCGGGTGCATCCGGAGATCGCGCTCGGGGCGTCTCCCCGGGCGGCGCTGCACCTCATCCGGGCCGCGCGCGCCCGCGCCGCGCTGGACCAGCGCGCCTTCGTCCTGCCCGACGACGTGCAGGAGATGGCCATCCCGGTGATGGCGCACCGCCTGCTGCTACACCCGGAGATCATGCTCTCCGGCGAGCCCGGCACCGAGGTCGCCGCCCGGATTCTGACCGAGGTCCTGCACCGGATCCCCATTCCCCGGCCCGGCACGGCACGCCCGGCCCGGCACGGCCGTTAGAGATCCGTGTGCGGGACTTCGTCGCGGCGCTGCGCGGCCTGACGGTCCGCGGCCGGTCCTTTCTCGCCGCGGGGGCGGCCTGCGCCGTGTCCGCGATCATCCTCGGCGAGCAGGACCTGCTGCGCATCGGGCTGCTCGTCGCGAGCCTGCCGGTGCTCGCGGCGGCGGTCGTCTGCCGCACCCGCTACCGGCTGTCCTGCACGCGCCGGCTCGAACCGCGCCGGGTCACCGCGGGCGACCGGGTCAGCGTGCGCATCCAGTTGGAGAACGTCAGCCGCTCGCCGTCGTCGGTGCTGCTGGTGGAGGACACGANCGGCTCCGGTCTGGGCGGCGGCGCCCGCTTCGTGCTCGACCGGATCGAGCCCGGCGGCAGCCGTGACCTCTCCTATGCCCTGCGCGCGTCGGTCCGCGGCCGCTACCAGATCGGGCCGATGGCGATCCGGCTCGGCGATCCGTTCGGGCTCTGCGAGCTGTCCCGCAGCTTCCGCAGCCTCGACGAGCTGATCGTCGCGCCCGCCGTCGAGCGGCTCCCGCCGGCCCGGCCGGGCGCCTCGGCCAGTGTGAGCGCCGAGCTGCGCCGGGCCACCGGCCTCGTCGGCGAGGACGAGACGACCACCCGGCCGTACCGGTCCGGCGACGACCTGCGCAAGGTGCACTGGAAGACGACGGCCCGCAGCGGCGAGCTGATGGTTCGACGCGAGGAGCACCCGCAGATCGGCGCCGCGGCGATCCTGCTCGACACCCGGATGCGGGCCTGGCCGGACTCCGGCCCCTCATCGGCGTTCGAATGGGCGGTCAGCGCCGTCGGCGGGATCGGGCTCCACCTGGTCCGCGGCGGCTACCGGGTCCGGCTGCTCACCGACCGGGGGCAGGTCACGACCGCGGCCGGCGCGACCGTCTCCGGACTGCTCGACGAGCTGGCCACGCTCGCCCCGGTCGACGCCGAGTCACTGCACCCGGCCCTCGCCGCGCTGCGCCGCCCCGGCGGCGACCGGGGCGGCCTGCTTGTCGCCGTGCTCGGCCACACGGAGCCTGCCCAGCTCACGACGCTGGCCGCCGCGCGCTCACACCGTGCCCCCGCCATCGCCGTCCTCGTCGACGTGACGAGCTGGCACCCCCACCCGGCGGCCGCCGCCGACCTCGCGACGGCGCGGACGGCGCTGACCCGCGCCGGCTGGGCGGTCCTCGTCGCACGGCAGGGCATGAGTCTCGCCTCGGTGTGGCCGCGGGTGACGGCGCTGGCGGGCCAGCGGGGATTCGCCGGCGCCCGCCCCGCGGACGATCGTGGGGGCGGCGGGCCGGCCTCGGCGACCCGGGCCGCGGGCCAGCCCCCGCGCCGGGCGGCCCGGTGACCGTCCGCCCGGTTTCCACCGTCGTCGCCGCAGCCGCCTGCCTGCTGTCCACCAGCGCGCTGTCCCGGCTGTTCGACGGGACGCTGTGGTGGATGCGGCCCGTCGTGATCGCGGTCGTCGTCGCGGTGGCGACCGCGACGCTCGGCAGGTTGCTGCGGCTGCCGGTCGCGGCCGCCATCCTGCTCAGCCTCGCCGGGCTCGTCGGCACCGTGACCGTGCTGTGCGCCCGGGGGACGGCGCTGCTCGGGGTGGTGCCGACCGCCGGGACGGTGCGGACGCTGCGCGCGCTCATCGCCGACGGCAGTTCGGACATCTCCCGGCTGGCGGCGCCGGTGCCGCACCGGCCGGGGCTGGTGGTCCTGACCGTCGTCGGCATCTACCTCGTCGTCATGGTCGTCGATCTGATCGTGGTGACGTTGGACCGCCCGGCCCTCGGCGGGCTGCCCCTGCTGGCCCTGTACGCGGTGTCCGCGGCGATCCTGCCCGGCGGCGTCGGCACCGTTCCGTTCCTGCTGGGGGCGGCGAGCTTCGTCGCGCTGTTGCTGCTGGACGGTCGGTTGGCGTTCGGCCGGTGGGGCCGGACGGTGTCCGACGCCGGCCGGGGGCGCGGCGAGCGCGAGGCGTTCGGCGGCCGGCTCACCGTGAACGCGCTCGGGGTGGCGCTCGCCGCGCTGCTCGTCGCCGTCGCGGTGCCGCTCGGCCTGCCGTCGCTGGACGGCGAGGGGCTGGTGTCGCGCAAGGGCGGCTACGGCGCCGGAGACGGGCCGAGCTCGGCCAGCGTCGTACAGCCGATCGTCTCGGTGAGCCAGCAGTTGCACGCCAGCAAGCAGGTGCCCCTGTTCAGCGTGCGCTCGCAGACCCCGCGGTATCTGCGGCTGACGGCGTTGGAGAACTTCGACGGGCAGTTGTTCACCCTGCGGGCGCTCAACGCCACCCGGGACAACCGGGTCAGCGAGGGTCTACCGAAGCCGCGCCTCGGCGGCACCACGGCGCAGGTCAGCGCGGACATCGCCGTCACCACCCGGTTCAAGGAGCTCTACCTGCCGGTCCCGGGCATCCCCACCAAGATCAAGGGGCTTACCGGCGACTGGCGGCTGGCGGCCCCGACCGGCACGATCTTCTCCACCCGGACCTCGACCGCGGGCGTGCGCTACCAGGTCGACGCGACCGTGCCAAACCCGACCCGGGCCGAGCTGGCGGCCGCGACCGGGCCGGCCCCCGCCGAGCTGGCCGTGGACACCGCGCTGCCGGACAACCTCGACCCCCGCCTGCGCCAGCTCGTCGAATCGATCACCCACAACGCGCGCACCCCCTACGAGAAGGTGTACGCGATCCAGCAGCACCTGCGCGGGCCGCTGTTCACCTACGACCTGGCAGGCGCGCCGACCACCCAGGAAGGCGCCCTCGCCGAGTTCCTCTTCGAGTCGCACCGGGGGTACTGCGAGCAGTTCGCCTCCGCGATGACCGTCCTGGTGCGGATGCTCGGCCTCCCCGCCCGGGTCGCCATCGGTTTCGTGCCCGGCGAGCAGCAGGCGGATGGCAGCTACCTGATCACGAACCGGCAGGCGCACGCCTGGCCCGAGGTGTGGTTCCCCTCGGTCGGCTGGGTGAGCTTCGAGCCGACCCGCCGCTCGGACGGGGCGACGGCGGCGCCCTCGTACGCGCCCGCCGGCATCGACGATCCGGACGGGGCGGCCGCGCCGCCCGGCGAACAGAGCGCGTCCGGTGCCCAGCCGCTGCCCGCACCGGTGCAGGTTCCGATGCCCAGCGCCGGGGCGAACCCCGACGACCCGACCGCGACGCACCCCCCGACCGCGGGCGAGGACACCGACACCTCCCCCGGCATCCCTGCCTGGGTGATCTGGCTGTGCGCGACCGTTCCGCCCGTGGCGGCCCTGCTGGCCACCCCGGCGATCATCCGGTTCCGGCGGCGGCGGGCCCGGCTACGACACGGCCGACCCGACGACACCGCCGGCGCCGGCGCCGGCGGCGGTCCGGCCGGCCGGACCGGCGCGCAGGGCGTCGACCAGGTGCACGATGCCTGGGCGGAGCTGCTCGACGTCGCCTCCGACCTCGGCATCACGATCCGGGTCAGCGACTCGCCGCGGGCCGGGGTCGCCCGGCTGACCGCCTACCTCGACGCCGAGCCCGCGTCCGCGTCCGCGCGGCAGGCCGAGCCGGCGGCCGACCGGCAGGCCGATGCCACCGCGGCGGCGCAGGCTAATTCCCAAACCGACCCGACGCCGGCCGTCCCGTCGTACCCCCAGGCCCGCGAGGCGCTGGCCCGGCTGGCGGCCGCGGAGGAGCGGGCCCGATACGCGCCCCCGGAACTCGCCGCCCCGCCGCCGCACGCCGAGGTGAGGCGGGACGTCGCCACCGCCTCCGGGACGCTCTGGTCGGTCGCCCCGCGAACCCGCCGGATCATGGCGCGCCTTGCGCCGCCGTCGGTGTTCCGCCGCCGTGAGCCGGACGAACCGGGCCGCGATCGCGCCGGCCGGATCCGCCGGTACCTGCGGCGGCACCCCACGGACACCGGACCAGGCCGCTCCGGCGGCGGGCCGCAGCCCGCGGCGGTGAACGATGCCGAGGCCCGTGTCCCGGAGCCGGCGCACAGCGGCGGATCAGCGCCGCCGGACGGCCCCTGAGATCGCCCGGACGACGGGGAGATTCCGCGCCTGCTAGGACCGGTCTTCCCAGCGGCGCCGCCAGCGTTCCTCGACCCGTTCCATGAAGGGCGCCTTCGTCCGGGATCGTCCCTTCGACCGGCCTCGGCCGCCGGGCCGGCGGCCGCCCGTGTCGCGCCCGCTGATGCGACGCAGGTCGGCGGCCCCGCGCAGCGCGGCGAACAGCATCATCAGGAACCCGAGGATGCCGAGGATGACGGTGAGCGGCACCCGGTTGAGCACCACGCCGACCACCAGGACGGCGAGCCCCAGCAGGAAGACCACCGCACTGCGGCGCACCCGGCGCAGCAGGTACGTGCGGGGGTCTGTCGACCGCACGGTGCTGGCGAACTTCGGGTCATCCTCAACGAGAGCGCGCTCGATCTGCTCCAGAAGGCGCTGCTCGTTCTCCGAGAGCGGCATCGACGCTCCTCCCACGACCTACAGGCCCGGCAGACGGAACCTGACAACCAAGAATAGGCATGCGCGGGCGGGTGCGGTAGGCAACCCGTCATGCCGGTTGGAACCGAGCCAATCACCTCACGTGTCCCGTGCCCGAAGCAGCACCGTTCATGCCGGGACACGCTGTCGTCACGGTGGGCCCGGTGAGGGCCCCTCGGGCCGGTCGAGCAGGGCCGCCGGACCCACCGCACCCGCGCCGAACCGGTCACGCGCCCGGTCGGCGACCCGGTCCAGCTCCGCCCAGCCGTCGGGCCGCTCCCCGAGCAGTAGCTGCCTGCTGCCGCCGCCCGCGTCGACGAGGTTGCCGGCCCGCACCCCCAGCAGGCGCACGGCCATGACCTCGGCGCCGGCAACCCGGCCGCCCCCGAGCAGGCCCAGATCCGTCACCAGGTCCGTCGCGGTGGAGTAGATCGCCTGGGACACGTCGGTGCCATCACGCAGCGTGCGGGCGCGGGTCACGGTCCGGAAGTCGCCGTAGCGCACCTTGACCGAGATGGTCCGGGCGCGCCGGTCCCGGTGCCGGAGCTGGCCGGCCACCCGTCCGGACAGGCGCAGCAGCTCCCGAGCGAGCGCCGCCGGCTCGGTGATGTCGGTGGCGAAGGTGCGTTCGGCGCCGACGGTGACCTCCGTGGTGACGGGATCCACCCGCCGCTCGTCGATCCCCCACGACAGCCGGTGCAGGTGGGCTCCGGCGGTGTCCCCGAGCGCCCGGCGCAGCGTGTCCACCGGGGTGTTCGCAATGTCCCCGATCGTGCGCAGCCCCAGCCGGGTCAGGGTGGCCTCCGCCCGCGGGCCGACGCCCCACAGTGCCCCGGTCGGCAGCGGATGCAGGAAGGCGAGTACCTCGTCGGGGGCGATGACCGCCAGCCCGTCCGGCTTGCACCGGGTCGAGGCGATCTTGGCGACGAACATCGACGGCGCGACGCCGACGGAGCAGGTGAGGTCCTGCTCGGTCGCCACCCGCTGGCGGATGTCCGCGGCGATCCGCGGCGCCGACCCGAACAGCGCCCGCGCGCCGGCGACGTCGAGGAACGCCTCGTCGACCGACAGCGGCGCGACCAGCGGGGTGACGTCCCGGAAGATCTTCATGATCTCGATCGAGGCCGCCCGGTACGCGGCATGGTCGGGCGCAACCACCGCCGCGGTGGGGCACAGGCGCAGCGCCCGCGCCATCGGCATCGCGCTGCGGAGCCCGTACGCCCGGGCCTCGTAGGTCGCCGACAGCACCNCCCCGCGCTCNCCCCCCGCCACGATCAGGGGCCGGCCACGGAGCTCGGGCCGGCGGCGCAGCTCCACCGAGGCGAAGAAGGCGTCCATGTCGACGTGCAGGATCGTGCTCTCAGCGCGCATGGGGACCCGTGCCGCCCGGGCTGCGGGCAAGGACGTGGAGCTGCGCCGCCAACGCCCGGAACGGCTCGCGCCCGGCGGCCGCAAGCTCCAGACGCAGCAGCCGCCGCGTCGCCAGGGCGTCGGGCAGGCGCTCCCCCGGCACCAGATCCGCGAAGATCCGCACCCCGTGGACGTCGAGCACCTCCGCCCCCGCGGCCTGGACCAGCGCGACGGCCTCCGCGGTGGTGAACCGCCGAGGCACCCGACCAACCGCCGGCTCCCTGGCCGCCGACGAGCTGTGATCAGCCCCGGACGGCCGGTGCGCGGGGGGCATGTCCTCGACGAGTGCCGCGAGGGCCGCTTCGAACTGCCCGGCCAGCGCACGGGCGAGGACCGCGGCGGCGAGACCGGCCACGACGACGCTGAGCGCACCACCCGGCCGCAGCACCCCCAGCGCCTGCGCGAGTGCGCTCTGCGGGTCGTCCACGATCTCCAGCACCGAATGGCACAGCAGCAGGTCGGCCTGCCCGGCGCCGACGATGCCGGTCAGGTCACGCAGGTCTCCCTGGATCGAGGTGACCCGCCCGCCGAGCCCCTGCTCGGCGACGCGCCGGCGCAGGGCGGCCAGCGCGTCGGGCGAGGGGTCCACCACGACGACCGGATAGCCGGCGGCCGCGATCGGCACGGCGAAACCGCCGCTGCCGCCGCCGGCGTCGACGACGAGCGGCCGGCGCGCCCCCACCATCGGCTCACCCGGTGCCCCCGTCCCGGCCCCCGTCCCAGCCGCCGTTGCCTGGTCGACCGGGGCCAGGGGGGCCGGGCGGGGCAGGACGGCCCACAGACCGTGCCAGATCGCGGCCTGCCGCAGATCGCCGCCGGTGACATGGTCGACCATCGACATCGCCTCCTCCTCCCGGCCGCCCGCCCTGGTTGCCCCGGTCGGGCGCGGGCGGGTCAGCGGCCCACGACGAGGCCGATGGCGACGCCGACCGCGAGCCCGCCGACCGACAGTCCCAGGATCCGTAGCACCCAGGCGTTGCGGCGGGCCACGGCGGACGGCACGACCCGGCGCGCCCCCCGGTGCGCGCCGTGGTGCCGGAGCCCGGAACCGGTGAGAGCCATCGATGATCACCTGCTTCGTCACGCGCAGCACCCCAAGAGATAACCGATAGTGAACGACGGCTACGCTGCGCGCAACAGCGGGCCGGCGGATCATCGGAAGTCCCGAGAGCGGGAGGCGACGGCGACCGGCAGCGGCCACATCCGCTCGGCGATCACGTTGGTCACCCCTTCGGCCCGTTCGAGGCGACCGTGGACGACGAGGGCCACCGCCGTGCGGGCCACCACCCGATGACGCGTCCAGACGCCGGGCGAGCAGATCACGTTCACCAGGCCCGTCTCGTCCTCCAGGTTGACGAAGGTCGTGCCGCCTGCCGTCGCAGGCCGTTGACGATGGGTGACGATCCCGGCGACCAGGACCCGCCGGCCCGCCTCGGCGTCGCGCAGACCCGATGCCGCCGTCACCCCCCGGGCGGCGAGCCGCTCCCGGAGGAACCGGGTGGGGTAGCCCTCGGTCGTGATCCCCGTCGCCCAGAGGTCGGCCACGGACTCCTCGAGATCGGCCATGTCGGCGTAAGGGCCGCCCGCCGCCCGCGTCTCGACGATGCGGCGGGCCAGGCTCTCCCCCACCCGCCGGACCCCGGACAGGCCGAGTCGGACCCGCGGTTGCGCGCCGACCAGGCTGGCCCCGACCGCGGAGGCGTTGACGTCCGGCCGCAGCACCTCGACGCCGTGGCGGCGGGCGCCGGCGACCAGGCTCTGCGGCGATTGACTTCCTCCCCCTCGTGAACGAGGGGGATTCCCGGTGGCGGTCATGCCGCCTCCCCGGATGGTTGACGCTTCACCGTCCCCGGCAACCCGGAGATCTCCACGTCCATGGACGACAGTCCAGCCGCCCTGATGTTCAGACTTGCATTGATATCCGCGTTCCCCGACCAGCCACACGACGTGCACAGGAATGTTGCCTGGTCGGGGCGGGACGCCCGGTCGACGACCCCGCAGACGTGGCAGCGCTGCGACGTGTACGGCGCCGGTACCTTCACCAGCACCCCACCCTCCCAGGCCGTCTTATAGGCGAGATGCGCGCCGATGCGTCCCCATGCGGCGTTCAGAACCGACCGGTTCAGCCCGGCTTTCTGCCGCACCTGCCGCCCGGGGTTCTCGACGGCGCCCCGGGCCGAGCGGGTCATGTTCCCGACCCGTAGATCCTCGATCACGACCAGCCCGAACTCCCGNCTGATCCCGGTTGTCACCTTGTGTGCCCAGTCGTCGCGGCGGCGTTTGGTTCTCGCGCGCACCCTGGCGATCTGGTCGTACGTCCTGGTCAGCCGGTTCGACGTCGCCGCGCCACGAGCCCGGGCCCGGCGCTGCCGGGCTGCTTTCCGCTCCAGGCGAAGCAGACGGCCCGCCTCACCCACGGACAGCAGCACCGGCAGATCCCGAAACGACCCATCCGACAGGGCCAGGGTCCGCGTCACCCCCCGGTCCACCCCGACCACCGGGCCGCCATGCGGCTCCGGCCGCACATCAGGGGTTTCGATCCGGAACACCACATGCCAGCCGTTCACCTCGCGGACCAGCCGGGCACCCGTCAACCGGCCCGGCACCCCACGAGACACCCCGGGAAGCGGCCGCGTCCACCGAAACCGCACCCGACCAACCCCGGGAACAGACAACACACCCCACCGGCGACTGCGTCGGATCACCTGCAGCCCACTCGCCTGCGGCACATCCACCGCCAGGCGGGCACGACGCCGAAACCTGAAACGCGGCGGACGAGCCAACCCCGCATAGCAACGCTTCCACGCAGCCTGATACTGCTTCAACACCTGCTGACACGCCTGCGCGGGCAGAAGCGAAAGCCACTCGAACCCCTCCGGCGGGCTCTTCCGCGCTTCCCGCATCTGCCGGTCGACCGCAGCCAACGGCAACGCCGAACGGCGATGCTCCCGACACATAATGTGCCATTCATGTAACAGATTCCACAGCCCCCGCGCCGCATGACCCTGCCCGTCCAGCTTCCCCACCTGACCCACCTCCGGGTATAAGCGGGCGACATGAACAAGTCGGGCCATGGCTCATTCTACCCGAATTCACGGCGATTCATCTTCCGCCTGAAGGCGGAAGCCCTCTTGCCGCCCCTGGTAGCCGGGGAAGCGGCCATCGCCGCCGCCAACCGGGCCGCGCCGGGCGCAGCGTAGTGGACGTTGCCGGTCGCCACCAGGGGCAGCCGCGCGGCGCGGGCCAGCTCGGCCAGAGCATCGTTGCGGGCCGAGTCCAGCGGATGGGCATGATCGGCGAGCTCCACCGCCACGTTCTCCCGGCCGAACAGCTCCGCCAGCTCCGCGAGGGCGGCCCCGGCGTCGGCGGGACCGGAGCGGGCCAGGGCCCGGGGAACCGTGCCCTTGCGGCATCCGGTGAGCACCTGCCAGTGCCCGCCGGCCGCCCGGGCGCAGGCCTCGGGCTCGGCCACCAGCCGGCCCTTCTCCCCGCTGGCCAGGTGGGCATCGGACAGCAGCCGGGCCAGCCGCCGGTAGCCCTCCGGATCGCGGGCGAGAACGAGCAGATGGTCGCCGCCGGGATCGGTCTCCCCCGCGCGGGGCGCCCGCGCCCCGAGCGAGATCTCCGCTCCGAACACGGTCCGCAGTCCCACCTCCCGGGCCGCCTCCGCGAAGCGGACGACGCCGTAGAGCCCGTCGTGGTCGGTGAACGCGAGCGCCGACAGCCCCAGCCGCACCGCCTCCTCCACGAGGTCCTCCGGCTGGCTCGCGCCGTCGAGAAAGCTGAACGCGGAATGACAGTGCAGCTCGGCGTAGGGGACCGTCGAGGCCGGGGCATCCCGTCCCCGGCTGCCTCCCGCCGGGCCGGCCACGGCCGGCTAACCCCGCCGCGGCGGGACGGCCGCGACTGCCACGACATCGGCGGGACCGGTGCCGGCGAGCACCGGCTGGGACGGCAGCCCCAGCGCACCCTCGACGACGCCGATGAACTGGTCGACCTGACGGATCAGATCGTCGGCCTCCCGCCGCCCCACCACGTTCAGGCCGGCCTCGGCGGCCGCCCGCCGACCGGCGCCCGCCGCGAAGAAGTCCGCCCAGTCGACGAGCTCGGGGGCCACCCGCACGAGCAGGCACCAGGCGCTGACCGGCCGGCCCCGCCGGCCCGGCCGGGGCCGCGCCCGGTCCGCCAGCACGGCGGCGGCGGCCCGCAGGGCGGCGAGATGGGCCAGGGCATACCGCTCCCCGGCCCGGGGGGCGTACTCCGCTTCTCCGAGACCGCGCCGGGCGGCGGCGAGCAGCTCGTCCCGGGAGCGGTGGGGCAGCCCCGCCGCGGGCAGGAGGGCCCGTCCGGGTGGGCTGCTGGATGCTCCGTGCCCGGCGGACGCACCCTCCACCCCGACGGCTCCGCCCGCGGGGCCCGCGCCGCTGACAGGTCGACTCACGACGGCCATGACACCCTCCCGGTGTCGAACACAGGTTCGAATACCTGGAAGGTAGCCCCCCGCCGGCCGGCCCGTCAAACACCCAGCTCTCGAACACGCGAGCGAGCCGGCACGACGGTGCTGGTCTCGAGCAGCCGCAGGAACCAGGCCAGCACGAGCAGCGCCACCACGTCGGGCACCCAGCCCAGGCGCGGGTCCGGGACATCCCCCCGATGGGTATCCCCCGGACCCGCGTCCGACGCCCGGACCACCCGGGTGACCTCCGGGGCGAGCAGGTCGGGGTGGGCCACGACGAGCGCCGTCCCGTCCAGCGCGAACCGGATGATGTTGACCTCGCGGTGCCCCACCAGGCCGCTGGCGAACGCGCCGCGGGTCGGCGTGAGCCACCGCAGCACGCAGCCGTCCGCCAGGCGCACCCGGCCGCCCGCCCGGTCGGCCGCGAAGGACGCGACCGGCACCCGCCCCATCGGCTCGACGAGCCGCACGCCCTGGCCGTCGAGATCCAGCTCCAGGACGAACGGGCGCCGGGCGGCCATCAGCTCGACCCGCCCCCGCGACGCCCAGTCGGCGAGCACCGCCTGCTCGTCGGTCTCGACCCACACCTGCCGGACCGCGCTGCACCGGCTCGCCGCGGTGACCTGGAAGACCACCTCGTGCGGCAGACCGCCGGCGCGCCGGGGAAGGGCCTCCGCCCCGGCGCCGACCTCCGGCAACGGCCGCGTGCAGGTCACGGGCTGTCCCGGCCGTCCCGACCGTCCCGCGACCGCCTCGGCCCGCGTCCCCGACGCCGCCGCCGGGGACGGCGCCCGCCCCGGCGCCCCGGGCCGTCGCGACAGGATCCTCGTCACCGCGATCGCCATGATCCCGACACCTCCTACCGTCGGCCGACTGCCGACGGTCCGTCATCCTCGGTTCTCGTCGATCCGGAGTGCACACCTGCGGTGTCAATGAGAGGTGCACGCACGGTCACCGCAGACGTTGAGCGGTCGTTGACAGATCCCGTGCGCCGCGCCGGGATCACCGCGGGTGCGGTCCTGACGCGGAACCGACAGCGCCCGCGGGGGTCCGATGGTTGCCGCCGGCTCCCCCTCGGGCGCACGCTGCGATAAACAGACATCACCCCGGGGCCATGACGAGAGGACCTGATGCCCGACCGCGACAGCCTGCAGTTCGCCATCCTGGGTCCGCTGGAGGTCACCGCGGCCGGGACACCCGTCTCGCTGGGCGGCGCCCAGCGCAAGGTCCTGATGACCGTCCTGCTGCTCGAGGCCGGCAAGGCCGTGCCGATCCCCCGGCTGATGGAGGTGATCTGGGGCGACTCGCCGCCGGAGGGGGCGCTGCGCACGCTGCGCACCCACATCAGCGAGCTGCGGCGGGTGATGGGGGACGACAAGCCGCCGCGGATGCTGCCGCGCAAGGGCGCGGGCTACCTGCTCGACGTGCGGGCGGAGCAGATCGACGTCGAGCGGGCGCGGCGGCTGCTGGCGCAGGGCCGGCGAGCGGTGGACGACGGCGACCCGGTGAGCGCGATCGCCCCGCTGCAGGAGGCCCAGTCGCTGTGGCGGGGGCCGCCGCTGGTCGACGTCGCGGACCATCCGTTCGCGCACGGCTACGCGGAGGCGCTCACCGAGCTCCAGCTCGACGTGGCCAAGACGCGGATCGCCGCCGACCTGTCCCTGGGCCGGCACCGAGAGGTCATCGGCGACCTGCGGATGCTGGTCGCCCGCCATCCGCACGACGACGGCCTGCGCCGGGAGCTGGTCGTCGCCTTCTACCGGGACGGCCGGACCGAGGACGCCGCCCGAGCCTGCCGGGACGGTCTGGAGGCCCTGCACGAGCTCGGGCTGGACTCCCCGATGCTGCGCCGGCTGCAGGAGGACGTGCTGCGCGGGGCGCCGGATCTCGCCTGGGCGCCGCCGCGCTCGCTGGGTCGCCCCGCCCAGGTCGCGCCCACCGGCTCCGGCGGCCACCAGCTCCCGCCGGACACTCCGGAGTACACCGGGCGGGACACCATCCAGGCCCGGGCGCACGCCGTGCTCACCGATCAGGTGGCCCTGGCCCGGGGCACCGTCACTGCGGCCTTCGCCGGCAAGGCGGGCGCCGGCAAGACGGCACTGGCCGTGCACATCGCGCACCGCATCCGCGCCGGGTTCACCGACGCGCTGTACGTGGACCTGCGCGGCACCAGCGAGCCGCTGGAGCCGACGCGGGTGCTCGCCCGGTTCGTCCAGGCGCTCGGGGTCAGCCGGGCCGCGGTCCCCACCGACCCGGACGACCTGGCGGAGATGTACCGGGAGCTGCTCGCCACCCGCAAGGTGCTGATCATCCTGGACAACGCGGCGGGTGAGGCACAGCTACGTCCGCTGATGCCGACGAGCCCGGGCTGCGCCGTGCTCATCACCAGCCGGTCGCGGCTGCACGGGCTCACCGTGCCGTACTGGATGGTCGACGTCCTCATCCCCAGCGACGCGGTGGAGCTGCTGGCCAAGGTGGTCGGGGCGGCGCGGATCGAGGCCGAGCCCGAGGCGGCGCGCGACATCGTCGGCCTGTGCGGGTACCTGCCGCTGGCGATCCAGATCGCCGGGCGCAAGCTGGCCGCGCACCCGCACTGGCGGCTGGCGCGCCTGGCCGGCCGGCTCGCCAACGAGCGGGACCGGTTGTCCTGGCTGGAGGTCGGCGACCTGGAGATCCGGGCCAGCTTCTCGCTGAGCTACGAAGGTCGGCCGGCCGACGAGCAGCGTGCCTTCCGGCTGCTGTCGCTGCCCGCGGTCAACGACTTCGCGCCGTGGGCCGCGGCGGCCGTGCTCGACGTCGATCTGGACGAGGCCGAGGACGTCGTCGACCGCCTCGCCGACGCGCAACTGCTGGAGCGGCGCGGCGTCGACGCGACCGGCACGGAGCGCTACCGGTTCCACGACCTGCTGCGAGTGTTCGCCCGGGAGCGGGAGACCGGCGTCGGGACGGCGATCGGCCAGCCCGCGTCGACGGCGCCGAGCGCCCACCCGGGGTCCGCGGACGGGGAGCGGGCGGGGGACGGCCACGACGCGCGGTCCCCGGCGGCCGCGCCCGAAGGTGGCGCCGCCGCCGGCGGCGGCGACGGGCACGGCGCCCTCGACGCTGCGAAACCCGATGATCCGCCGATGTTGTCCGGTGAACACCGAGCGGCGCTGAGCCGACTGTTGTACGCCTATCAGGTGATGCTGCGTGAGGCGGTCGACACCTTCAGCCCCGGGCGCGTCCGGACCCTGTCCGCCGACGGGCCGGACGCCGGCTTCGCCGCGCAGGCCGCCGCCCGGTTCGCCCGCGCGGACCTCGCCGAGGTCGTCCGCCAGCCGCTGGTCTGGTTCGGCGGGGAACGCTCGAACCTGCTGGCCCTGGTCGAGCAGGCGCAGGCGGCCGGGCTCGACCAGCCGACCTGGCTGCTCGCCGTCGAGGCGGCGGAGTTCTACGCGTTCGCTGCGCACTGGAGCGACTGGGCGCGCACCCATGTCCTGGGCCTGGCCGCCGCCCGCCGCACGGGGCACCGCCTCGCCGAGGCCGAGCTGCTCACCAGCCTCGGGGAGCGGGAGATCGTCCTGACGTTCGAGGAGGCGTTCTGGCGGTTGGACGCCGCCGGAGCCGACCCCGACGGCGAGCCCGCGGTGGCGGTCACCCAGGGTGCGCTCGAGCGCCTGGCGCTGGCCACGGAACGTTTCGCCCGGGCTCGGGAGATCTTCGCCGGCTTCGGTGCGGAGCTGGGCGAGGCGCGGGCCGTGCGCGGGCTCGCCGACGCCTGCCGCGGCCGCGGCGAGTTCGCCGCGGCACTGGCCCACTTCGAGACCTGCCTGGGGACGATGCGGCGGACCGGGGCCCGCCGCCTCGAGGCGGAGACGCTGGTCGCCCTCGCCATGACCCACGGCGACCGCAGGGAACTCGCCGACGGCATCACCTGCCTGACGATGAGCCTGTCGATCGCCCGGGAGCTCGCCAACCTGCCGCTGGAGGCGCAGGCCCAGCGGCGGCTGGGCGATCTCTACCGCTACCGGGAGCGCCCCGAACAGGCGCTGGCGGCCTACAACGAGAGCCTGCCGCTGCTGGCCGAGCTGCCCGATCCGCTGTGGGAGCCGCGCGTGCTGGTCCGCCGCGGTGACATCCTCGCCCAGCTCGACGACCATCCCGCGGCCCGGCGTTCCTGGCAGCAGGGCATCACGCTGCTACGCCAGCAGGGCTCCCCGGAGCTGGCCGCCGCCGAGGATCGGCTGACCGCACCGGTGACCACCGAGCCGACCCAGTTCACCGGCGGCCGGCTGCTCGGCGCCTTCGAACCGGCCTACTTCATCGCCCGGGTCGCCGCCTCGCGGCGCAGCGTGCGGTTACTGAACACGTGGACGGACCTGGTCGCCGCGCCGCACCGGGACGCCTTCACCGACGCGGTGCTGGCGGCGATCGACGCCGGGGCGATCGTCCAGATCCTGCTGCTCGACCCGGACTCGCCGGCCGCGGCGGCGCGGACGGCCGACCTGTCGCACCGCATCGACGTACCCGCCGAGATCCGGGCGAACCTGCTGGTCCTGGACGGGCTGCGGGAACGGCTCACCCCGGTCCTGCGTCCCCGCCTCGCCGTGCGGCTCTACGCAGAGCAGCCGCTGACGACCTACCACCGCTGGGACTCCGGCGCGCTCGTGTCGAGCTTCCCCGTCGGCTACTCCTCGGCCGCCGCGACCCAGCACGAGGCGACGATCTCCTCGACCCTCGTCCAGTTCGTCGAGCAGCACTTCGAACGGCTGTGGAGCCCGGCGGGCAGCGCCGCCCTGGACGACTACCTGCGCGTGCCGTTGCAGGTCCTCCGGTCGGACGCCGACCCGGTCGACGTGCGCGCCGAGTTCGTCCGGCTCGACGGGGCGGTGTACATCGCCTCCCCGGAGCTGGCCGCCCTGCTGCGCCGCAGCGGCCCGGACGGCCTGGTCGCGGCGGTGGCGGGCAACGGCCGGCACACGCTGTCCGGCATCGGCCGCGGCCGGGTGGTTCCGCTGCGCGACGACGTCGGCGCCGGAGTTGTGGCGACGGCCTTCACGCAGAAGTACGGGGCCGCGCGCGACGGCCTGCTGCGACTGTCCTCGGTGCGGAGTTGAACGCGATGAGAACTGCGGTCCCGATGAACCCGGCCAACCCTGCCGCCCTGCTGGTGACCGTCGACTTCTGGCGGGTCCCCCGCCGCCGGATAGGCCACGCCCTGGCCCGGGTCGCCGCCGACCGCTCCGCGCTGCGGCACGTCCCCGGGCTGACGTTCGTCAAGCTGCTCGGCACCGGCTCGGCGAGCAGCCTCGGCCTGCGTGGCGCCGACCCCTGCCAGTGGGCGATGGTCGCCGTCTGGGAGACGCCGTCGGCGGCGCGGTCGTTCGAGCGGTCCGCACAGGTGCGGGCCTGGTCGGTGCTGGCCGAGGAACGGTGGCGCATCGACCTGCACCCGCTGTCCTCGCGCGGGCGGTGGTCGCGGCAGGAGCCGTTCGGCGACCCCACGGCCACGGCCGCGCCGACCGCCACCGCCACGGGCACGAAGGTGGCGGTGATCACCCGGGCCCGGGTCGCCCCCCGGCACACGCTCACCTTCCGCCGGGCGGTCCCACCGGTGGTCGCGGACCTCGCTCAGGCCGAGGGGCTGCTGTTCGCGGCCGGGATCGGCGAGGCACCGATCGGGCTGAAGGGGACGTTCAGCCTCTGGCAGGACGCGGCGTCGCTGCGCCGGTTCGCCTACGGCCGGCCGGCGCACAGCGAGGTCGTCCGCCGCACCCCCGAGGTCGGCTGGTACAGCGAGGAGCTGTTCGCGCGGTTCGCGGTGCTCGGCTCCCGCGGCACGCTCGGCGGACGCGATCCGCTGCTGGCCCTGCTCCCCGATCCGACGTTGGCAGGCCCCCCGACGTTGACGACTCGTTGAAGGTCCGGTGCCGGCCTGGCGCCCCGGGCCGGCACCGGATTCGGCGGTTTGACAACCCGTTGACGGACGTCCGCCACGGTGGGGAGGTCCGGCGGCGAACCGGATGAAGCAGCCCGACGAACCGGATGAAGCGAACCGCATGCCGATGCCCCGTGACCAGGCACGTGCCCAGGTGTCCGCAGGCCAGGCACCCTCCGAAGCGACACCCCGCGGTCCAGGACCGCACCCCCCGGTTGTGCGCAGGTCCACCCCCCACCGCCGGATACTGATCGCCACGGCGGTGGGCGCCCGCGTGGCGGACCTGGTCACTCGGGCCGGCAGCGCGGTCCTGCGCCCGGAGCTGGCCGCCCGCCCGGCCGAACTCGCCGACGCGCTGGTCGAGCTGCGCCCGCACACGCTGGTCGTCGGCGCGAACGCGGTCGACGCCACCACCCTGCGACGATGGGCCGCAGCGGTCCGCGCGGGCGGTCCGGTCCCCGCGGGCGGTCCGGTCCCCGCGGGCGGTCCGGTCCCCGTGGGCTCAGCGCGGTCCGACGCCGACCGCGAGCTCCTGCTCGTCCGCCGCGGCACCTCGCTGGCCGCCGTCGACACCGCCGCCGCCGCCCGGCTACGGATCGAAGTGCGCAACACCCCGGAGGTCAACGCCCGCCACGTCGCCCGGTTCATGGTCGACCGGCTGTTCGACCCCGCCGGCGGCGGGACGGCGTCGCTCGCTCGGGAGCAACCCTCCGCCCGAGAGCAGCCCCCTGTCCGAGCGCAGCCCCTCGCCCGAGCGCAGGAGTCACGGCGGCCGGGCATCCTCGGGCTGCTCGGCGCCGGCAACATCAACGGACGGGTGGCCCGGGACGGCGCGGCGCGGGGCTGGCGCCTGGTCGTGCACTCCCCCTCCCTCGTCGCCGATCCCGCGTCGGTGGGCGCCTGGGCGCGCCACCACCGGCTGCCCGCCGACCGGGTGCGGATCGCCCGCACCGTGGAGGAGCTCCTCGAGGCCGCCGACGCGGTCGCCGTCGCCGTGCCGCTCGTCCACGCCGGGCCGTGGGNGACCGTCGGCATGATCGACGAGCGGGAACTCAAGGCGTTCACGGGCGAACGGATCATCTCGGTCAGCGAGCCCGAGGTGTTCGCCCAGCGCGCCCTGCTCGACGCCTACGACCGGCGTGATCTCACGGTCGTCCTGGACAACGCCCCCCGGCTGCTCGCCCCGGTGCGGGAGCTGCTGGCCGCGCGGATCGACGGTGACGGCGGCGCCCTGCGCCCCGGGTTCACCCTGTGCTCCGCGGCGATGCGCTCCGACGCCTGCGACGACGACCTGGATCAGGCCATGCTCGCCGTGGTCGGCCGGGCGGACCTGGACGAGCTGACCGGCGCCGACCTGCTCGGACCACAACTCGATCATCCCGGCGCGGGCCGGGGCACCGACCGCCGAGTCGACGAGGACCTGGCACCTGACGATCCCGCCGCGGACGGCCACGGCGTGGTGGTCGTCGGCGGCGGGATCGTCGGACTCACCGTCGCGCTGTTGCTGCGGCTGCGGGGGTATCGCCGGATCCGGGTGCTCGATGCTGCGCCGGCGGATCGCGCGGATCCGGACCGGCAGGGCACGACGTTCGGGGGGGCCAACGCGCGGCACCTGTCGGCGACCGAGACCCTGCCCCCGACGGACGCGGGCCGGGCCGGCATCCTCGAGCGCGGCCCGGCGGACGGCGGCTGGCGGCTGCGCGACCCCGCCTCCCTGAGCGCGGCCGAGCTCGCCTGGTCAGAGGCGCTCGACCGGGGCACCGACCGGCCGGGCCTGCACGCGACGACCCAGGAGCTGGTGATCGCTCTCAACCGGCTGGGGCTGCGCGGCTGGGAGCGCCTGTTCGCCGTCGACGGCGCGGGCTGGCTGGCCGGCCTGCGCCGGGACGCCCGGCTGGCCCGGATCTACCTCGGTGCCGCCGACCTCGCCGCGGGCGAACGGCTTCAGCGCGCGGCCGACACCGGCGCCGTCCGCCTGCCCGGTGAGGCGCTGGCCCGGGACTGGCCGGGCCTGGGCACCTCGGTGCCGCTGCCGGGCGGCGTGCGGGAGATCGCGGGCGCGGTCGAGGTGGACGGCTACGCCGTCAACATCCACGATCTGGCGACGGCGCTGGCCAGCCGGCTCACCGACCTTGGCGTCGAGGTGCGCGCCGGCGTCCGGGTGCGCGGGCTCGACCCGGGCCGCGGCCCCGGCACGAACAGCGCCGCCTGGGCCGGGAGCGGCCCGGCCGGGCGGCCGGAACCGGCGGGGCAACCAGAACCGGCGGTGCGGCCAGAATCGGCGGTGCGGCTGCGTCTCGACGACGGCTCGGCGCTGCCGGCGGATCACGTCGTGATCACCACCGGGGGCCGTGACCTGGACCGGCTGCTCGGCGCCGCCTGGCCCGGGGCCGGCGCGGTGGCGCATCTGCTCGGCCTGTCGCTGACCCTGCCGAACCCCGGGCTGCGCCGCCCAGCGAAGATCCACGCCGGCGATCCCCTCGGCGTGATCAACGTCTCCCTGTCCCCCGACGGCACGTTCATCCACGTCAGTGGCGGCTTCGGCTACCTGGGCCTGGCCGAGCGCCAGTCCGCGGCGGCGGGGATCGCGGGGCTGCGGGACGTCGCCGAACGGGCCATCGCCGGCCTGTTTCCGGCGCTGCAGCGGGCCGACGGCAGCCCTGACGTGCGCGACGTGCGCGTATGCGAACGTCCGACCACCCCCGACGGACTCCCCCTCGTCACCGCACTACCGGGCCACGCCGGCCGGGTCCTGGTGGCCGCGGGGACGAACGCGGGCGGCGCGGTGCAGGCGCCGGCCGTCGCCCTCCTGGTCGCGGACCTGCTCGACGACGCTCCCCGCTGCGCGGGCCTCGCGATGGCGGCCGACCGGATCGGCCTCCCACACATCCCGGAAAAAATGCTCTGCGCATCAGAGTAATGACGTTACGTGGCAGGCACTCCCGTCGCCCGGCGCGCCCCGCAACTGGCGCGTTATCGTCGAGCAACGTGTTGGTGTGCCCCGACCTCCTGGCTCGCCAGACCCGTTCGCGGGACCAGGTCGACGCGCCGAGGGACGGACAGGAGGCGACGCCGGTGACCGACGGGGACGGGGACGTGAGCGTGGTCCGCTGGCCGCCCAGCCGCATGCGGGCCCGGCTCGACGATGTGATCGCCGTCTACAAGGCCGCGTTCCTCGATCACCACGAGGCCGACCCCGTCCGGGCCGCCCGGGACCGGGCCCTGCACGCGCGTCGCCACTTCGACCGCCGTGACCTGCTCGCCGTCGCCGCCGTCACCCCCGACGACACCCTCGTCGGCATCACCTACGCGCTGCCCGGCCAGCCCGGCCAGTGGTGGCACGACGTCGTCGTGGACGCGCTTGCGGCGGCCTCGGCAGCCACGGCGGCGCACTGGCTCGACGACTGCCTCGAGATCGTCGAGCTGCACGTGCTGCCCTCCTACCAGGGCCGCACGATCGGCCGTCAGTTGCTGCGGGAGCTGCTGCGGGACGTCCCGCAGCGGACCGCGGCGCTGTCCGCGCTTGAACCCGCCGGCAGCCGGGCACGCCGGTTGTACGCCAGCGAGGGATTCGTCCCGCTGCTGTCGGACTTCCAGTTCCCCGGGACGCTCACCCCCTACGCGGTGCTCGGCAAGGAGCTGCGGGGTCCGTCGGCCGCCAGCCCCGCCGGCGAGCTCGCCGGCGACGCCGACCAGCCGGAACCCGTGCGGTGACCCTCCGCGGCCCGGCGTCCACGGCGCTCGGGTCGGCCCGGCCCGTACGCCGGAGCATCCCCGGCAAACCGCCCGGGCACCGGGCACCGGTCTGGGGATGGATTCCCGCGCTGGCCACGGTGGCGGTGCAGATCCCCTACCCGCTCGTCGGCGGTGCCGGGCGCAGCGCGCTGGCCGTCGCGACGGTCCTGCTCTTCTTTGCCGCGTCGACGGCGCACGCCCTGGCCACCCGCGGTCCGCTCTGGACCGCCGGCTTCCTCGCCGTGACCGTCGGTGGGGGGCTCGCCGTGGAGACGGTCGGGGTTCACACCGGCGTCCCGTTCGGCCGCTATGACTATGCCGGCTCGCTCGGCCCCCGCCTGTGCGGCGTCGCCGTCGTGGTGCCGCTGGCCTGGGCGATGATGGCCTATCCCACCTACGTCCTGGTACGGCGGCACCGGCGCGCCCCGGTCCGCGCCGCCGTGCTCGGCGGCCTGGTGCTGGCCACCTGGGATCTGTTCCTCGACCCTCAGATGGTCACCGCCGGGCACTGGCACTGGCTCGGCGGCGGTCCGGCGCTCAACGGGATCCNGCTGACGAACTTCCTCGGCTGGCTGCTGGTCGGCACCATCATGACCGCGACCCTGCTCGCGCTGCCCGACCCGACGCGCCGTGCCCACCGCGACGAGCGCATCCCGCTGGCCCTGCTGGCCTGGACCTACCTGTCGTCGGTGCTGGCGAACCTCGTCTTCTTCGGTGAGCCCGGCGTCGCGGTCACCGGCGGGGTCGCGATGGGAGCGGTGCTGGCCGTGGCGCTGCGGCCCTGGCGCGCCGACCGCAGAGCGGACGATCCCGGGCGGTGGGGGTGGCGGTGACGGCGGTGCGAGCCGGAGCGGCGGTGCGAGCCGGAGTGGTGCGGACGGCGGCGTTGGCGTCCATGGGTATCGCGGCGCACGCGGCGGTGAACGCCCGGCTGCTGCGTGTGGCGCCGCCGGCCCGGCCGGTGCCGGAGCGGGTGTCCGTGATCCTGCCGGTCCGAGACGAGGCCGCCCGCCTGGACGGCTGTCTGGCGGCCCTGCTGGCCGCGCGGGACGTGCCCGAGCTGGAGATCGTCGTCTACGACGACGCCTCCACCGACGCCACCGGGCGGATCCTGGCCGGCTGGGCGCGGCGCGACGGGCGGATCGTCCCGCTGCGCGGCGCCGGCCCACCGCCCGGCTGGCTGGGCAAGCCGTACGCCTGCGCCGGGGCCGCGGCCGCCGCGACCGGCACCGTGCTGGTCTTCGTCGACGCCGACGTGATCATCGCCGCCGACGGGCTGGCCCGGGCCGTTGCGCTGCTGCGCGACAGCGGGCTGGACCTGGTCTCGCCGTATCCGCGCCAGGTCGCGGCGAGCCCGGCGGAGCGGCTCGTCCAGCCGCTGCTGACCTGGTCATGGCTGGCCCTGCTGCCGCTGCGCGCGGCCGAGCGGTCCCCGCGGCCGTCGCTGGCCGCGGCCGGCGGCCAGTTCCTGTGCGTGGACGCGGCGGCGTACCGCCGGGCCGGGGGGCACGCCGGGGTCCGCGACCAGATCCTCGAGGACATCGCCCTGCTGCGGGCCGTGAAGCGCTTCGGGGGGCGCGGGGTGATCGTCGACGGCACCTCCCTGGCGACCAACCGGATGTATGTCGGCTGGGCCGAGCTGCGCGACGGCTACGCCAAGTCGTTGGCCGCCGCCGGCGGCAGCCCGGCGGCCAGCGCCGCGCAGGTCGGCCTGCTGTGGTGGCTGTTCGTCCTGCCTGCCGCCGCGGCGGCGCGCGGCTCCCGCGCCGGACTGGCCGGCTACCTCGCCGGGGTCGCCGGCCGGGTGGTCGCCGCCCGGCGCACCGGGGGGCGGAGCTGGCCGGACGCCGCCGCCCATCCGGTCTCGGTCGGCCTGCTGGGATACCTGACGGCGCTGTCGTGGTGGCGGCGGCGGCGTGGCACCGCGGCCTGGAAGGGCCGACCGGTCACGGCACCCCCGCGGCGGCGCGGCCCGCGGGCCGGCTCGTAGAGTCGACGCCGTGGCCCGGGTGGTAGTGATCGGCGCCGGGGTGGGCGGGCTCGCCGCCGCGGCCCGCCTGGCCGCCGCGGGGCATGATGTCACCGTCTGCGAGCAGTCGTCGCGGATCGGCGGGAAGCTCGGCTGGTACGAGCGGGACGGCTACGGCTTCGACACCGGGCCGTCCCTGCTGACCATGCCCGCCGTGTTCGAGGATCTGTTCGCCGCGACCGGCGGGCCGTTGCGCGCCGAGCTGGACCTTCGCCGCCTCGACCCGATCGCCTCCTACCGGTTCGCCGACGGCACGACGCTGGCCGCGCACGCGGACGACGACGCCTTCGCCGCCGAGCTCGACGAACGCCTCGGCGGCGGCGCCGGCGGTGACTGGCGGCACCTGGCCGACCGGGCCGCGCGGATCTTCGACGCCGCCGAGGAGCCGTTCCTGTCCAGCCCGGTGCGCGCCGCCGGGCTCGCCCGGCTGGCCTGGGCCTCACCCGGAGACGTCGCGGCGGTCGCCCCCGGCCGCAGCCTGCGCGGCCTGGGCCGCAGCTACCTGCGCGACCCGCGCCTGCGGATGGTGCTGGACCGCTACGCGACCTACTCCGGCTCCGATCCCCGGCGCGCCCCGGCCGCCCTGGTGTCGGTGGTGCACGCCGAACGCCGCTTCGGCGGCTGGTACGTGCCGGGCGGGCTGCGCCGGCTCGGCGAGGCGATCGCGCGGCGCGCCGAGGACCGCGGGGCCCGGATCCTGGTCGACACCCGGGTGCTGAAAGTGACCCGCACGCCCGGTGGCCGGGTCGACGGGGTGCGACTCGCCGACGGCCTCCTGCTGCCCGCCGACGTCGTCGTCGCGAACGTCGACGCGGCATCGCTCTACGGCCGGCAGGCGCACGGCCTGCCGGTGGACGGCCGGCTGGTGGACGACCGGACCGGGCGGCGCCACGTCCGGCGGGCCACCCCGTCGATGTCCGGGTTCGTGCTGCTGCTGGCCCTGTCCGGCGGCACGCCGGGGCTGGGCCACCACACGGTCACCTTCCCGGCGGACTACGACGGCGAGTTCGACGCGGTGTTCGGCGGGCGCCTTGCCGACGACCCGGCGGTCTACATCGCCGCCCCGGCGGACCCGGCCTGCGCGCCGCCGGGCGGCGAGGCATGGTTCGTCCTCGTCAACGCCGCGCCGCACGCCGCAGCACACGCCCCGGCGGCGGGGCGGCCCGGCGCACGCGGGCTGGACTGGGACAAGCCCGGCCTGGCGGACGGGTATGCCCGGCACATCCTGGACATTCTCGCCGCCCGCGGGTTCGACGTGCGGTCCCGACTGCGGTGGTACGAGACGATCACCCCGGCGGACCTGGAGCGGCGCACCAGCTCGGTGGGGGGGTCGATCTACGGCGGGTCGTCGAACGGAGCCCGGGCGGCGTTCCTGCGGCCGCCGAACGCCGCCCGGGTGCCGGGGCTGTTCCTCGTCGGCGGGTCCACCCACCCGGGCGGCGGCCTGCCGCTGGTCGTACTGTCCGCCGGCATCGTCGCCGGGCTCGTCGGGCCGGCCTGACCGCCCCGACTCACCCGGCGCCCGCGGCCTACAACCCGGCGCGGACCAGCGTCACCGAAGTGACGCCGGAGACGTACCGGCCGCCCTTGGTGTCGCCGGGAGCGGTCAGCCGGGGTCCCTCCTTCGCCAGCGACACGCCGTCCTGGGTGACGGCGAGCAGCGCCTCGGTGCCGGCGAAGCCGGGGTCGATCTCGCCCCACGAGACGACCGACTCGTAGCCGTCGCTGGCGTGGACGACCGCGGCGTAGCGCAGCGCGTCGTTCTTCACGTCGCTGCGGAACGCCGGCTTCGCCGCCTGCAGGACGTCGTAGAGCAGGGGGCCGGTGTAGGTGTGGGTCTGCGGGCCCGCCCCGCTCTGGAAGGTCACCGTCTGGGTGTGCTGCGGGTACTTCGCGGCGAGGTCGGCGACGGTCAGCAGTTGCGGGTGCGCGATCCGACCGAGGAACAGCACCTGACCCGGCGGCAGAGTGGGAACGGGATGCGGGATCGCCTTGGCCGGCGCCGCGGCCGGCGCCGCAGCCGGGGTGGCAGCCGGGGTGGCAGCCGGGGTGGCAGCCTCGGCCCGCCAGGTCGGCAGCAGGCTGACGACGAGGATCGCGGCCAGGGCCAGAACGATCGCGACGACACGCGGACGGGACATTCTGCGGGCGAGGTACGACACCATTTCCCCGAATCTTTCGTGGCTACGGAGTCCGCCGGTCACGCGGCCGCGGCCCGCGGCCGATCGGCGACTGTGTGGATGGCCAGATCGTAGCGATGAATCCGCAGATCTGGGCAGAAAACCAAGAAGAATCCGCGAATGCGGATCATCTTGCCGGTTTCTCGCGCGTCCGCCTGCAGCGGTCCGGCCCTGTTCGGCCGCAGGCGGGACGGCGACCACCACCGGAAGGGACGAAGGAGCAACCCACGGTCAACCGCGACCGCCCAGATCTTCCGAGCCCCGCCGGTCGGACGACAGTCAAAACCGTCCGCACACTGAACAGATCTCCCGCATACGGTCTGCGCCCACGCGACCGTGGACTCAGGCGCCGCTCGGGCAAGAAGGAATGGACGGGGATCGGTACGGGCCGAGGAGCCGCCCGCACGCGAGGCCCAGTTCCTTAGGGATCACCATGATTGTCAGAGTCGGGCCCGCACCTGGGTTAGCCGACGACTACCTGAAGTCAATGAGCGACGCGGAATCATCCGGCTAGTCACGGGGTGGGGGCGCGCCCAGCAGTGCGGCACGCAACGTCACCAGGAGCTGGCCGAGGCCGACCACGCACACCGCGAACGTCGCGCCCGCCGCCACCGTCCCGGCGAAACGGGCCAGGTCAGGGATGATGCCGGCCCCCGCCAGTCCGAACGCGGCGATGATGAGCCGCGTCGGCCGCTCGCCGACCGTCACGACGCCGATCTCTCCGAAGCCGGCGTTGCCGGCTCGCGCCCGGGTGTACTCCAGCAGCCCCAGTGCGCACCCGGCGGCGACGAGCAGACCGCCCGGCGCCCCGACGTACCACAGAGCGACCAGGTACAGCGCGTCGCCGCAGCGGTCGGCGACCGAGTCCAGCACGTAGCCCCAGGCACTCGCCCGATCGGTCAGCACGGCCACGGCTCCATCGAGGCTGTCGGCCACGCCTCCGAGCAGCATCACCACCACCGCCAGCAACGGCCAGCGGCCCCCGGCAGCGGCGGCCGGCAGCGCGAGCACCGTGACCGCCACCCCCGCCGCGGTCACCGCCGACGGCGGCACCCGGCGGGCGGCCAGCGGGCTCGCGGCCCGGTGGACCAACGTCAGCCAGGCACGCACCAGCCACAGCCCGCCCAGCGGGTCGTAGCCGCCGTGCAGGGCCGACCAGCGCGCGAGATAGGTGTCGCGGTCGGGTACCGGGGTGCGCACACCATCCATCGTGCCCGGGACATCCACCGTGCCCGGGACATCATCATGCCCGGGACGTAGAGTCGCGTGGACTGCCACCGCGGGCCACGGCCACGTCGGCCGGTGGGAGCGGACGGACGAGGCCAGGCCGGCCCCGCCAGGCGGGAGTGACGTGACCGAGCAGGTAAGCGGCGTGGTGGAGAGCCTCGACGACCTCGACCCGCGGGTGGTCTTCGCCCCCCACCGCCATCAGGTGATCCTCGCGGTGCGGATCACTCCGGTCTTCAACACCCTCGACCTCGGCCTCGTGGCGGCGGTGATCGACACCGCCAACCAGGCCGGGTTCGCGCTGGTGCGCGAGCAGACCTTCCGCGACGAATGGCTGCTGTGCGTGTTCGACGCCTACGACGACATCGAGTAGGCGCGGCCCGGCCGCCGGGCGGCACCGGCGGGGATGCGGCGCCCGCCTACCGGACCGCCTCGAAGATCTCCCGCGTGACGCTGGACCGGTTGAGGGTGATGAAGTGCAGGCCGGGCGCCCCGCCGTCGAGCAGGCGGCGGGACAGCTCCGTCGCCACCTCGAGGCCGACCGCCCGCACCGCCGCCGGGTCGTCCGCGACGGCCTGCAGTCGGGCGGCCAGCACGGGCGGGAAGGCGGCGCCGGACAACTGCGCCATCCGGACTATCTGGGCCACGTTCGTCACCGGCATGATCCCGGGAATGATCGGCTTGTCGCAGCCCAGCGCGCGGACCCGCTCGACCAGCCGGAAGTAGTCGTCGGCACCGAAGAAGAACTGGGTGATGGCGTAGTCGGCCCCGGCGTCGAACTTGCCCACCAGGTACCGGGCGTCGGTGTCGAAGTCGGGCGAGCGGGGGTGCTTGTCCGGGAAGGCCGCCACCCCGACGCAGAAGTCCCCCACCGACTTCACCAGCCGCACGAGCTCGTCGGCGTGCTCCAGGCCCTGCGGGTGGGCCGTCCAGGTGCCCTGCGGGTCGCCGGGCGGGTCGCCGCGCAGCGCGATCACGTTGCGCACGCCCGCGCCCGCATAGTTGCCGATCACCTGACGCAGCTCGGCGACGGAGTGGTTGACCGCGGTGAGGTGGGCGATCGGCGTGAGGGTGGTGTCGGTGGCGATCCGCTCGGTCACCCGGATCGTGCCCTCACGGGTCGAGCCGCCGGCGCCGTAGGTCACCGACACGAAGGAGGGGCGCAGCGCCTCGATCCGGCGCAGAGCGGTCCACAGGTGACGCTCGCCCTCGGGCGTCCGGGGCGGGAAGAACTCGAACGAGAACGAGGGACGTCCGGAGGCGAGAAACTCCCCCATCGTCGCCGGTTTCGCGCTCACACTCCGAACCGCCGTCATGCGACGAGAGTAGACCGGCGCGGACCTCGGCCGGGGACGTACCCCCGGGCCGGAAACACGCGTGACCGCCACGCGACATCAACGGACAGCATCAGGAACCTACGGGCAGCATCAGATCGGCAGCGGCCCCAGCGGGGCGGTCAGGCCGATGCGAACCCGGCCGGCGACGGTGCGGGCCACCACCCGCCGCGTGGCCCCCGGCGTCGGTGGCAGCGCCACGTCGACCGCGCTGGGATCGCCCGTCTCGACCTCCACCGCGTACCCGCCGTCGGGGAGCATGACCGTCAGAAGACCCGACTCGGTGTGCGCATGGACGGCGTCCGGCGGCTGGTCGAAGTGCAGGTTGACGTCCCCGCCCCGGCTGCGGGCGGCGACCGGGCCGGCGCCGAGCTCGCGGCCGGCGATCGTGCCGTCGCGGGTGACCAGCGACAGCTCCCCGCGCACGCCCCACAGGGTGATCTCGCCGGCGAGCACCTCGGCCCGCACCCGGGTGCCGGGCGGCACGGCCAGCCTGACCCGCACGTCGCTGCGCCGCCCGTCGACCCGCAACACCGACCCGGCGGTGGTCACCGCGGGGCTCGACCGGCCGGGCCGGCGCCGCACCGTGAGGTCGACACGCACGTCCGAGCGATCACGTTCGGCGACCTCGACCCGGCCCGCGGCCACCATGACCTCGACGGCGTCTATACCGTCGACGGTGTGAACCAGCTCGGCGGGTGGCATCCGCAACAGGGACAGACCGCCCACCGCGGCGGCCAGCAGCACGATGGCGATCACCAGGATGGCGGTGTCGAACACGGGCACACCGCACGGTACCCCGGTCACCGATGACCGATGTCCGGCCGCGGGTCTCCGCCGTGCTGCGCCGGTTCGCCGACGCTCGGGGGGCGGCGCTGCGCGACATCGACGCCGATCTCGACCCGTTCGTCCGAATCGCCGAGGACGTGCTGCTCAGCGAGGGCAAGCGGGTGCGGCCCGCGTTCTGCTACTGGGGCTGGCGGGGTGCCGGCGGGCCGGACTGCGACGAGATCGTGACGGCCGCCGCATCCCTGGAGGTGCTACACGCCTGTGCGCTGGTGCACGACGACGTGATGGACGGCTCGGAACTGCGTCGCGGTGAGCCGAGCGCCCATCGCCGCCTGACAGGGATGCACCGCCGGGCCCGGCTCGGCGGCGATCCGGAAACCTTCGGCCGCTCGGCGGCGATCCTGCTCGGCGACCTGTTCCTGACCTGGGCGGACGATCTGCTGATGGCCAGCGGGCTGACTCCCGGCGCCCTGGCGCGGGCCTGGCCGACGTACGCGCGGATGCGCGGCGAGCTCGTCGCCGGCCAGTACCTCGATCTCGCCAGCCAGGTGGGCGCCGCGACCAGCCAGGTGGGCGCCGAGAGCGCCGAGACCAGCCAGGCAGGCGCCGAGCGGCCGAGCACCGGGCCGCCGCGCGGCCTCGATCCGGCGCGGGTCGCGCGGATCGCCCGGTACAAGACCGCCGGCTACACGGTGGTCCGACCGTTGCAGCTCGGCGCCCTGCTTGCCGGGACCCGCCCCGGCCTGCTGGAGATCTACGCGGCGTTCGGTCACCCGCTTGGTGAGGCGTTCCAGCTCCGCGACGACATCCTCGGGGTGTTCGGCGACCCGGCGGTGACCGGCAAGCCCGCCGGGCAGGACCTGCGCGACGGCCGGCCCAACGGGCTGCTCGCGCTGGCCCTGCGCCAGGCGCGGCCGGCGGCGGCAGCCCGGCTGCGCGACCTCGTCGGTCGGCCGACACGACCCGGCGCGGTCGAGGAGGCGCGCGAGCTGATTGCCGCCAGCGGCGCGCCGGCCGCGGCCGAAGAGCGGATCGCCGCGCGCACCGCGCAGGCCCTGGCCGTCCTGGAACGCTTCGACCTCGACGACACCACCCGCGGCGCACTGGTGGAGCTCGCGACCGCGGCCACGGTGCGGGCACAGTGACGCGTACGACCGGGCCAGTCGTGTACGACCGGGGAGAGCTGGAGAGAGGGGGCGGGCGNCGGATGCGCACGGTGGAGGGCCCGACGGATCACGTCGTCATCGTCGGTGCGGGATTTGCGGGGCTGTCGGCCGCGCTGCGCCTGGTGGGGGCCGGGCGGCGAGTGACGGTGCTGGAGCGCGAGGCGGTGCCGGGCGGCCGGGCGGGGCTGCTCACCCTCGGCGGCTACCGGTTCGACACCGGCCCGACCGTGCTGACCATGCCCGAGCTGATCGCCGACGCGTTGGACTGCGTCGGGGAGGATCTCGACCGCTGGCTGACGCTGACCCGGCTTGACCCGATGTACCGGGGGTTCTTCGCCGACGGCTCGTCGCTGGACGTGCGCGCCGACCCGGCCGACACCGCGGCGGAGATCCGGGCGCTGTGCGGCCCGGCGGAGGCCGCCGGCTTCGAGCGGTTCGTCACCCTGGTCACGGCGATGTACCGCGCGCAGGTACGGCATTTCATCGACGCCCAGGTGGACTCGCCGCTGTCGCTGCTGCGCCCGCAGCTCGCCCGGCTCGCGGCGCTGGGCGGCTTCCGCCGGCTCGACACGGTCGTCGGCCGCCACCTGCGCGACCCGCGGACCCGGCGAATGTTCTCCTTCCAGGCGATGTACGCCGGGCTCGCCCCGCACGACGCGCTCGCCCTCTATGCCGTCATCTCGTACATGGACTCCGTCGCCGGGGTGTACCACCCGACGGGCGGCATGCACGCCGTCGCCGAGGCGATGACCGCCGCGGCGGTCAAGCACGGAGTGACCGTGCGCTACGAGACGACGGTGAGTCGGGTGGAGGTGCGCGGCGGTCGGGCGGTGGCGGTGCACACCACCGCCGGCGAGCGCATCGGCGCGGACGTGGTGGTCCTCAACCCGGACCTGCCGATCGCCTACGCCGAGCTGCTGCCGCCGGCGGCGGCGCCGGCCCGGCTGCGCCGGCTGCGCTACTCGCCGTCGTGCTTCCTGCTGCTGGCCGGCGCGCGGGTGGAGTATCCGCACGCGGCGCACCACACCATCCATTTCGGCCAGGCCTGGCGGCGGACGTTCACGGAGATCATCGACCGCGGCGAGCTGATGAGCGACCCGTCGTTTCTCGTCACCACCCCGTCACGCAGCGAACCGGCGATGGCGCCGGCCGGCGGGCACGCCTACTACGTGCTGTTCCCGACGCCGAACCTCACCGCGCCGCTGGACTGGTCGGTGCTGCGCTCGCGCTACCGCGACGAGGTCGTCGCCACCTGCGAGCGGCGTGGCTACGCCGGATTCGGCGCCGCCATCGAGGTGGAGCAGGTGACCACCCCGGCCGATTGGCGGGCCCGCGGGATGGCGGCGGGCGCGCCGTTCGCCGCCGCCCACACCTTCCGCCAGACCGGCCCGTTCCGCCCGGCGAACATGGCGCCCGGGCTGGCGAACGTGGTGTTCGCCGGCAGCGGCACCCGGCCCGGCGTCGGCGTGCCGATGGTGCTCATCTCGGGACGACTGGCGGCGGAGCGGATCCTCGGCGCCGATCGCGGTTACCGCTCGCGTGCGCTGCGCGCCGCAGCCCCGGCCTGAACCGAAAGTTCCTGAACAGGGGCTTAGAAGACGCTTGCAACCGAGCCGTGCCGAGTCCGTTGGCGCCCGATTCCGCGCCGGGGCTGGGAGAATACCGGCATGGACGATGGGCAGAGCCCGGCCGGCCTCGCCGCCCCGGACACCACCTCGGACGCGGCGCTGCTCGAGCGCGCCCTGTTCGAGATCAAAAAAGTGATCGTCGGGCAGGACCGCATGGTCGAGCGCATGCTCGTCGCGCTGCTCGCCCGCGGGCACTGCCTGCTCGAGGGCGTGCCCGGGGTGGCCAAGACGCTGGCGGTGCAGACCCTGGCCACCGTGGTCGGCGGCTCGTTCGTCCGGATCCAGTTCACCAACGACCTCGTGCCCTCGGACATCGTGGGCGCCCGCATCTACCGGGCCAGCCAGGAGGCGTTCGACGTCGAGCTCGGGCCGGTCTTCGCCAACTTCGTACTGGCCGACGAGATCAACCGCGCGCCCGCGAAGGTGCAGTCGGCGCTGCTGGAGGTCATGTCGGAGAAGCAGGTCTCGCTCGGCGGAGCCACCCACCGGCTACCCCGGCCGTTCCTGGTGCTCGCCACCCAGAACCCGATCGAGTCCGAGGGCGTCTACCCGCTGCCCGAGGCCCAGCGCGACCGGTTCCTTATGAAGGTCAACGTGCCCTACCCCAGCCCCACCGAGGAGCTGGAGATCGTCCGGCGGATGGGCGTGTCGCCGCCGGTCCCCGAGCGCGTCCTGGGCCCGAAGGTGCTGGAGCGGCTGCAGGCGCGGGCCGACAACGTGTTCGTCCACCACGCCATCACCGAGTTCGCGGTGCGGCTGGTGCTCGCCACCCGGGCGCCGGCCGAGGCGGGGCTGCCGGAACTGGCCGGCCACCTCGCCTACGGCGCCTCGCCGCGGGCCTCCCTCGGCCTGGTCGCCGCCGCCAGGGCGCTCGGCCTGCTACGCGGGCGCGACTACGTGGTGCCGGACGACGTGGTCGCCGTCGCCATGGACGTGCTGCCGCACCGGCTGGTGCTGTCCTACGAGGCGCTGGCCGAGGGGCTGACCGCGGACGCGATCGCCGCCCGCATCCTGGAGACCATCCAGCAGCCGCAGGTGGCGCCACGCCAGCAGGCCCCCTACCCCACCGGGCCCGTCGGGCCGAACACCGGCGGCTGGGGAACCAACCCGCGCTCGGGCTTCCCCGAATACCTCGACCGGGGCCCGATCTCATGACGCCGGACGCGGGCCGCCCCAGCCCGGTCGCCGCCACGCCGGCCGGCGACCCGGCGGTGGAGCGGACGCTGCGCCGCCTGGAACTCACCGTGCTGCGCCGCCTCGACGGGATGCTGCTCGGCGACCATCTGGGCCTGCTACCCGGCCAGGGCAGCGAGAAGGCGGAGAGCCGCGAGTACTCCATCGGCGACGACGTGCGCCGCATGGACTGGGCCGTCACCGCCCGCACCACCGTCCCCCACGTCCACGACCTCATCGCCGACCGGGAGCTGGAGACCTGGGCCCTCGTCGACCTCAGCGCCAGCAGCGAGTTCGGCACCGGCGCGTGGGAGAAGCGGGACCTCGCGGTCGCCGCCACCGCCGCGGTCGGTTTCCTCACCGCTCGCACCGGCAACCGGATGGGTGCGGTGGCGCTCACCCAGGCCGGCACGCGGCTCATCCCGGCCCGGCCGGGTCGCGACGGCCTGCGGGCGCTGCTGCGCACCCTGCTCACGCTGCCCCGCGCCGCACACGACCGGCCGCGCCGCCGGCCCGACCCGGCGGCTGCCACCGACCTCGCCGCCGCCGTGCAGGGCCTGCTGCGCCCGCCGCGCCGGCGCGGCCTCGCCGTCGTCATCTCCGACTTCCAGTCCACGGACCTCGGCTGGGAACGCCCGCTGCGCGTGGTCGCCGCCCGCCACCAGGTGCTCGCGATCGAGATCGTCGACCCGCTGGAGCTGGCCCTGCCCGCCGTCGGCCTGCTGCCCGTCGTCGACGCCGAGACCGGGGCGATGCTGGAGGTGCCCACCTCGTCGCGGAAGTTCCGGGAACGGTACGCCGCGGCCGCTGCGGCGCACCGCCGGGAGGTGTCGCTCGCCCTACGCCGCGTCGGCGCCGACCACCTCGTCCTGCGCACCGACTCGGACTGGCTCGTCGACATCGTCCGCTTCGCCTCCGCGAACCGGCGCGGCCGCGGCGCCGGGCGGCGCGCGCCGGTCGGCCGACCCGCCCGGGCGGGTACCCGGTGAGCTTCCTCGCCGGCCACTGGCTGTGGCTGTATCTGCTCGTCGCCGCGCTGCTCGTCGCCTACATCGTCGTCTCCGCGCGGCGGCGCGTGTACGCGGCCCGCCTGTCGTCCACCTCGGTGCTGGCATCGGTGCTGCCGCGGCGCCCGCAGTGGTGGCGCCGCCACGTCCCGGCCGCGCTGCTGCTGCTCACCCTCGCCGGCCTGGTGTTCTCGCTGGCCCGGCCGGCCCGCGCCGAGCGGGTTCCGCGGGAACGCGCGACGATCATCCTGGCCATCGACGTGTCGAACTCGATGGCCGCCACCGACATCGCCCCGAACCGGTTGGAGGCGGCCAAGCAGGGCGCCGAGGCGTTCGTCGACCAGCTCCCGCCGCGCATCAACCTGGGCCTGGTCTCCTTCGCCGGCAGCGCGACGGTGCTCGTGCCCGCCTCCACCGACCGCGAGTCGGTCCGCGCCGGCATCCGCGGCCTGCAGCTCGGCCCGGCGACGGCCATCGGTGAGGGGATCTTCGCCTCGCTGCAGGCCATCAACACCGCCGGCAAGCGATTCTCCGACGCCGGGCAGAGCCCGCCACCCGCGGCCATCGTCCTGCTCTCCGACGGCGAGACCACTCGCGGCCGGCCGAACACGCAGGCCACCGATGCCGCCCGGCAGGCGCACATCCCCGTCGACACCATCGCCTACGGCACCAGCGACGGCACGCTCGATGTCGGCGGTCAGGAGGTGCCCGTCCCGGTCAACGAGCAGGCCCTCAACGAGATCGCCGACCAGACCGAGGGCTCCTACCACCGGGCCGCCACCGGCGACGAGCTGCGCTCGGTCTACAAGGGCCTGGGCAGCTCCATCGGCTACCGCACCGAGTACCGCGAGATCACCACCTGGTTCCTGGGCCTCTCCCTCGCGCTGGGCTTCCTCGCCGCGGCGAGCTCGCTCGCCTTCGCCTCCCGTCTGCCATAACCATCCCCACCGGCCGGATTGCGGCGGGGTCGATGTGGCGGGTGGCGTGGGCGAGGGTCCCTGCCGGCTCGGGTCCGGGCAGGACCGGTGGTGCTGCGACAAGGACGCGGCCGTCGACAGTCCGCGCGGTGACGGTCCCGTCCGCGTCCCGGCCCAGGCTGATGTCGTCGTCGTGCACCGCCCGGTGATGGGTGGAACAGAGCAGCAGCAGCCGGTCGATGTCGGTACCACCCCCGCGGCCCCACCAGGTGAGGTGGTGCAGGTGCAACCAGCGGGTGTGACCGCACCTCGGGTACTGGCAGCGCCCCTGGTCACGCAGGTAGACCGCCACGCCCCGACCCCCACCCGCGCCACCCCGACCGGCTCCTCAGTCCCACCCGCGGTACCTTCCTGCGGGTCCGCCGTGTTGCTGCTGGTGGGAGTGGGTTGAGTGGTGAGGTGCACGGTCAGGGTGTGACCAGGGTGCATCAGCCCCGGGGCGGGCCGGTCGAGGAACCCGTCGGCCAGCGCGACCAGCGCGTCGGCGTCACGCCGCCGATCCCGTGCGATCACGACCTTCTCCCCGTCCGAGGGCACCCCACCCTCGTCGCCCGTGCCGGTGCCTGCTGGGAGACTGTCGCCGGCCAGGGAGGTGGTGTCCTCGAGACTGGCCCGGGCGGCGTCCAACGCGGCAATCAGCCGGGCGCCCTCGTCCGGGGACAGGACCGCACGCAGACACAGCATGCCGTCGCCGTCGAACGTCCAGGCCACTCGCCGTGCGGCCCGCCGGACCTTCGGATCACCATTGGCCTGCCGGTAGGAACGGACGAGCCGCTCCACCTGACCGGCCGAGCAGCGTCGGGCACGGGCCAGCCACAGCTCCTCAGTGGCGGGCTCGGCGACCCGGGTCACCGCCCGCACCTTCGCATACGACACCGTGCCCGCCGCGAACGCCGCCCGAAGGACCGGAAGACCCTCCAACGCCCGCGCCGTCGCCACCTGCTCCCGCGCCGTGCGCAGGCCGATACCGCACCGCCAGGCCAGCCAGTGCGCACACGACCCCATCCCGACCCCCGACCAGCCACCCCGACGGTCGAACGCCGCCACCGCCAACAGCCAGCCNCAGCTCGCCGCGGCGATCCGCCCCGCCCACCGGCAGATCGCCTCCTCCACCTCCCCCAACGATGCGACCTCCACATCCACCCCGATCAGCGCGCACGCATCAGACGAGGCAGAGGGGACAGGCGGAGGGGGAGGGAATGCAGACGCTGTACTCATCAGGATCACCGGGCCAGAGGTGTCATCGATCAACGGACACGACGATCGTCCCACCCACCACCGACAAAAACCCAACACAAGATCATCCGCGGTGAGGGGCGACGCGGCCACGGCGGTGCAGCCGGAACCCCACCCGAACCCAGAATATGATCATGGTGTTCCGCGGAACAGCCCACGCGCCACCGCCCGGAGCAGAACCCCGCCCCGACCCGGCACGCGCAATCATGATGTTCGGAGATCCAGGACCAGGGGCCCAGGGCCCACCGTCAGTACCGTTAGGCTGAGCGCCGTGGGGGAGCTCGACGCGGCCGGAATCACCGATCCCCGATTGCGCGCGTCGTATGCGCGGGCCCGCGCCCTCAACGCCGCCCACGGGCGCACGTACTACCTGGCGACCCTGCTGCTGCCGCCATGGAAACGGGCGCACGTGCACGCCCTGTACGGCTTCGCCCGCCACGCCGACGACATCGTCGACGACCTCGACTCGGCGCTGACCGGCGACGAGCGGGCCATCCGGCTGCAGGCCTGGAGTGCCCGGTTCCTCGCCGCGCTGCGCGACGGCGTGCCCGCCCACGCCGTCGACGCCCAGATCGCCGGTGGGACGGGTGCGGGTGGGGCTGCCGGTGAGGTGTCGGTGCTGCCGGCGGTCGTCGACACGATCCATCGCTTCGCCCTCGACCCCGGCCACTTCGCCGCGTTCCTGTCCTCGATGGCGATGGACCTGACCGTCACCGGGTACGCGACGTGGGAGGACCTGCTGGTCTACATGCACGGCTCGGCCGCGGTCATCGGCCTGCAGATGGTGCCGCTGCTCGAACCGGTCGACGACAGCGCGCTGCCCTACGCACGCGACCTCGGCCTCGCCTTCCAGCACGCCAACTTCATCCGTGACGTCGGGGAGGACCTGCGCCGCGGGCGGGTGTACCTGCCGCAGACGTCGCTGGCGCTGTTCGGCGTCACCCGGGAGCACCTGGCCGCCGGGGTCGTCGACGGGCCGGTTCGCCGGCTCCTGGCGTTCGAGATCAGCCGGGCCCGGGAGCTGTTCCGCGCGGCCCAGCCCGGCATCCGGCTGCTGCACCCCACCTCGCGGGACTGCATGCGCACCGCGTTCGTGCTCTACCAGGAGATCCTCGACGAGGTGGAGCGAGCCGACTACCGGGTGCTGGAACGCCGGGTGGCCGTCGGGCTGCCGCGACGCCTCGCGGTGGCCGGGCCGGCCCTGGTCCGGGCCGCGCGGGCGCGCCGCCGCGGCGGCGCTCAGATCAGCTCGCGGCCGCCCAGGTAGGGCCGCAGCACCTCGGGGATGCGCACCGCGCCGTCCGCGGTCTGGAAGTTCTCCAGCAGCGCCGCCAGCAGCCGGGGGGTGGCCACCGCGGTGTTGTTCAGCGTGTGGGCGAAGCGGATCGTGCCGTCGGTGTCGCGGTAGCGCAGGTTCGCCCGGCGAGCCTGCCAGTCGTGCAGCGTGGAGCAGCTGTGCGTCTCCCGGAAACGGCCCAGCGACGGAAACCACGTGTTGATGTCGTTCATCCGGAACTTGCCGACGCCCATGTCCCCGGTGGCGCACTCGACGACCTCGTAGCACAGCCCGAGGTCGGACAGGATGCGCTCGGCGGTGGCGAGCAGCTCGGCGTGCCAGCGCGCCGACTCGGCCTCGTCGGCGGCGCAGAGCACGAACTGCTCGACCTTCTCGAACTGGTGCACCCGCAGCAGGCCGCGGACGTCCCGGCTGGCGCTGCCGATCTCCCGGCGGAAGCACGGCGAGATCCCGGCGTAGCGGATCGGCAGCCGGGCGGCGTCGAGGATCTCCCCCGCATGCAGGCCCACGAGGGCCACCTCGGCCGTTCCGGCCAGGTACAGGTCGTCCTCGGGGATCGCGTAGATCTCCTCCCGGGCCTTCGGCAGCATCCCCGTGCCGATCAGCGGCTCCTCGCGGACGAGCGCGGGGACCGCCACCGGGGTGAACTCCCGGCCGCGCAGCAGGTCCAGCGCGTACGAGTGCACCGCCCGTTCCAGCATCACCATGTCGCCGACGAGGGCGTAGGCCCGCTCGCCGGCGACCTTGCGGGCGCGGGCGAACTCGGCCCAGCCGCGCTTCTCGGCGAGCTCGGTGTGGTCGAGCGGGGTGAAGTCGAACTCCGGGGGCGTGCCGACGGTGCGCAGCACCACGTTGGCCGCCTCGTCCGGCCCCACCGGCGCCCCCGACCAGGGGATGTTCGGCGTCAGCAGCATCAGCTCGGCCAATCGCGCGCCCGTGCGGGCAAGCTGCTCGCGCAGGTCCCGCAGCTGGCGGTCGAACGCCTCGTGCTCGACCCGCAGCTCGGCCCGGCGTGCCTCGTCGGCCTTGGCGAACTGCTTGGCGAAGCTCTTGCGCNGGGCCTGCGCCCCGTCCACCTCGAACTGCAGCTTGCGATTGTCCTGGTCGAGTTGGAGCAGTTCGTCGACGTCCAGGTCAATACCCTTGACCGCGACCGCGTCCCTCACGGCCTGCGGATTCTCGCGGATAAAACGCTTATCGAGCATGAATCGCGTCAGCCCCTGATCGGTACCGCACCTCACCTTGCGGCAACGCTACCAGCCACCGCCGACGCTTCCGGCGCACAGCGGGCGCACAGGCGGCTTCGGCATGCTCGCCACAGGTGCGCTGCCCCAGGTGCGCTGCCCAGCCGAGCACCGCCGAACGGTTACGGTGCACAGACCACATGTGTCCGCCGCCGCGGGACGGACGGGACGCATCAGCGAAGAACCTGCCAGGTTCGGGATGTGAGGAGGCCGGCGACGGTGGCCAGTTCCAAGGAGCGACGGCAGCGCGAGCTCGCCGAGGCCCGAGCGGCCCGGCAGACGCAGCGGCGGCGGGTCGCCCACCGCCGCCGCCAGCAGCGGCTCGCGATCGTGGCCGGCTTCGTGACGATCGTGGTCGCCGCGTCGGCGATCGCCGCGATCCTGCTCACCGGTAAGGACGACAAGTCTGACGTCACCGCCGCCAACGCGGCCAGCACCGCGGCCCCCAGCGCCGCCGCGGCGGCCACCAGCAAGGTCGGCACCTGCACGTACACCGCCAACGGGGAGACCCCCGCCCGCGGCGCCACCCTGCCGAAACCGGCCGCCACCGTCGACACATCCCCGGCCACCATGACCATCACCACCGACGCCGGGACGCTGACGGCGAGCCTGGACGCGCAGAAGGCGCCGTGCACCGTCCACGCCCTGCGCACCCTCGCCGATGCCAAGTACTACGACAACACGCTCTGCCATCGGCAGACCGGCGGTGCTGAGGCGGGCATCTCCGTGCTGCAGTGCGGCGACCCGACAGGCACCGGCAGCGGCAGCCCCGGCTACGGATACGCCAACGAGAACACCGAGGGCGTCACCTACGACCGCGGCGTGCTCGCGATGGCGCACAGCTCCGCGCCGAACAGCAACGGCAGCCAGTTCTTCATCAACTACGCCGACCCGACGCAGCAGGGGGCGGCGGCGCTGGCCGGCGGCTACACCGTCTTCGGAAAGATCACCACGGGGCTGGACGTCCTCGACAAGCTCACCAAGCCCGGCGTGCAGGGCGGCGGTTCCGACGGCGCCCCGGCCAGCAAGGCGAAGATCCTGTCGATCGCCATCTCGCAGGGCGGCTGACGCAGCGGCTGGGCCGGCCGGGCAGCCGTCAGCCGGCCCAGCGGCGGATCGTGTCGATCCGGGCCTGCAACTGCGCGGCGCTGGCCTGCCCGCTCGGCGGGCCGCCACAGGCCCGACGCAGCTCGGCGTGGATCATCCCGTGCGGCTTGCCGGTGCGGTGGAAGTGCGCCCCGACCAGCCGGTTGAGCTCCTTGCGCAGCTCGGCGATGACCTCGTGGACCGGGCGGGTCGTCGACTGCGCGCCGTCGCGGGCCGCGGGCACCTCGGGCTGCTCGCCCGCCCGGGCAGCGGCGCCGCGCCGCGCGGCCGCCTGCGCGGCGGCCTGTTGCGCGGCCTCCCGCTGGCGCAGCAGGGTCGCGACCTGGTCCGGCTCCAGCAGACCCGGCAGGCCGAGGAAGTCCTCCTCCGCCGCCGAGCCGGGCGCCGCGGGGGTGCCGAACTCGCCGCCGTCGAAGATCACCCGATCGAGATGGGCCGAGGAGCCCAGCGCCGTGAACAGCGTGTCCGGCTGGTCGGGGGTGTCCTTGCGCCGGTTGGCGTCGCGCAGCGCCTCGTCGTCGAAGGCGTCCGGGTCGCGCGGCTGCTTCTCCAGCGCGTGGTCGCGCTGGACCTCCATCTCCCCGGCGAGGGCGAGCAGGGTGGGCACACTCGGCAGGAACACCGAGGCGGTCTCGCCCCGACCCCGCCCCCGGACGAACCGGCCGACGGCCTGGGCGAAGAACAGCGGCGTCGAGGCCGAGGTCGCGTAGACCCCGACGGCGAGGCGGGGCACGTCGACGCCCTCGCTCACCATCCGCACGGCCACCATCCACCGGTCCGCGGACTGGCGGAAGTTCGCGATCTTCGCCGACGCGGTCGGGTCGTCGGACAGGATGAGCACCGGCGACGTGCCGGTGATCCGGGCAAGCAGCCCCGCGTACGCCCTCGCGGCGGCGTGGTCGGTGGCGATGACCAGCCCGGCCGCGTCAGGCATGCCGCCGGCGCGCACCTGGGACAGCCTGGTGTCCGCCGAGGCGAGCACGGCCGGCATCCAGTCTCCGCCCGGGTCCAGGGCGGTGCGCCAGGCGGCGGCGGTCTGCTCGCCGGTCAGCGGTTCGCCGAGCCGGGCCGACAGCTCGGCGCCGGCGCTGGTCCGCCAGGACATCTCGCCGGAGTAGGCGAGGAAGAGCACCGGTCGCACGACGCCGTCACGCAGGGCCTCGGCGTAGCCGTAGGAGGAGTCGGCGATGCTGCGCAGCACGCCGTCGGGTCCCGGCAGGTAGGTGACAAAAGGGATCGGGTTGACGTCGGAGCGGAACGGCGTCCCGGTCAGGGCGAGGCGCCGCGCCGCGGGGGTGAACGCCTCCCGGGTCGCCTCGCCCCAGGACAGCGCGTCGCCCGCGTGGTGGATCTCGTCGAGGATGACCAGCGTGCGCCGGGCGGCGGTCCGCGCCCGGTGCAGCGCCGGGTGGGCCGCGACCTGGGCGTAGGTCACCGCGACGCCGGTGTAGTCGGACGACGTCGCGCCGGCGGAGTTGCGGAAGTCCGGGTCGAGGTCCACCCCGACCTCGGCGGCGGCGGCCGCCCACTGCCGCTTGAGATGCTCGGTGGGCGCGACGACCGTGATCCGGCTGATCTCGCCGGTGCCCAGCAGGTCATTGGCGACCTGCAGAGCGAAGGTGGTCTTGCCGGCGCCCGGCGTCGCCACCGCGAGGAAGTCCCGGCCCCCGGACGACGAGCGAGACCGGTAGACGTCGAGGGCCGCCCGCTGCCACGCGCGCAGCGGACGGGTCGGGGCACCGGATCCGGGCGGTCGAGGACGTCGGTCGAGGGGTCCGGCTCTCACGCCCTCACTCTAGAAGGCGGCGCCCGTTAGCGGAACGCAGGCCACCCGCGCGCCGGGAAGACCACATTTTTGCCCTAGCTGGTCTCCAAGGGACCACAGTGACTATGACCGTCTTATCTCACAGAGGGTTAAGCTCCAGGAGTCAACCGATTGACTTCGGAGGCCCCGATGCAGCTCACGACCGGTCCCTCGGCAGCTTCCCGGGCACCTGCAGCCTCCGGACCATCACCTGACGTGTCGAAGCCCAACCGCGCCCCCGCGACCCGCACCCCGAACGCCCGGCTACGGCTGAGCCGGGAGGAGCGGGGCTGGTCCCAGGAACGCCTCGCCACCGAGATCCGGCGCTTCTCCGTCATCCACGAGGGCCGCGAGGCCGGGGTGACCGGAAACATGATCTGTAAGTGGGAGAAGGGCGACAAGAAACCGAGCCTGCGTTATCAGCGGCTGTTGCGAGCTCTATTCGGTCGGTCCTCGGTGGAACTGGGTTTCGTCGACGACGAGACGCTTCCCTCCGCTGCCGGAGCAATGCGAAGCGGAATGGGTCGGGGTATCACCCCGGCCGCGCCCGGCGGTCCGCAGCAGGTCGGCCACGAGGTGGTCCCCGGCGGCACGTTGGTCCTGCAGGCGGACGCCGACGTGATCGACCCGAATGGTATTTCCGTGGAACGGCGCGACTTTCTGCGGCTCTTCGCCGCGGCGGGCGGTGTCGCGGTGGTGCCGATCGCCGCGGCCTCGGACACCCCGCCCTGGGAGCGGCTGTCGGCGGCGCTGCGGCGCCGGGCGAGCGTCACCCCGGAGCTCGCCGAGGAGCTGGGGCAGCGCACCGCGGGCCTGTACGGCCTGGAGGAGCGCGTTCCCGCCCGGGTCCTCATGCAACGGGTCACCGATCACCTGGGACGGCTCACCCAGCTGCTGGAGTCGACGGGCCGCACGCCGGTGCGCCGCGACCTCACCTCCACCGCCGGCGAGACCGCGGCGCTGGCGGGCTGGCTGGCCTTCGACATGAACGACCTGCCCGCCGCGGTGGCGTACTACCGGGTGGCCATCGAGGCCGCCCGCGAGGCCGACGACAACGCGCTGTGGGCGTGCGTGCTCGGCTACGAGAGCTATCAGACCGCCAGCCAGGGCCGCCACGACCAGGCGTGCGTGCTGCTCGGCGAGGCCCAGCGACGGGCGGCGACGGGCAGCACCGTCATGACCCGGGCGTGGCTGGCCGCCCGGGAGGCCGAGGAGCAGGCTGCGCGGGGCGAGGGCCGGGCGGCGCTGGCCGCACTCGACCGCGCGCAGGAGGCCTTCGAGCGGGGCGAAAGCGACGGCGACCGGGTCTGGACCCAGTTCTTCGACCGGGGTCGGCTGGACGGGCTCAAGGTCACCACCTACACCCGGCTGCGCCGCCCGGCGGCAGCCTACGCGGCGGCCACCGAGGCCCTNCGGGCCACGGCGCCGGGTGCCACGAAGAAGCGGTCGCTGCTGATGAGCGACATCGCCGAGGTCCACATCCAGCGTCGGGAGATCGAGGCGGCCTGCCACTTCGCCGCCGAGGCGCTGTCGATCGTGGCCCAGACGGACTTCTCCCTGGGCCTGGCCCGCGTCCGGCGGACCCGCGAGCACCTACGGCCCTGGCAGCACACCCAGGCCGTACGGGACCTCGACGACCAGCTACGGGCGCTGGCCTGAGCGGGGACTCCTCCGACGACGCCGCCGGCATGACGTCCGGTCGCCGCCCCGGCCCCGCCAGAGTCGGGGCGGCGACCGGACGTCAGCTCCGCACAGCGGGCGCGGTCTCCGCACTGATCCACTGCAGATAGTCGGCGTGGCCCGCCACTATCGGCGTGGCAATGATCTCGGGATTCTCGTACGGGTGCAGGACGACCAGCCGCTCGCGTAGCTCGTCGAATCGCTCGGTGGTGGTTTTCCCTAGACAGAGCCATTCCTCGGCCTGCTCGATCTCGCCCTTCCAGCGGTAGATGCTGCTCATCGGGCCGATCACCTGGAAACAAGCGACCAGGCGAGCCTCCACGAGCGCACGGCCGATACGCTCGGCGCCTTCCCGGGAGTCGATACTCACGATGACCTGAAGGTGACCCACGCGCACTCCCATCTGGAAACGAGGGATACGCGAGATACTCTACATCGATCAGTGGCGGTCGCCGTTGAATTTACGGCGCCCGGAAGGGTGGCGGCTATTCCCTCGGCGACAATCCACCCTTATCGGCCCGGATGGGGCAGTTTTAGGCACCTTCCGTTTACCAGCGGTGGATGCGGAGGGCACTTTCCGGGGTGGAATCGCCACGCTGTGCGGCGGCGCCGATGGCGGTTCTTGCCGACCGGCCCCTTTCGGCGGTCGGACCGGCGGGTCGTGCCCGTACGGGGTTGCCCGACCCGGCGGCGGCGTGGGTCAGGTGCCAGCGCGAATCAGGTGGCGACTGCGGGTCAGGTGGCGACTGCGGGTCAGGTGGCGGCGCGGGCGGCCGGGTCGGCGGTCGGCGACGCCTGGGTCTGGCATACGCGGTAGCAGTCGTACACGCCCCCCACCCGGCGGACCGCCGAGAGCACGCTGTCGAGCTGCTCGGGCCCGGTGACCTCGATGGTGAAGCGGGCGTGGGCGACGCGGTCCTCGGAGGTGGTCGTCGACGCGGCCCGGACCGACACCGACGTCTCGGACAGGATCTCGGTGATGTCGGCCAACAGCCCGTAACGGTCGAACGCCTCGACCGCGATCTCGGCGGGGAAAATCTTGACATCGGGCGCGGACCAGGCCACCACCATGACCCGTTCCCGGTCGGCGCGCGCCTCGGTGGCGTTGCCGCACTCGCGGCGGTGGAGCGAGACCGCGCTGCCATGGGTCGTGAAGCCGACGACGGCGTCACCGGGCAGCGGCAGGCAACATCGGGCCAGCCGGACGGGCATGCTCGCGCCCGACCCGTCGTCGGCCACGGCGGCGAGGCTGGGTACGCCGCGCCGGGCCAGGTGCCGCGCCGGTGCCGCGGAGGTCCCACTCGGACCGCCCGCGATGTCCCCGGCCGAGCCGCCGTGGGCGCCGGCGCCCGTCCCGGCCGGCCGCCCCGGCTGCTCCGGTCCCTCGGACAGGCCCGGGCCGGCAGCGGCGTCACGACGCTGCCGGGCGAGCCGGCGGCGGATGCGCACGCGGGCCCGCGACGTCTTCACAAACCGCAGCCAGTCCTCCGACGGACCGGCGCCGGGCAGGTTGGAGGTCAGGATCTCGACGACGTCGCCGTTGCGCAGCCGGGTGTGCAACGGGACAAGCCGGCCGTTGACCCGGGCGCCGATCGCCCGGTGACCGATGTCGGTGTGCACGGCGTAGGCGACGTCGACGGGCGACGACCGGGGTGGCAGGGCGATCATCCGCCCCTTGGGGGTGAAGGCCAGCACCTCGTCGGAGTCCAGATCGGAGGACAGCGACTCCAGGAACTCGTCGGAGTCGATCGTGTCCTCCTGCCAGTCCAGCAGGCTGTGCAGCCAGGACAGGCCCTCCAGCCGGGCGCCGTCGGCGCCCGGGCCGACCGGGCGCGCGACGATGCCGGTCTCCGCCAGCCGGTGCATCGCCAGGGTCCGGATCTGGATGTCGATGCTGCGCCCGGAATCGTCGACGACGGTGGTGTGCAGCGACTGGTACATGTTGAACTTCGGCGTCGCCACGAAGTCCCGCAGCCGGCCCGGCACCGGGCGCCACAGCGCGTGGATCACCCCGAGGGCGGCGTAGCAGTCGGTCACCTCGTCGACGAGGACGAGGACTCGGACGATGTCGGTGTAGTCCTGCGGGGCGCGGGCCCGCTCCTGCCCCCGCTTGTAGATCGAGAACAGGTGGCTGGCGCGGACGGAGACCTCGCTGTCGATGCGGGCGCCCGCCAGGCCCGCCCGCAGCCGCGCGACCAGGCCCGCCAGCGAACCCGACGCCTGCTCCGCGGCGGTGAACTCGTCCACGATCCGGGCGGTGCGCGCGTGCTCGGCCGGATGGAGCACGGCGAACGCCCGGTCCTCCAGCTCACGCTTGATCACGCTGACGCCCAGCCGGTGGGCCAGCGGCGCCAGGATCTCCAGCGTGACCCGGGAGATCTTCACTCGTTTGGGCGGGGACATGAAGTCGAGCGTGCGCATGTTGTGCAGCCGGTCGGCGATCTTGATAACGAGCACCCGGTAGTCCCGGGCGAGCGCCACGATCAGCTTGCGCAGCGTCTCGGCCTCGGCCGCCTCACCGAAGCGCATCTTGTCCAGCTTGGTGACCCCGTCGACGAGGTTGGCGACCTCGCCGCCGAACTCCTCGGCGACCGAGTCGAGGGTGTAGCCGGTGTCCTCGACGGTGTCGTGAAGCAGGGCCGCGATCAGCGTGGTCGTGTCCACGCCGAGTTCGGCGAGCGNCTCGGTGACGGCGAGCGGGTGGCTGATGTACGGGTCGCCGCTGCGGCGCATCTGGCCGGCGTGCAACCGCTCGGCGACCCCGTAGGCGTGCACGAGCGCGCCGATGTCGGCCCGCGGGTGGTAGTCGCGGTGGGCCTCCACGATGTCCCGCAGCTCGGGGGGCACCTGCGACATGCGCGGCGTGGCCATCCGGCGGGCCAGGTGCGCCAGGCGCACGCTCGCCTGCCGCGCCGCCGACAGGGCCCGGGAGGCGTCGTCGGAGGAGTCGCCCCGCGCGTCGGCCCGGGACAGCGCCGGGGTCAGTCCGCCGCCCGCCGGCAGACCCGCACCTACGGTCTCAGCATCCACGGCGCCCCCCTTTGTCCCGCTAGACCTGTACGCCTGAGGTGACGCGAAAACAGTCGTAGACCCCGTCGATGGACCGCACGGCACTCAGGATGTGCCCGAGATGCTTGGCATCCCCCATCTCGAAGGTGAAGCGGCTGACCGCGACGGAGTCCCTGGTGGTGGCCACCGACGCGGACAGGATGTTCACGTGCCGGTCGGAGAGCACCCGGGTGACGTCCGAGAGCAGCTTGGTCCGATCCTGTGCCTCGACCTGGATCACGACGAGGAACACCGAACCCGACGACGGCGCCCACTCGACCTCGACGAGCCGGTCGTGCGGCCCGCCGCGCAGCCCGGTGAGGTTGGAGCAGTCGGTCCGGTGGACGGACACGCCCTTGCCCCGGGTGACGAAGCCGGCGATGTCGTCGCCGGGCATCGGGGTGCAGCAGCGCGCGAGCTTCGTCCACACGTCCGGCGCCCCGGTGACCAGCACACCCGGCTCCCCGGTGGAGCGGCGCAGCGTGCGGATCGGCAGCTCGGTCTCGCCGGCGTCCTCCTCGGCGCCCTCGGGGCCACCGAGCGCCACGAGCAGCTTCGAGACGACCGCCGGGGCGCTGACGTGGTTCTCCCCCACCGCCGCGTACAGCGCGGCGACGTCGGCGTAGCGCAGGTCCTTGGCCAGGTTGAGCAGCGCGTCGCCGCTCATCAGCCGGGACAGCGGCAGCCCATGGCGACGCATGGCCCGGCCGATCGCGTCGCGGCCGGCGACGATCGCGTCCTCGCGGCGCTCGCGGGCGTGCCACTGGCGGATCTTCGCCCGGGCCCGCGACGAGCGGACGAACATCAGCCAGTCCTCGCTGGGGCCCGCCGAGTGCGCCCGCGAGGTGAAGACCTCGACGGTGTCGCCGTTGTCGAGCTCGGTGTCCAACGCCGCGAGCCGGCCGTTGATCCGGGCGCCGACGCAGTGATGACCGACGTCGGTGTGCACCGCGTAGGCGAAGTCTACCGACGTCGACCCCGCGGGCAGCGGGATGACGTCGCCCTTCGGGGTGAACACGAAGACCTCGTCGGTCTCCGCGGCGAAGCNCAGGCTGTCGAGGAACTCCCCCGGGTCGGCGGTCTCGCGCTGCCAGTCCAGGACCTGGCGCAGCCAGCTCATGAGGTCCGGCTCGGGACTGCCGCGGCGCCGCGCGGACCGGCCGCCGCCGTCGACCACCCCCGCTGACGGGCGGGCCGCGACGCCGTCCTCCTTGTACTTCCAGTGCGCGGCGATGCCGTACTCGGCTCGGTTGTGCATCGCGTGCGTGCGGATCTGCAGCTCGACCGGCTTGCCCTCGGGACCGATGACCGTCGTGTGCAACGACTGGTACATGTTGAACTTGGGCATCGCGATGTAGTCCTTGAACCGGCCGGGGATCGGCTTCCAGTTCGCGTGGACGGTGCCCAGGGTGGCGTAGCAGTCGCGGACCGAGTCGACGAGGACGCGGATGCCGACCAGGTCGTAGATGTCGTCGAACGACCGGCCGCGCACGACCATCTTCTGGTAGATCGAGTAGTAGTGCTTGGGTCGGCCGGAGACGACCGCGCGGATCCGGGCGTCGCGCAGGCCGGCCTGCACCTGGCCGATCACCTCCGCGAGGTAGACGTCGCGGCTGGGCGCCCGGTCGGCGACGAGGCGGACGATCTCGTCGTAGCGCTTCGGGTACAGCGCGGCGAACGCGAGGTCCTCCAGCTCCCACTTCAGCGAGTTCATCCCGAGCCGATGGGCGAGCGGGGCGTAGACCTCCAGCGTCTCGCGTGCCTTGCGCTCCTGCTTGTGCTCGGNCAGGAAACGCAGGGTGCGCATGTTGTGCAGCCGGTCGGCGAGCTTGACGACCAGCGCCCGCGGGTCGCGGGCCATCGCGACGACCATCCGGCGGATCGTCTCCGCCTGCGCCGCCTGCGCCGCCTCGCCGACCTTGACCCGGTTGAGCTTGCTGACGGCGTCGACGATGAGGGCGATCTGGTCGCCGAAGGTCTCCCGGATCGCCTCGGCGGACAGGGAGGTCTCCTCCAACGTGTCGTGCAGCAGGGCCGCGGACAGCGTCGGGGTGTCCATCCCGAGATCGGCGAGGATGCTCGCCACGGCGATCGGGTGGGTGATGTAAGGGTGGCCGGAGAAGCGCACCTGGCCGGCGTGCGCGGCGTCGGCGACCTCGAAGGCCTGCTGGACCTGGTCGATGTCGGCCCGCGGGTGGTTCGCGAGCAGGCCGCGCAGCACCGGATCGAGGGCCGAGGAGGGGGTGGCCCGGTGCGTCGAGAGGCGCGACAGGCGCCCGCGCACCCGGCGCGGCAGGGGTGGCGACTCGTGGCCGAGCCGGGGAACGACCGGCGAGCCGTCATCCGCCGGCGCGGCCGCCGGCGGCGGCCCGGTCTGCCCGGCCGGTACCCGGGCCGGGGCCTCGGCGGCTCCCCGCGTCTCCCGGCTCGCGGGCTGCGGGCCGGCCGGCTCGCGGACGGCCTGGTCACGGGGGGTGGATCCGCGGTCCGGGCCAGACGGGGCAGGACGCGCACCATCGCCCGCCGACCGTGGCTCCCTCGAGGGAGCCACGGCGGGCGACGACGCTCCGGTGGTCACCGGCGCTGCCTCTGGCACGGGCCGCTCCTGCGTGAGGACTAGACACCGAGCCTAACGCCGCGCCGCGCGGAAGCCTTCCGCAGCCCCGGCCGAGGGGAGGTCAAATCGTCAGAAGTGGGACGACATCCAACGGAGCGACCCGTTCCCGCCCGGGCAGGAACGACAGCTCCATGAGGACCGTGAGGCCCACCACCTCGGCCCCCACGCCGGCCAGCAGCCCGTGCGCGGCAGCCGCCGTGCCGCCGGTCGCCAGCACGTCGTCGACCAGCAGCACCCGCTCGTCCGGGCGCACCGCGTCGGCGTGGATCTCGATGGTGGCGGTGCCGTACTCCAGGTCGTAGGTCGCGCTGCGGACCGGGCCCGGCAGCTTGCCCTGCTTGCGAATGGGCACCAGGCCGGCGCCGAGCCGGTCGGCGACCGGCGCGGCCAGCAGGAAGCCACGGGCCTCGATCCCCGCGATCGTGGTCGCGCCGCGCTGGCGGGCGATGTCCACCAGGGCCCCGATCACCACGCCGAACGCGGCGGGCGTGGCGAGCAGCGGGGTGATGTCCTTGAACACCACCCCGGGCTGCGGCCAGTCCTGGATGTCCCGGATGTGGCCACGCAACACGTCGGCGGCCGCGTCGCTCGTGGCGGGCCGTCCGAGTGCCGCCTCGTCGATGCTCGTCATCGTCCTGCTCATCCCACTTTCAGGGCTAGTCCGCCAGATCCGTCTCCGGGCGCCGCAGGGCACAGGTACACAGGTGTGCGCCTGACGCCCGGCTCACCGACGCTTCTTACCGCTCGGCCGCCCCCGCCGGCCGGGTTTGCGGCCTCCGGCGCGTCGCGCGGCACCCGCCGTGGGGGGTCGCCGACCGGGCCCGCCGAGGCCCGCCCCGGCGGGAACCGGTTCGCGGGCACCGGGCCCGCCCGGCCGACCGACCGGGTCGTCCGGGTCGTCCGGCCGTGCAGCCGCGCCCGCGGCGAGGGCCGCCACCTCCCCCGATGCCGTCTCCCCCGGCGCCGACGAGCCGACCGGCGCCCCCGGGCCGGCCGAGGCCGACGCGGCGGCGCGCGCGCGCTTGCCCCGTTCCCGGGCGACCCGGGCGTCGAGGGCCTGCACCGCCGACTCACCCCGCTTGAGGTCGACCAGCAGGGGCGTGGCGAAGAACAACGACGAATAGGTGCCGGAGGCGATCCCGACGAACTGGGCGAGCGCGAGGTCCTTCAGCGTGCCCGCGCCCAGCAGCCCGGCGCCGACGAACAGCAGCGACGCCACCGGGATGAGGGCGATGAGCGACGTGTTGAGCGAACGGACCAGCGTCTCGTTCAGCGCGTCGTTCGTCGCCTCGGCATAGGTGCGGCGGTGGGAGGTCGCCATCCCCGCGGTGTTCTCCCGCACCCGGTCGAACACCACCACCGTGTCATAGAGCGAGAAGCCGAGGATGGTCAGCACGGCGATCACCGTCGACGGCGTCACCTCGAACCCGACGAGGGAGTAGACGCCCATGGTGACGACGAGGTCGTGGATGAGCGCGGCCATCGCGGCCACCGCCATCTTCCACTCGAAGCGCACCGACAGGTAGATCATCACGAGCACCAGGAAGACGACCAGGCCCTGGACGGCCTTCTTGGTGATCGTCGAGCCCCACGAGGAGCCGACCGTCGACACGGCGATGTCGCGGTCCGGGTTGGCCACCGAGAAACGCTTGGCCAGCGCGTCCGTCAGCTTGTCGGTCTGGGCGTCGGACAGGGTGGGGGTCTGCACCCGGAACTGCTTGGAGGTCTCGAGCTGCTGGACCACGCCGTCCGCCGGGTCGATGCCGACGCTGGAGAGGGTCTCCTCGACCTGTTGGACGGTGCCGCCATGGCTGGGGAGCTGGAAGACCGCGCCACCGGAGAACTCGATGCCCAGGGTGAAGCCACGGAAGATCATGCTCACCGCGCAGATCGCGATGATGACGCCGGAGATCGCGTACCAGACCCGGCGGCGGCCGACGAAGTCGACGTGGAAGTCGCTGCGGTAGATCCGCCCGAGCAGTGCCATCTGTCAGCTCTCCCGCTTCTGCCCGGCCGGCGCCGGCCGCTTGGCCAGCCGCGGCCTGCTGGGGGCCGCGGCCGGTGGCCCGGCCGCGGCCCGGCCACCGATCGTCTTCGGACTCAGACCGGAGAACCGGCTGACGGAGAACAGTCTGCGCCGCACCAGCAGGGCCACCATCGGGCGGGTGAAGATGAACATGATCAGCACGTCGCTCAACGTCGACAACCCGAGGGTGAACGCGAACCCGCGCACCGAGCCGATCGAGAGGATGTAAAGCACGGCGGCGGCGAGGAACGAGACCGTGTCCGCCGAGAGCATCGTGCGCCGCGCGGCCGGCCAGGCCCGGTCGGCGGAGGCACGCACCGTCCGACCGGCCTGCACCTCGTCCTTGATCCGTTCGAAGTAGACGACGAACGAGTCCGCGGTGACGCCGATCGACACGATCAGACCGGCGATGCCGGCGAGGGTCAGCGTGAAGNCGATCGCGGCGCCCAGCAGCACGACTGAGGCATAGATGATCGCCCCGCTGACCGCCAGCGAAGCGACCACCACGATGCCCAACGCCCGGTAGTACAGGAACGAGTAGGCGACGACCAGCACCAGCCCGATGGCCCCGGCGAGCAGCCCGCCGTGCAGCGAGTCGCGGCCCAGGGTCGGCGAGATCGACTCGGCCTGGGAACGCTCGAACGCCAGCGGCAGTGCGCCGTAACGCAGAACGTTGGCGAGGTCCTCCGCCTCGGACTGGCCGAAGGACCCGGAGATCTGCGCGGTCCCGGCGATGCGCTCGTTGGTCTGCGGCGCCGACTGCACCACGCCGTCGAGCACGATCGCGACCTGCTTGCCGATCGTGTTCTCGGTGAGCTTGGTGAACTTGTTCTGGCCGGAGCCGGTGAAGTCGACGTTGACCACCCACTGGCCGGTGGTGACGCCGGTGGTGCCGCCGCCGCCCTGCAGGCCGGCGGAGGCCGTCTTCACATCGGTGCCGACGACGGAGGCCGGCTTGAGCAGGTACTTGGTCGCCCCGTCCCGATCGCAGGCGGCGGTCCAGTCCTGGGGCCGGTCGGTGCTGACCGCCGCCTTGCGCACGTCGGTGACCGCACAGGTCAGCGCGTCGTACTGGGCGACCGCGGCGGCGGGCGGCGTGTCCGCGGAGGAGGCGGCGCCCGCCGCGGGCGCCGTCGGCGCCGGCGCCGGGGACGCCGACGCGGCCGGAGCCGCGGAGGCCGCCGTGGCGGGAGAGGCCGAGACTGCGGGGGCCGCCGAGGCGGCGGTGAGGGCACCGGCGGCGGTGACCGCCTTACCCGTGCTCGCGGCAAGCGCCACCGGCTGCGCGACCAGCCCGGAGCCGTCCCCGAGCGCCACCGGCTTCGCAGCCGGCCGCGAGCCGTCGCCGAGGGCGGCCGGCCGGTTCGAAGCCGACGGGGTCGGCGCCGCAGAGGGGGCCGCCGACGGCGCCGCGGACGGCACGCTCCCGGCCGCCGGTGACGGCGTCGCGCCGGGCGCGGGGGTCGGCGCGGCCGTGCTGCCGGGGGTGGGCGAGGGGACCGTCTTCGCCGGGGTCGCCGCGGCGGCCTCGTAGACCTCGCGGAAGCGCAGCTCCGCGGTCTGCCCCACCAGGTCGACCACGTCGCCGCGGCCCCGGCCGGGAACCGAGATCTCGATCTGGTTGCCGGTGCGGTGGACCTCGGACTCGGCGACACCCAGCCCGTCGACGCGCTGACGGATGATGTCCACCGCCTGGTCGACCGCGCCGGAGTCGACGGCGCTGCCGGTGGTTGCCCGAGGCGTGAGGATCACGCTCGTGCCGCCCTGCAGGTCCAGCCCCAGCCGTGGGGTCCAGTTCCCGGTGGCGGCCATCAGGCTGTAGAGGACGACGAGCAGACCGCCGAGTACCCCCAGCCGGGTCCAGACGGAGCTTCCCGTGGATGCCCGTGCCGAGCCGCGTGCCACGTGCGAGTCCCTTCCTCACGCGCCGGATACCGGCGCTCGTTCGTCTCGCCGTTGCCCGGACCGGCGGTGCCCAACGTACCCGAACGAATGTCACCGAGGGTACGTTCCGAACCCCCGCTGGTAACGCTCCGGCGGTCCGTCGACCTGCTACAGCTCCTTGCGTGGCGGACGGGACACGCTGCCCTCGCCGTCGGAACCGTCGGTCGCGGACGGCCCCCCGGCGCCCTCCTCGCCGACGGCGGTGCCCGCGCCGGGCGGAGGCGTCTCGCCGACCGAGGTCGCGGGATCGGCCGGACCGTCGTGCGCGTCGTGCGCGTCGCCGTCCGCCGACCCGTCGTCGTGCGCCTCGTCGGTGTCCGGCGAGCTGATCACCCGGGCGATGGCGCTGCGGGTGAACCGGCAGACCACGTCGGGGGCGATCTCGAGCAGGACGTCGCCGTCCTCCAGCTCCACGACGGTCGCGTAGAGTCCGGCGGTGGTGATCACGAGGGTGCCGGGCAGAATCTGGGACACCTGCTGCTGCTGAGCCTTGGCGCGGCGACGCTGCATCGAGAAGATGTAGACGACCGCCAGGACGAGAAGAAGCGGAATCAGGAAACCGCCGATGGAACTGCCGCCGTTACCGTCGGCTGCCGTCGCCGCCGTCACAAGTCCGCGCACGTCCTGCCCTCCTGATGTGTTGCGGCGATCGTACGTATCGAGCGGATGCCGCCGGTGGGCAGGGCCGTGGTGTCCGCTTTATACCGGCGCCGTGGCGTCGCGCGGTGGGCGGCGGTGGGCCGCCCGGTGGGCCGCCGCTCAGCTGCCGTCGGGGAGCATGCCGCCGTCGGGAAGCGCGCCGCTCTCGGTGAGCAGTCCGTCGCCGGAGAGCAGTCCACCCTCGGCGAGCAGGCCGGTGTCCGGGAAGAGCGGGGCCTGGCTGCGGCCGAGCGGCTCGGCGATCGGTTCGAGCCCGAGGTGCTCGAAGGCGGCGGGGGTGGCGACCCGACCGCGGGAGGTGCGGATCAGCAGGCCGGCCCGCAGCAGGAACGGCTCGGCCACGTCCTCAACCGTCTCCGGCTCCTCCCCCACCGAGACGGCCAGCGTGGTGAGCCCGACCGGGCCGCCGCCGAAGCGACCGACGAGTGCCTCCAGCACGGCTCGGTCGAGGCGGTCGAGCCCCAGCCCGTCGACGTCGTAGATCCGCAGCGCGGCTCGGGCGACGTCCCGGGTGACCACGCCGTCGGCGCGCACCTCGGCGTAGTCGCGCACCCGGCGCAGCAGCCGGTTGGCGATGCGCGGGGTGCCTCGGGAGCGCCCGGCGACCTCGGCCGCGCCATCCTCGGTGAGGCTGACGCCGAGCAGGCCCGCCGAGCGGGTCAGCACCCGGGCGAGCTCGTCGGGGGCGTAGAAGTCCAGGTGGGCGGTGAACCCGAAGCGGTCGCGCAGCGGCCCCGTCAGCAACCCCGACCGGGTCGTGGCGCCCACCAGCGTGAACGGGGCGACGTCGAGGGGGATGGCGGTCGCGCCGGGCCCCTTGCCGAGGATCACGTCGACCCGGAAGTCCTCCATCGCGGCGTAGAGAAGCTCCTCGGCGGGACGCGCGATCCGGTGGATCTCGTCGAGAAACAGCACCTCCCCGGGGGACAGCGCGGTGAGGATCGCGACGAGGTCGCCGGCCCGTTCGATCGCCGGGCCGCTGGTCATCCGCAGCGGCACCGCCAGCTCCTCCGCAATGATCATCGCGAGGCTGGTCTTGCCCAGGCCCGGCGGGCCGGACAGCAGGACGTGGTCCGGCGGACGCCCGCGGGCCTGCGCCCCTTCCAGCATGATCGAGAGCTGCTCCCGGACCTTGCGCTGGCCGACGAACTCGGTGAGCGTGCGGGGGCGCAGCCCGGCCTCGAACGCCTGCTCCTCGGCGCTGGCGGCGGCCGAGACGAGCCCGTCGGCGCTCATGCGCCGCCCCCGTGCGTGCCGCCGGCAGCCAGCCCAGCCTCCGCCGGCGCGGTCATCGGCGCAGCACTGCCAGGCTCGCCCGCAGCAGCGTCGCCGCGTCGGGCGCGCCCTCGGCCGGCGCGGTGCCGCCTGATCGGTCCGGGCCGTCGAGGTCGTCCGGGGGCGCGGCCAGCACGGCCAGCGCGCGGGACACCGCGTCGTCGGCCTCTCGCGCCGAATAGCCCAGCCCGGTCAGCGCCTCACGCACGGTGTCCGCGACCTCGCCGGCACTGCCGACCCCGCCTGCCCCGACCCCGCCGGAGCCCCGGTCGGCGGCCGCCGACCGGGGCCCGGGCACCGCGGCCCCGCGCGGCGGGCCGAGTCGGTCGCGCAGGTCCAGGACGATCCGCTGGGCGCCCTTGCGCCCGATCCCGGGCACCTTGGTGAGCGCCGCGAGATCCTCCTCGGCGACCGCCCGGCGGACCGCGTCCGGATCGTGCACGCCGAGGACGGCCTGGGCGAGCTTCGGCCCCACCCCGGCGGCGGACTGCAGGATCTCGAAGACGTCGCGGGCATCGGCGTCGGTGAACCCGTAGAGGGTCAGCTCCGTCTCACGCACGACGAGGGTGGTGGCGAGGCTGGCCGGCTCGCCGACGCGCAGCCGGGCCAGCGTCGCGGGGGTGCACTGGACGAGCAGGCCGACGCCGCCCACCTCGACGACGGCGGACAGCGGCCCGAGCGCCCGGACGGTGCCGGCCAACGAGGCGATCACGACGCTCCCGCCGGGCGGCGGGCGGGCGCAACGGGAGCCGCCGCGCGCAGCCGAGCCAGCGCCGGGCCCCGCCACAGGTGACACAGCGCCAGCGCCAACGCGTCGGCGGCGTCGGCCGGCCGCGGCACCTCGGTCAGCCCCAGCAACCGGGTGACCATGAACCCGACCTGGGCCTTGTCGGCCCGCCCACTGCCGGTGACCGCGGCCTTGACCTCGCTGGGCGTGTAGAGGCCCACCGGCAGGTCACGCCGCGCGGCGAGCATGATCGCTACCGCACCGGCCTGGGCCGTGCCCATGACCGTGCGCACGTTGGCCTGGCTGAAGACCTTCTCGACCGCGACCGCGTCGGGACGGGTGCGGTCCAGCCAGGCGTCGATGCCGTCGGCGACGGCCCGCAGCCGGTCGGCCACCTCGGCACCGGCCGGCGTGCGCACCACCCCCACCTCGACCAGGCGGGCGCGGGAACCCAAGGCGCCGTCGACGACCCCCAGGCCGCACCGGGTCAGCCCCGGATCGACGCCCAGTACCCGCATCCACCCTCCCGACCACTCGCCCACAGGAACGCCCGCCCACAGGAACGCTCGCCCGCAAGAACACTCGTTCGATGGTAGATCGGTCGGCGCAACCGGACATCCACGACACGCCCAACAGATCCCGGGCGCGGTGGCGTGCGGCTAGCTGCTGACGAGCTCCATGACGTCGTCGGAGATGTCGCCGTTGAACCACACGTTCTGGACGTCGTCGAGGTCCTCGACCGCCTCGACGAGCTTGAGCACCTTGGCCGCGGGCTCGGCGTCCAGCGGCACGCTCACGCTCGGCAGCCAGGAGATGTCCGCCGAGGTGATCTCCAGGCCGGCGTCGGTGGCCGCCACCCGCACCGCATGCAGGTCGGTCGCCTCGGAGATGACCTCGAAGACGTCGCCGAGGTCGTTGACCTCCTCGGCGCCCACGTCGAGCACGGCGAGCAGCACGTCGTCCTCGGTGAGCCCGGCGGTCTTCGTCACCAGCACGACGCCCTTGCGGTTGAACAGGTACGACACCGAGCCGGGATCGGCCACCGTGCCNCCGTTGCGGGTGATCGCCACCCGGACGTCGGAGGCGGCGCGGTTGCGGTTGTCGGTCAGGCACTCGACGAGGATCGCGACGCCGTTCGGCCCGTACGCCTCGTAGGTGATGTTCTCGTAGTTCACCCCGCCGGCGAGCTCGCCGGAGCCCCGCTTGACCGCCCGCTCGATGTTGTCGTTCGGGACGGACTGCGATTTGGCCTTGGCGATGGCGTCGGCCAGCGTGGGGTTTCCCGCCGGGTCGCCGCCGCCCGTCTTGGCCGCGACCTCCACCGTCTTGACCAGCTTGGCGAACAGCTTGCCCCGCCGGGCGTCGATGACCGCCTTCTTGTGCTTTGTGGTCGCCCACTTGGAGTGACCGCTCATGTCCTGCCCCTCTTACTCGCGATCACCGACCGGATCCNGAAGATCGCACAATGTCGACGAATAGCCGGTGCATCCTGGAGTCACCGGTCAGCTCCGGATGGAACGCGGTGGCCAGCAGCGGGCCCTGACGGACCGCCACCGGCGCCTCGGCGACACGAGCCAGGACCTCGACCGTATCGCCCGCCTTTTCTACCCATGGTGCCCGGATGAAGACCGCGTGCACAGGCGGTCCCTCCACGCCGTCGACGTCGAGGTCGACCTCGAACGAGTCGACCTGCCGGCCGAAGGCGTTACGCCGGACGACCATGTCCAACCCGCCGATCAGCGGCTGGTCCGGCCGGCCGTCCACGACGTCCCGCGCAAGCAGGATCATGCCAGCACACGAGCCGAACACGGGCAGGCCCGCCACGACCGCGGCCCGCAACGGCTCCAGCAGCTCGAACACCCGCAGCAGCCGGCCGATCGTCGTGGACTCGCCGCCGGGCAGGACCAGACCGTCCACCGCGGCGAGTTCCGCCGCGCGGCGGACCTCCACCGGCCGCGCACCGACGGCGCTGAGCGCCCGAGCGTGTTCGCGCACGTCCCCCTGCAGCGCGAGGATGCCGATCCGCGGGCCGCTCACCAGCCACGGTCGGCGTAGCGGGCCGCCGACGGGAGCTCGGCGACGTTGATGCCGACCATCGCCTCGCCCAGGCCCCGCGACACCTTCACCAGCACGTCGGGGTCGTTGAACATCGTGGTGGCCTCGACGATCGCGCGGGCGCGCCGCGCCGGATCGCCGGACTTGAAGATCCCGGAGCCGACGAACACCCCGTCCGCGCCGAGCTGCATCATCAGCGCCGCGTCCGCCGGGGTGGCGATGCCGCCGGCGGTGAACAGCACGACCGGCAGCCGGCCGAGCCGGGCCACCTCGGCGACCAGCTCGACGGGGGCACGCAGCTCCTTGGCCGCGGCGTAGAGCTCCTCCGCAGGCAGCGCGGCGAGCCGGCCGATCTCGGCGCGGATGGTGCGCATGTGCACCACCGCGTTGGACACCTCGCCGGTGCCCGCCTCGCCCTTGGAGCGGATCATCGCCGCCCCCTCGGCGAGGCGGCGCAGCGCCTCGCCGAGGTTGGTCGCCCCGCAGACGAACGGCACCGTGAACGACCACTTGTCGATGTGGTGGTGCGGGTCGGCCGGGGTGAGCACCTCGGACTCGTCGACGTAGTCCACCCCGAGCGCCTGGAGCACCTGGGCCTCGACGAAGTGCCCGATCCGCGCCTTGGCCATCACCGGGATGGACACTGCCTCGATGATCTCCGAGATCATGTCCGGATCGCTCATCCGGGCGACGCCGCCCTGGGCGCGGATGTCGGCGGGCACCCGCTCCAGGGCCATCACCGCCACAGCGCCGGCGTCCTCGGCGATACGCGCCTGCTCGGCCGTGACCACATCCATGATCACACCGCCCTTGAGCATCTCCGCCATGCCGCGCTTGACGCGGGCGGTGCCGGCGTGCCGGGCGGAGTCGGTCGCCAGGCCGGTGGTGGCGGCAGTCTGGCCCTGGGACATGATGTGCCGTCTCTTTTCGCTCCAGTCGGGCGCCACGGCCGGCCGGCTCCGCCATGTCAGGAACACCTGCATGTCGGATACCCAGCCAGGTGAATCCCGTGCGGGTGGGTCGGTTCCCCATCGTACGGCGCAGCCCGCGCCGACCGGGCGGCTCAGGAGGCCAGGCCCGGCCGGTCGCCGTGCCCGAGCGACCCGTCGCGCCCCGGCCGGTCCTCGCGGGCGGGGTTGTCGCGGCCGGAGATGTCGGCGCCGTAAGCCGAACCCTCGACGAGGCGCGGCCAGGGTTCCTCGCGGACCGGCAGGGCATCGTCGATCTCGAAGTAGCCGGGCGGCGAGCGGCGGCCGGACAGGTGGAGCACCCGGACCACCCGGCGGCCCGCGAGCGCGCGTTGGTCCCGGACAGCGTCGTTGTGGAACTGGCGGGCCAGCGCCACCCGGGCCGCCCCGGAGTCGACCGCGTGCAGCTCGATGGGAAAACGTTGCCCGGCCGCCGCGACCTCCGCGGAGCGCAGCGCCCGGCTCAGCGCGTTCTCGGCCAGCTCGACCGCGGCGTCCAGGGGCGCGCCGGCGAGCAGGGCCGGGTAGGACACACGCGCGCGGGCAGCGCTGGCCGCCAGCTCGTCGAGACCGCAGCGCTCGGCGAGCTGCGCCGCGGCGTCGGCGCGGGCGACGAGCTGGGTGACCAGACCGCCGCCGGCGTCCGACACCCGAGCGGCGAGCCGGTCGAGCCGGCGGGCCAGCCAGGTCAGATAGGTCGCAATCGCCACCACCAGGGCAACCACCACCACGAGGACGGTCATCTCGCGCAGCGTAGCCAACGGGCGGATGTGACCTGGCGCCGGTACCGGCCACCGGACTCGCCGCCGCCCGCCCGGCTAGGTCGACGCGAGCGACACCCGCCGGTCCCCGGAGATCATCTCGTAGACGCCGACGATGCGCTCGGCGATGGTCCGCCAGTCGTACGTCTCGACGACCTCCCGGCCCCGCCGTACCAGCCCCGCGGCCCCGGCGGGATCGGTCAGCACGTCGGCGAGGGTGGCGGCGAGCTGCGCGGGATCGCCGACGTCGAACAGCCGCCCGGCGCGGCCGTCGTCGAGCACCCGGCGGAACGCGTCGATGTCGCTGGCCACCACGGCGGTCCCGGCCGCCATCGCCTCCAGCAGCACGATCCCGAAGCTCTCCTGGCCGGTGTTCGGGGCGCAGTACACCTGGCCAGAGGCGAACACCCGCGGCTTGTCGGCATCGGAGACGAGGCCCAGCAGGTCGACCCGGGACCGCAGCTCCGGTTCCAGGCGTGCACGCACCGCCGCGGCGTCCCCGGGCCCGGCGACGAGCAGGCGCGCGTCGTCGATGCGGGCGGCGAGCGCCGGCATCGCGGCCAGCAGCACGTCGAGGCCCTTGCGCGGCTCGTCGATGCGGCCGAGGAAGGCGACGGTGGGCCGCCCGTCGTCGTAGCCGGGCAGCGGCTGGGCGTCGACGAAGTGCTGCACCGCGACCCCGTTGGGAATCAGGATGGCGTCGGCGCCGAGATGCTCCACGAGCGTGCGCCGCGCCGCCTCGGACACGGCGATGCGGGCGCGCAGCTTCTCGAAGGACGGCTGCAGCGCGCCCTGTGCGGCGGTCAGGAACCGCGAGCGGGGATTGGCGGTGTGGAAGGTCGCCACGATCGGCCCGTCGGCGAGCATGCAGGCCAGCAGGCTGACGCTCGGCGCGCTGGGCTCGTGCACGTGCAGGACGTCGAAGTCGCGCTCGCGCAGCCAGCGGCGGACCCGAGCGGCGGAGACCGGGCCCATCAGCAGCCGGGCGACCGAGCCGTTGTAGGGCACCGGCAGCGCCCGGCCGGCGTCGACGGCATAGGACGGCAGGGTCTGCTCGTCGTCGACCGGGGTGATGACCGATACCTCGTGTCCCGCCGCGAGCAGGGCCTCGGCGAGGTCCCGCACGTGGACCTGGACCCCGCCGGGGACGTCCCAGGTGTAGGGGCAGGCCAGGCCGATCTTCACAGCGCCGCCGCGGCGCGACCGGGCGGGCTCACGCCTCGTCGCGCCAGACGCGCTGGAGCATGTGCCAGTCGGCGGGATGGGCGGCGATGCCGGCGGCGAAGGCGTCGGCGAGGTCCTGGGTCATCGTCGCGACGTCGCTGCGCGCCACCGCGGGGTGGATCCGCGCGCTCCAGCCGTCCCGGTCGAACCAGAGCGTGACCGGCAGCAGCGTTGCCCCGGTGGCCAGCGCGAGCGCGGCGGGTCCGCCGGGCATCGTCGCCGCGGCGCCGAAGAACCGCACGGGGATGCCCGCGCGGGACAGGTCGCGGTCGGCGAGCAGGCACAGCATCCCCCCGGCCCGCAGCCGGTCGGCCAGCAGGCCGAACGGCGGGCTCTCGCCGCCCGTCAGCGGGATGACCTCCATCCCGAGCTCGGAGCGGAACGCGACGAACCGCTCGAACAGCGACTCGGGCCGCAGCCGCTCGGCGACCGTCGTGAACGGGACTCCCGTCGCCGCGAGCCAGGCGCCGGCCTGCTCCCAGTTACCCATATGCGGCAGCGCCAGGATCGTGCCGGCGCCGCGGGCATGCGAGTCACGCAGGAAGTGCTCGTCGAGGACCCGCATCCGGCCGACGATCCGCTCGGTGCCGAGCTCGCGCAGGCGGAAGACCTCGAGCCAGTAACGCGCGTAGGAGCGCATCGCCACCCGGGTGAGTCGGTCCAGGTCGGTGCCGGCCGGCGCCACCCGGCTCAGGTTGGCCCGCAGCCGGCGCACTCCGCGCCCGCCACGCCGGTAGGCCGCGTCGGCGCCCAGCCGGAACGCCGCGGCGGCCACCGGTTCCGGCAGCAGCCGCACGCCGCGCCAGCCCAGTGCGTAGCCGAGGTCGGTGAGCCGCCCCTCGGTCACGACCGCCCCTCGGTCACGACCGCCCCTCGGTCACGACCGCCCCTCGGTCACGGCCGGCCCTCGGTCACGGCCGCCGCGCGGGACCGGCCGGCGCGGCCCCGGAGGGGAGGGTGGGGGCCGCGGTCGACGCGGACGGCGCCGGCGGGTCACCCGCGCGGTACCACTGCCGGTACACGTGCACCACGCGCTGCACGACGGTGAGCGAGGTCGCGCCGACGAGGAACCACAGGGCGGCGGGCAGCAGGTAGGGCACACCGAGGCCGTACAGGCCGGCGGCGACCAGCAGGATCAGCAGCCGTTCGCCGCGCTCGGCGAAGCCGACGTTGCAGGTGAAGCCGAGCCCCTCCGCGCGCGCCTTGACGTAGGAGGTGATCGAGCCCGCCACCAGGCAGACCAGCGCGGCCACGACGAGCGGCAGCGAGTCGCCGTCACCGGCGTACCAGACGACCAGCGAGCCGAAGATCGCGCTGTCGCCGACGCGGTCGGAGGTGGAGTCGAGGAAGGCCCCCCACTTGGAGGAGATACCGCGGGCTCGGGCGATCACCCCGTCGATCAGGTCCGAGAAGACGAAAAGGGTGATCACGATCGTGCCGAGGAAGAACACCCCCCGGGTGAAGAACCCCAGCGCGGCGCCCGCCACCCCGATGGTGCCGATGATCGTCACGACGTCGGGCGACACCGACGACCGGGCGGCCCACTGGCTCACCGGGTCGAGCACCTTCTGGATCTGCGGTCGTGCCTTGCTAGCGAGCATGTCCGTCCCGTCGTCCCGCGTGCACCCGGCTTCGGGCGGTCTTCACAGTACCGCCGCCACGATCCGTGCATTCCCGACCACGCCCCCCCTCGGGCTTGTGCCCCACGTCACCTGGGAGGACTCTGCCGTTACGGACAGGATCCCACCTGCCGATCAAGGAGGCGAGGATGTCAACAGCCTCGTGCGATGTACGCAACGTCGTTCTGGTGGGGCATACCGGCGCGGGCAAGACGGCCCTGGTGGACCGGCTGCTCGCCACCGCCGGGCCGCCCGAGCGCCAGAACGGCGACTATCAGCTCGCCCACACCAGCTACGTCGGGCACGCCGACCCCGATCACCGGCCCTCCCGGTCGGTCAGTCTCTCCCTGTGCTCGGTCAGCCACCGCGGGCTCACCATCAACCTGCTCGACACCCCGGGGTACCCCGACTTCGTCGGCGAGCTGCGCGCGGGCCTGCGCGCCGCCGACGCCGCCCTGTTCGTCGTCAGCGCCGTCGACGGGGTGGACGGCGCGACCGGGCTGCTGTGGACCGAGTGCGCCGAGGTCGGCATGCCGCGCGCCATCGCGATCACCCACCTGGACCAGGCCCGGGCCGACTTCACCGCGGCGGTCGAGGAGTGCCAGCGCGCCTTCGGCACCGGTGTGCTGCCGGCCTGGCTGCCCAGCCGCGCGGCGGGCGGCGGCGTACGCATGACGGGGCTGCTGACCGGCCGGATCGTCGAGTACGGCCGCGGCGGGCGACGCACGTCCGCGGCCGAGTCGGGCCGGTCCGACGTGCGCCACGCCGCCGCCCGGGCGGCCCTCGTCGAGGGAATCATCGCCGAGAGCGAGGACGAGACGCTGCTCGACCGCTACCTGTCCGGCGCCGACCCCGATCCGAACCTGCTGCTGGCCGACCTGGAGAAGGCGGTCGCCCGCGGAACGTTCTTCCCGGTGCTGCCGATCGGCCTGCTCGCCGAGCAGGGCACGGACCACGAACGAGACAGCAACCGGCGGGACAGCAACCAACGGGACAGGGACGAACGGGGCCCGGCGCGAGCCGGCGGGTTCGGCTCGGCGGAGCTGCTCGACCTGTTCGTCCAGGGCTTCCCCGCGCCGGCGGAGCATCCCCTCCCGGCGCTGACCCGGCCCGACGGCACGGCCTGCGACCCGGGCACCGGCGATCCCGCCGGGCCGCTGGTCGCCGAGGTCGTCAAGACGACCACTGATCCGTACGTGGGCCGGATGTCCGTCGTGCGGGTCTTCAGCGGGACGCTGCGCCCGGACGATCCCGTCCACGTCAGTGGGCACGGCCGGGCGGCGGCCGGCCATGCCGACCACGACGACGACGAGCGGGTCGGCGCGCTGTCCCGGCCCTACGGCTCGGTGCTGCACAGCGTGCCGGACTGCCCGGCGGGCGGCATCTGCGTGGTGACGAAGCTCGCCACCGCCGAGACCGGCGACACCCTGTCGAGCCTCGATGATCCGCGCCACCTGCCCGCCTGGACGATGCCCGAGCCGCTGCTGCCGATCGCGATCAGGGCCCGCGGCCGTGCCGACGAGGACCGGCTGGCCACGGCGCTGTCCCGGCTGGCAATCGAGGATCCGACCCTGCGGGTGGTCCAGGATCCGGAGACCGCGCAGCTCGTCCTGTGGAGCATGGGCGAGGCCCACGCGGAGTCCGTACTGGAGCGCCTCGCCCAGCGCTACGGCGCCACCGTCGACCGGGTGCCGACCGTCATTCCGCTGCGGGAGACGCTGCGGGCACCGGCGCGGGGACTGGGCCGCCAGGTCAAACAGTCCGGAGGGCATGGCCAGTACGCCGTCTGCCAGATCGAGGTCGAGCCGCTCCCGCCGGGCAGCGGCTTCGAGTTCGTCGACGAGGTCGTCGGCGGTGCCATCCCGCGCTCGTTCATCCCTTCGGTCGAGAAGGGGGTCCGGGCGCAGATGGCCCAGGGAGTGCGGGCCGGTCATCCGCTGACCGACCTGCGGGTGCGCCTGGTCGACGGCAAGTCGCACAGCGTCGACTCCTCGGACATGGCCTTCCAGATCGCCGGCGGGCTGGCGCTGCGCGACGCCGTTCGCAGCGGCGGAGTCGTCGTGCTGGAGCCGGTGCTGGCCGTCGATGTGTCGGTGCCCGACGAGTTCGTCGGGACGGTGGTCAGCGACCTGTCGACCCGGCGGGGACGGGTTGTCGGCATGGATCCGGTGCCGCCGGCGCCGGGCAGCGCGAGCTCGTTCGCCGCGACGCGCACCATCGTGCACGCCGAGGTGCCGGAGAGCGAGATGTCCCGGTACGCGGTAGAACTGCGCTCGCTGAGCCACGGAACGGGGAGCTTCCATCGCCAACCGCACGGCTACGAGCCGATGCCACCGCGGCTCGCCGACTCGCTGCTCGGCTGATGCGGCCTACCGCGACCTACTCGGCCGCGGCCGCCCAGGCGTCGGCGAGCATCTCCCGGGTCTGCCCGAGCAGGGCGGGCAGCACCCGGGTCGCCCCCACCACCGGCATGAAGTTCGTGTCGCCGCCCCACCGGGGCACCACGTGCTGGTGCACGTGGGAGGCGATTCCGGCGCCGGCGACGTGCCCAAGGTTCATGCCCGTGTTGAAACCGTGGGCTCCGCTGGCGGTGCGCAGCGCGCGCAGGGCCCGCTGCACGAAAAATGCCATCTCGATGATTTCTTCGGATTCCATGTCGGCATAGTCGGCCACATGTCGGTAAGGCACGACGAGCAGATGCCCGGCATTGTAGGGATAGAGGTTGAGGACGGCGTAGACGGTATTCCCGCGGGCGACGACGAGCCCGTCCTCGTCCGCCATGCCGACGATGGAGCAGAAGGGGCATTCATCGTCGCGACCGCGCCCCTCACCCTTGATGTAGGCCATCCGGTGGGGCGTGTAAAGCCGCTGGAAGGCGTCCGGGCCGCCGACCCCGGCCTGCTCCTCCAGCGGAACCCCGCCAGGCGAGACCTCGGCGGTCACCGGGTGGTCACCGCGAGCTCGTCGTCCCGGCCTGGCCGGGGGAGCCCGCAGGTAGGAGCGGCCGGATGGGGCGTGGCCGACCAGGCCCGCCCCCCAGCGCCAACCCCGCCACCTGCATCGGGCGATCCCCCTCGAAGGGTGGCCATCATCCTGCCAATTTATCAGGACGTCGACCGATGAGGGGGCTCCCACAGGGGCGATGACGCCCGCGCGCAGATGCGTACCCGCAGATGAAGAGGGAGACTGACGGCGTGGGGGGGTCGCCGCCAGTCTCCCTCGAGTGGCGTATTCGGTTTTGAACCACGGCGTCCCGACTGCCGCGGCGGCGCACCCGAAGGGAACTACGGCCCGGGAGGGATCTCCCGACGCACCCCCGCGAGACACCGCACCGACAAAAGGGACCCGCTACGCCCTGCCTGATCAGCTTAGCGGGTGTTAAGCCGATCTGTACAGGGCGGGTCTCATGCCGACCGGAAATAACCGGGCGAACATCCCCGGCGCCGGACCTGAACCCGTGGGCACATCAACGATCTCACCGAAGGGGCGGGACGCACAACGATGCCGATCCACGATGGGCCAACGGCTACGTCATCGGCCACCGCAATCGGCTCGCCCCACCCCGTCACCGCCGACTCCGGCGGACGGCGGCCCCCGGGCACCTCTGCCGATCGACCGACGAGGCGCACCGTCCACCCCGGACCACCCGGGGTAGCCCACCCAGGTGAAATCGGTCGTCCGAGCCCGGACGGCTTTTCGCAATCTGGGCCACTCTTCTCGGCCGACGGAACCGAAAAGGCGGCCGCCGGTCGGTCGGCCAGACCGTCGGACCGCAGCGGTTCACCCTCGGCGATGCTCACCCTTCGTCACCGCCCGCCGGGAGACGCTCGGCGCGGTGCGGGCGCCCCGTCCGCGGGCCCGACGTCGAGCACCCCCACCGGTATGGCACCAAAGTGGGGTCGCACAGAGATTATTCCGGTCCGGCCGGCGCCCGATACAGACGCCCGGATCGCGACAAAAGCGGCATTTTCCCAGGTGGGAGGCGTGCTATCGACCAGAGAGGCGATCTTCATCTGGTCGCCCGCCGCCGGCCCGCCCCCAGCGAACTCGTCGGCGCAACGGTGCCTAGCAGCCCTGGGAACCGACACCAAAGGGGAAACCGCTGCGGATCACCGACGACCAGGACTCAAAGGCGCGAGCATGAGCACGACCCACCCGCACCGGACGCTTCCCGCGCCCCCGGCCCGTCTCCACTCAGCCCCCCGGGAGCAACCCCCGGCCCACGGCGCCGAACCCGCCGCCTCAACCCCCGGTCCGAACCGTGCCCACCGGTCGCCGCCAGGCGCCCCGAGACCATCCAGCGAGCACTCGCGCCCACCGGGCCCCGCCACCACCTGCCATAACGAGTCAAGGCGGCTGCGAGATCGACCCCAGCCCCAGCCGCCCCCACCATCAACCGGCGCAAAGACCCAACCACCAAGGGATCCCATGCGCTCAAACCAAGCCCACCCACCCCATCCACCCCAACCCCCGACCACGCGAAACGCGGGGGGTCCGGGGGGTCGCCCCCCGGGCAGACATCACGCGAGACCCCGGCAAGCCCCCAAAGGGGGCGCAGCATGACAAGCCAGATCGCGTGGGCGTACGTGGTTTCGAACCACGGACCTCTGCCGTGTGAAGGCAGCGCTCTACCACTGAGCTATACGCCCTTGCGGGTGGTAGGACCACCTTACACGGCACCGATCCGGGCCGACGCAGGGGGTCCCGGCGGACGGATACACCGATGTCCGCCGTCCCGCCCGGTGGGCGGACTGAGTCAGGTTCGCCGCGACTAGCCAAGGTTGAGAACCACCCGGACGGGGAAGGCTCAAAGTGGAACGGCCTTGGCAGGTTGGCCTGACGCTCGGGGGGACGTTCGGACGCTACGGATGGTAACCATCCGCCCGCCTGCGGTGGGGGTACATCTCGCGGCCGTCCGATCTACGATCTACCCGGGAAAGGTTCACCCTTCCGGGCCGGGCAACTCGCCCGAACTGCCGTAACGGATGTTGTCTTGGCATAATCTTGTTTCCAACGGGACTCGGAGAGGGAACTATCCCGTTACACGGGTGCTCGCCCGCACCACGCACCATGAGAGGCCGCCCGATGACTATTCGTCACGATTCGATCACCGCCGAACTCGCCCTTCGTCTCGTCGTGCCCGGCGGCGCTCCTGTGCCGGTTGCCGCGACGGTCCGGTACGAGCCGGCCGACCCCTACGCGATCAGCATCGGCTTCCGGACGGGAGCGGACGAGGTCGTGGAGTGGACCTTCGCACGCCAGCTACTGAGCGACGGCGTGCGTCGTCCCGCCGGGGACGGCGATGTGCAGGTGTGGCCGGCCGCCCAGTCCGGTGGGCGGATCGTCTGCCTGTCCCTGTCCAGTCCGTCGGGGCACGCGCTGTTCGAGATGCCGCGCTCCGAGGTGCTGGCCTTCCTGCGGCGGACGTACTCCGCCGTGCCCCTCGGTGGCGAGAGCGACATCATCGACCTTGATGCGGAGCTCGCGTTGCTGATCTGGGGCGGTCCCGAGCGGTGATCTCACCGGGGTCGGGATCGCTGCCCGACCCCGGCTAGCCGGTGCGGGCACTGTTCAACAGGGGGACCGCTTCCCCATCGCCTCCTGCATCCGAGGCAGTTGTCATCCCATGCATGCCAAGCATCCACCTGCCTGACGAGCACCCACCCGCCTGGTCGGACCCAGTCCGGCCAGGCGGGTTGTCGTCTGTGCGCGGTGCGGACCGCTCGACTCAGCCGCTCGCCAGGCCCACCAGTCGGTGGGCCTTGAGCTCGGTCTCGCGCCACTCCCCCTGCGGGTCGCTGCCCCAGGTCACGGCGGCGCCGGTGCCGAACCACAGCCGGTCCGCGCCGAACCAGAAGGTGCGGATGCCGACCGACAGCCATCCCCGGCCGCTGTCGGCATCCACCCAGCCGATGCCGCCGCAGTAGGGACCGCGCGGCCCCGGCTCCAGCTCACGAATGATCCGCAGCGCGCTCGACTTGGGCGCGCCGGAGACCGAGCCGGGCGGGCAGGCGGCTTCCAGCAGCTCCGGCCAGCCCACCCCAGGCCGCAGCCGGGCGCGCACCGTCGAGACGAGGTGAACCAGGCCGGGATGATGTTCGACGGCGCACAGGGCCGGCACGGTGACGCTGCCGGGCCGAGCCACCCGCCCAAGATCGTTGCGTACCAGGTCGACGATCATGATGTTCTCGGCGACGTCCTTGTCCCGCAGGTCGGGCACGGTCCGGCCGGTGCCCTTGATGGGGCCGGAATGGATGACGTCGCCGTCCCGGGCGAGGAACAGCTCCGGCGAGGCCCCCGCGATCCGCAGCCCGGCCTCGGGAACGTCCAGCGTGAGTGCGTACGGCGCCGGGTTGCCGGCGGCGAGGACCGCGGCGAGCGCGGCGGGGTCGGGTTCGACCGGCTCGCCGCCGGGGCCGGCCGGGGGCAGCGGCGCGGACAGCAGCCGGCAGAGGTTGACCTCGTAGACGTCACCGGCGGCGATGCGCTCCCGGATGGTGGTCGCGCCGGCAACGTAGGCGGTGCGGTCGAGGCTGGTGCTCCAGGACCGCGGGTCCGGGCCGTGCCAGGGGCCGCGGCGCAGCGCTGCGGCACCGGCGGCGGGCGCCGGACGCACGTCGGCGAACCGGACGCACCGCAGCACCCCCTCGAAATCGACGACCACGGCCCAGAAGCCGCCGCGCTCCAGCACCGCGGGATCGTCGCTGATCTCCACCACGCCCGTGGCGAGCCGGTCGCCCGCGAGCAGGTAGGACGGGGGCCTGGACCGCGGGACCGCCACGGACCCGCGGACGATCGACTCCGGAGCGCCCACGTTCGTCCGGCTCATTCCGATCACGTTACCGCCCTTCCCCGACCGGCACCGCCCTTCCCGGACCGGCACCCCCCCTTCCCGGACCGAGATCGCCTTCCCGGACCGGCACCGCCTCTCCCCATCGACACCGCCTCTCCCGCTCGGACCCGCCCGGCCGCAGATCCCCTGCCCCGCAGGCACTCGTCCACGCCCGCGCGGCGCGCCGCGACGGCTACCGCGGGCGAGCGAGCGCCCAGCGGGCCGCGGGTGGGGGCCGAACCCGAGCATCGACCGGGGCGGTGGACGTGCCGTGGGCGAAACCCGATGTTCACGTGGGACGCCTTGACCCAACGCAACATCTCCGCGACGTCTGGCGGGCCATTCGACGCGAGGGCCGTTCGTCCGCTAGAGTGCTACCTGCACCGCCAAGAACGCCCGGTGCAGCGCGGACGTGGCTCAGTTGGTAGAGCATCACCTTGCCAAGGTGAGGGTCGCGGGTTCGAATCCCGTCGTCCGCTCGGGAACAGAGGGGCTTGAGGTCCGTACCAGCGGCCTCCCGCGGCGGAGTGGCCGAGTGGTTTAGGCAAGGGCCTGCAAAGCCCTGTACGCGGGTTCGATTCCCGCCTCCGCCTCTGGATCCATCGCGGGCGATTAGCTCAGTGGGAGAGCGCTACCTTGACACGGTAGAGGTCACTGGTTCAATCCCAGTATCGCCCACCCCGCAGAACGGCGTTTTATCTGTTTCGGCCGGCCACTCCTCGGAGTGGCCGTTTTCATGTTCCCGACGCGATCGCGCGGCCGGCTCCGAAATCATTGCCCCCCACGCGGATCCGCTGCGGCACAGGCCACCCCGCTACGGCACGACCGCGACCAGCCGGGTCAGCGGGTCGGCGCCGCCGACGGTGAATCCGCTTCCAGGAGGAATGCAGTCACACCGTCGGCGAGGCCGCTCGCCGCCCGGGCCCGCCAGGCCGGATCGACGATTTCCGCGGCGTCAGTTCGGTTGCGCATGTTCCCGCATTCGAGGAACACCTTCGGGACGCGGGAGAGGTTCAGCCCCCCAAGGTCGGACCGGATCGTCATCCCCTCCTTGCCGAGGTAGTCGGCCAGCGGCTGGCCGGTGGCGCGGCCGAACGCCGACCGCAGGGTCCCGGCGAGCCGGCTGGAGGGGGCGAGGATCGCCGCGTTGGCCCGGTCGGGGCTCAGCGCGGGCGCGATCACATGGAAGCCGCGCCCCTCGGCGGGCCCGCCGTCAGCGTGGATGGAGACGACCGCGGCCGCGCCGGCGCTGTTGCCGATCTTCGCCCGCTCGTCGATGCACGGGCCCACCCCGCCGTCGTCCGGCCGGGTCAGCACGACCCGCGCGCCGCGGGAGCGCAGGATCGCGGCGGCTCGCTGGGCGAGATCGAACGTGAAGGCGTGCTCCGGGTAGCCGCCGTCGGTCTGCGCACCGACGGTGTCGCACTCCTTGTCGAAGCCCCCGGCGGGCACCGGTCGGTTGATGGCCGCGCTCGCCCGGCTGTTCCCGCCGTTGTGCCCCGGGTCGAGTACGACGGTGCGGCCGGCGAGCGCCGATGGGCCGTCGGCGACGGGCGAGACGGCGGGCGAGACGGCGGGTCTGGGGACCGGGGCACCGTGCTGGTCCGAGCCGGTCAGCGCGAACCGCAGGCCGAACCCGGCCACCAGGGCGACGGCGACCACGCCGACGATCTGGGCGAGCATCGACGGCCTGACCCACACCGGCATCGTGTCTCCCACCTACGGAGGAGTCGAGCTGCCCCGTCTGCACTCACCGTATGCGAATGCCCGAAACCCGCCCGAACGGGGCGGCGGTACGGGGGCGGTACGGCGGCGGTACGGGGTGTCGTCAGGCCGCGACGAAGTCGATCAACCGCTCCACGGCGCCCAGCAGGCCCACCTCGAGGTCGGTGTAGCTGTCGACCGAGGCAAGCACCCGGCGCCACAGGTCGCCGGGTTCGGCGACGCCCAGCGCCCGGCACACCCCCTCCTTCCACGGCTCACCGCGGGGCACCCTCGGCCAGGCCGGGATGCCGATCGACGCCGGCTTCACCGCCTGCCAGATGTCGATGTAGGGATGCCCGGTGATCAGCACGTGCTCGCCGGCGACGGCGGCCGCGATGCGGCTCTCCTTCGAGCCGGCGACGAGATGGTCGACGAGGACGCCCAACCGCCGGCCGGGCCCCGGCCGGAACGCCTCGACCACGCCCGGCAGCTCATCGACCCCGTCGAGGCTCTCCACCACCACGCCCTCGATGCGCAGGTCGTCGCCCCACACCCGCTCGACGAGGGCAGCATCGTGCACGCCCTCGACGTAGATGCGGCTGGCACGGGCGACGCGGGCCCGGTGACCGGCGACGGCAAGCGAGCCGGACGCGGTGCGCGCCGGGGCGGCGGGCATCGCCCGGCGGGGCCGCACGAGCGTGACCCGGCGCCCCTCCAGCAGGAACGCCCCGGGTTCGAGCGGGAAGACCCGGCGGGCGCCGTGCCGGTCCTCCAGCGTGACCCCGCCGTGCTCGGTGCCGACCACGGCGCCGCAGAAGCCGGTCGCGACCTCCTCGACCACCAGATCGGCTTCGAGCTCCACCTCCGGCGGCGGAGCCGGGCGGGTCCGGGCGGCGGGCGCCAGGACGTCCCGGCCATAATCGCGGCTGCGCATCCCTCGAACCTAGGCCGCCAGAACGCCATGATCAGGGATATCGACGCGGGCGTGTCGGGATGCGACAGTGGGGACATATCGCACCGGTACATGGAGCAACGGGAGGCCCGGCGATGACCGCACGCTACGGACCGGGAATCGCCCTGTTGGTCGTGGACGTCCAGAACGACTTCGCCGACCCGGCGGGCAGCCTCTACGTGGCCGGCGGCGAGGAGATCGTCGAGGGGGTGAACGCCGAGGTGGCGGCTGCGGTGGCCGCCGGATCCCCGGTGTTCTACAGCCAGGACTGGCATCCCGCGCGCACCCCGCACTTCGTCACCGACGGCGGGGTCTGGCCGCCGCACTGCGTGGCGGGAACCGCCGGCGCGAGCTTCCATCCCGATCTGGTCGTGTCGGGCGAGGTGATCCGCAAGGGGGTGGACGGGGCCGACGGCTACTCCGCCTTCTCCGTGCGCGACCCGGCCTCGGGGCACCGGTCGGCGACGGTACTCGGGGAACGGCTTGCTCGACTCGGGGTGTCGACGCTCGTCGTCGTCGGCCTGGCCGGCGACCACTGCGTCCGGGAGAGCGCGCTGGACGCGCGGCTGCTGGGTCTGACGGTGACGCTGCCGCTGGCCCGAACCAGATTCGTCAACCTGCATCCGGGCGACGAGGAGCGGGCCGTGGAGGCGATGCGGGACGCGGGCGTGCTGGTCGGCTGAGGCAGCCTCGTCACCAGCCCGGTCGGGAGCGTGGCTGATCGGTCAGTGCCTGGCCGGCCAGGTTGACGTGGTCGACGTGGCAGGTAGGTCTAGGCGTGCGGTCAGCGGGCGACACCGCCACGGCCGTGGCGTGTCGTGAGCCCACGCCAGAGGCCATGCGGTGGAACATCCGAACGCGGTTCCTCAGACCGCGCAGTCCCGGCAGATCATCCGGCGCTCGTCCACGAGCTGGCTACGGTGATGGACGAGGTAGCACTGCGTGCAGGTGAACTCGTCAGCCTGCCGCGGAAGCACCCGGACGTTCAGTTCCTCTCCGGCCAGGTCAGCACCCGGCAGGCCGAGCTCGGTCTCGAACGGGTCGACATCGTCACCGAGATCAGCCGCCGCATCCGCCCGCCGTGCCTTGAGGGCCTCGAGGCTCTGCTCGGAGGCGTCCTCTATGTCAGCCGTACGAGGTGTGTCGTAATCGGTGGCCACTGAATAACTCCCAGAATGGTTGTGCGTGGTCGTGCGCAAGCCACAACGCACGACCGCCGGGGTATGTGCCCGTCAGACCCGCGCTACCCTGGTGTGGGCTTCACCACACCCTCGCAACCATCTCCGCGCCGATGCGTCGCAGGGCTCGGACCATCCGCGCCGCGCGCCCGACCCGGTGCAGGACCGGACGCCTGCGGGCCGGTCTGCGCGGGTCTCAGCCAGTGCGCCGCAGCCAGGTGACCGGCGCCCCGTGCGCGCCCCGGCGCAGCGGCTCGAGGACGTCGTCCCACGCCGTCCCGAGCAGGCGGTGCAGGCCGCGGGCGAGGGTCTCGCGAGCCTCGCCCCGTTCCAGCAACGCCCGCAGGGCGGCTTCGCCGACCACCACGTCACCGTTGGCGGCGATCGCGGCCCGGTGCAGGCCGAGATCGGGGGTATAGGAATAGCGCTCGGCATCACACCCGGGCGAGGGCCCCTCGACGGTCTCGAAGGTGATGTGACCGAGCCGGCGCAGGGCCCCGGCAACCCGGCCCGCCGTGCCCGGGGACGCGCGCCACTCCAGCCCGGCGAACAGGAATCCGGGCATGCCGGGCTGCGCCGTCCAGGTCAGCGACACCGGCGACGACAACACGCCGGACGCGCCGAACTCCAGATGCGGGCACAGGGCTGGCGGACAGGCGAGCACCGCCAGCTTGCCCGGCACGGCGAAGGACGACGAGCCGGATGACAGCTCACGAGCTGTCGAGGACATTGCGACCACGCGGGACCTCCGTCGACGAGGGACGCCTTCCCCTGCGCCTGTCGACCCGCCCCCGTATGGCTTGCTGAAATCGTCCCATGGTCCGGCTCGGCGGACTAGCCCCACCCCCCTCCGGAAGTATGACTAATTGGGCGGAACGCCGGTTCGGGGCAACCACCATCCCCGCCTCGTGGATGGTTCATCCGGGCGGGTCAATCCGACGCGGGATACGGCCGCTGCGGCGCGGCCCCGTTGGGCCCGCCGCGGGCGGGCGCGCCGTCCTGGGCGGTGGCCGACCCGCCGGCGCCCAGCAGACCGCCGAGGCCGCCGAGCGCGCCGGTCAGCTCGCTCGGCACGATCCACAGCTTGCTCGCCTGGCCCTGGGCGATCTGCGGCAGCGTCTGCAGATACTGGTAGGCCAGCAGCTTCTGGTCGGCGTCGCCCTCGTGAATCGCCCGGAACACCGTGCCGATGGCCTTCGCCTCGCCCTCGGCGGTGAGGATCTGCGCCTCGCGCTCGCCCTCGGCCCGTAGGATCGCCGCCTGCTTCTCCCCCTCGGCCCGCAGGATCTCGCTCTGCTTCACGCCCTCGGCGGTCAGGATCGCCGCGCGGCGATCCCGCTCGGCCCGCATCTGCTTCTCCATCGAGTCCTGGATGGAACGCGGCGGGTCGATGGCCTTGAGCTCCACCCGGTTGACCCGGATGCCCCACTTGCCGGTGGCCTCGTCGAGCACGCCGCGTAGCTGACCGTTGATCTGGTCGCGAGAGGTGAGGGTGGCCTCCAGGTTCATCCCGCCGATGACGTTGCGAAGCGTGGTGACGGTGAGCTGCTCGATGGCGCGGATGACGTTGGCGATCTCGTAGGTGGCCGCCCGCGGATCGGTGACCTGGAAGTAGATCACCGTGTCGATCCCGACGACGAGGTTGTCCTCGGTGATCACCGGCTGCGGCGGGAAGCTGACCACCTGCTCACGCAGGTCGATGCGGTCGCGCACCCGGTCGACGAAGGGGACCACGATCGCGAGGCCCGGGGTGAGGGTGCGGTGGTACCGGCCGAGGCGTTCCACCACCATCGCCCGCGCCTGCGGCACGATCCGCACCGCCCGCGCCAGAAAGATCAGCACTACCGCCGCGACCACCACGGCGACGATGACACCTGCCATGACGTACCCCTCCCAGTCGGACCCGCGGGCCTTTCCGTGACCCCGCCGACGCCGGGAACGCCGGGCCGTGGGGTCAGATCTCGAATCGGTGCACGATGGCTGTCGCTCCGTCGATGCGCAGGACGTGCGCCTGGCTGCCGACCTCCAGCACGGTCGTGGTCGGGTACGACCGGGCCGACCAGACCTCCCCCTTGATCTTCACCCGGCCGCCCTCGCCACTGACCTGTTCCAGCACCAGCGCCCGCTCCCCCACGAGCGCCTCCGCGCCGGTGCGCAGTTCGGGAGCGCGTTGCAGGTGCCGGCGGGCCACCGGGCGCAGCCCGAGGCCGAAGCCACCGGCCGCCACGACGAACCCGACGATCTGCCAGGCCGCATCGACGCCCAGCAGCGCGACGGCGGCGCCCACCAGGGCCGCCAGCGAGAACATCACCAGCGTCAGGTCCAGCGTGAACAGCTCGCCGACGAGCAGGGCGCCGGCGACGACGACCCAGATCGCCCAGTCGGCCATGTCTCCATGCTAGGCCCGGCCGTCAGCAGCCGATCAATGAAACCTCAATGATCGGCGAAGCTCTGACCTCACATTTCGCGCGCCCCCGGATCAGAGCATCCGTCCTGGCCGTAGGCTTCGTTCGTATGTCGCAGGTATGGCCGGGCAGCCCTTATCCCCTGGGCGCCACATATGACGGGTCGGGGACGAATTTCGCGCTCTTCTCGGAGATCGCCGACCGGGTCCAGCTCTGCCTGTTCGACGACACGGGCAAGGAGGAGCAGGTCGATCTCAAGGAGGTCGACGCCTTCGTCTGGCACGCGTACCTGCCCACGGTCGGGCCGGGGCAGCGCTACGGCTACCGGGTCCACGGCCCCTACGACCCCGCCCACGGCACCCGGTGCAACCCGCACAAGCTGCTGCTCGACCCGTACGCGAAGGCCGTCGACGGCGAGGTCGCCTGGGACCAGGCGGTGTTCCCGTACACCTTCGGCGACCCGGACAGCGTCAACGACGCCGACTCCGGCCCNCACATGATGAAGTCGGTCGTGATCAGCCCGTTCTTCGACTGGAACGGCGACCGTCCGCCGCGCACGCCCTACAACGAGTCGGTGTTCTACGAGGCGCACGTCCGCGGGCTGACCAAGAACCATCCCGGGCTGCCCGAGGAGTACCGCGGCACCTACGCCGGCGTCGCCCACCCGCTGATGATCGACCACTACCGCAAGCTCGGCNTCACCGCGATCGAGCTGCTGCCCGTGCACCAGTTCGTCCACGACGAGCACCTGGTCAGCAAGAACCTGCGCAACTACTGGGGCTACAACTCGATCGCGTTCCTCGCCCCGCACAACGGCTACTCCGCCTCCGGCGGCCACGGCCGGCAGGTGCAGGAGTTCAAGGGCATGGTCAAGAACCTGCACGAGGCCGGGATCGAGGTGATCCTCGACGTCGTCTACAACCACACCGCCGAGGGCAACCACATGGGGCCGATGCTGTGCTTCCGCGGCATCGACAACGCCGCCTACTACCGCCTCGTGGACGACGACCCCCGCTACTACATGGACTACACGGGCACCGGCAACAGCCTGCGGGTGCGCCACCCCCACGTCCTGCAGTTGATCATGGACTCGCTGCGGTACTGGGTGACCGACATGCACGTCGACGGCTTCCGCTTCGACCTGGCCGCGACGCTGGCGCGGGAGTTCTACGACGTCGACCGGCTGTCGTCGTTCTTCGATCTGGTCCAGCAGGACCCGGTCGTCTCCCAGGTCAAGCTGATCGCCGAGCCGTGGGACCTCGGCGAGGGCGGCTACCAGGTCGGGAACTTCCCCCCGCTGTGGACGGAGTGGAACGGCAAGTACCGCGACACCGTCCGTGACTTCTGGCGTGGCCAGGACCACGGCATCGCCGAGTTCGCCTCCCGGCTCACCGGGTCCAGCGACCTGTACGAGAACAGCGGGCGGCGCCCCTGGGCGTCGATCAACTTCATCACCGCCCACGACGGGTTCACGCTGCGCGACCTCGTCTCGTACAACGAGAAGCACAACGAGGCCAACGGCGAGGACAACCGGGACGGATCCGACGACAACCGATCCTGGAACTGCGGAGTCGAGGGGCCGAGCGACGACCCGGACGTATTGTCCCTGCGAACCGCGCAAACCCGTAACCTGCTCACGACGCTACTGCTGTCCCAGGGGGTGCCGATGCTGGTCGCCGGAGACGAGATGGGGCGCACCCAACACGGCAACAACAACGCCTACTGCCAGGACAACCCGATCTCCTGGCTGGACTGGGCGGATGCCGAGCGCAACGCGGACCTGGTCGAGTTCGTCGGCCTGCTGTCCAGGCTCCGCAAGGACCACCCGATCTTCCGCCGCCGCCGGTTCTTCCAGGGGATCTCCCTGCGCGGGCAGGGCGCCGCGGCCCGCGGCGCCGCGGGCGACGACCCGGCCGCGGGCGACGACCCGGCCAAGAAGGACATCGTCTGGCTGCGGCCGGACGGATCCGAGATGTCCGACACCGACTGGGAGTCCGGCACGGCCCGTTCCCTGGGCGTCTACCTCAACGGGGAGGGCATCCCGGACCCGGACGCGCTCGGCCAGCCGATCACTGACAACTCCTTCCTGCTCTACTTCAACGCCCACTTCGAGCCGGTCGCCTTCCGGGTGCCGGCGCCGAGCTTCGGCGCGACCTGGGAGACGGTCATCGACACCCGCAAGTCCACCGCGGAGATCGACGCCACCCTGGAGGTCATCCCCCTGGCCCACACCGCCCTGGACCCCACCGACGTGGGCAAGGTGGTCAAGGCCGGTGACCCGATCGAGATCGACGCCCGTTCGACGGTCGTGCTGCGCCGTGTCGACTGAGCCGACCGCCCCGCCGCCGGGCGGCTCCAGAGGCGAGCGAGTGGTCCCGACCTCGACCTACCGGCTCCAGCTCAACCTGGACTTCTCCCTCACCGACGCGGCCGTGGTCGTCCCCTACCTGGCCGCGCTCGGCGTGTCGCACCTGTACCTGTCGCCGGTGCTGGAGGCCGCCCCCGGCTCGACGCACGGCTACGACGTCGTCGAGCACGGCCAGATCAACCCCGAGCTCGGCGGGACGGGCGGCCTGCGCCGGCTGGCCGCCGCGTGCCGCAAGGCCGGCCTCGGGATCGTCGTCGACGTCGTCCCGAACCACATGTCCGTCACCCCGGAGGCGGCGAACGCGGCCTGGTGGTCGGTGCTGCGGGAGGGCCCCGAATCCCCCTACGCCACCTGGTTCGACATCGACTGGGNCGCCCCCGACAATCCGGGCCGGGTGCTGGTCCCGATCCTCGGCGCCGGCCTCGCGGACTGCCTGGCCGCCGGGGAGATCTCCGTCGAGCAGGACACCGAGGGCGCGTGGGTCGTCGTCTACTACGACCACGTGCTGCCGACCGCGCCCGGCACCGCCGACCCCGACGACGTCGCCGCGACCCTGGACGCCCAGTACTACCGGCTGTGCTGGTGGCGGGTCGCCGCGAGCGAACTGAACTACCGCCGCTTCTTCGACATCACCACCCTCGCCGGGCTGCGCCAGGAGGAACCCGACGTCTTCGCCGCCACCCATCGGCTGCTCATCGAGCAGGTCCGGGCGGGCACGTTCGAGGGGCTGCGGATCGACCACCCGGACGGCCTGGCCGACCCGGAGGGCTANCTGCGGCGGCTGGCCGACGCCTCCGGCGGGGTGTGGACCGTCGTCGAGAAGATCCTGGAGCACGACGAGGATCTGCCGGACACCTGGGCCTGCGACGGCACCACCGGCTACGAGGGGATCGCCCGGCTGACCCGGCTGTTCCTCGATCCCGTCGCCGGGCATCCCCTCGCCGTGCTCTACCAGGAGATCACCCGCGCCGATCCCGACTACGAGGCCGAGGCCCGGGCCGCGAAGCTCGACGTGCTCGCCGGCGTGCTGCAGCCCGAGGTCGACCGGCTGACCGCGCTCGCCCTCGGCGAGGCCCGGGAGGCCCGCGCGGACCTCACCCGCACCGGGCTGCGCGAGGCGCTGTGCGAGGTGCTGGCCGCCTTCGACGTCTACCGGGCCTACATCCGTCCGGACGGCACCCCGAGCCTGGAGGCGCGCGGCCACGTGGTGCGGGCCTGCGAGCAGGCCCGGTCCTACCTGCCCGGCCGCTCCACCGAGGTCGACCTGATCGAGGACCTGGCCCTGAGCGGTCCGCCCGAGTTCGTCATGCGCTTCCAGCAGACCTGCGGCCCGGTGATGGCCAAGGGCATCGAGGACACCGCGTTCTACCGCTACTCCCGGCTCATCGCTCTCAACGAGGTCGGCGGCGACCCGGCGCGGTTCCCGGCGTTCACCACCGGGCATCCGCGCAGCGCCGTCACCGAGTTCCACGAGGCGAACCTGACCGTGCAGCGCAGCTGGCCGCTGACGATGACCACCCTGTCCACGCACGACACGAAGCGCTCCGAGGACGTCCGCGCCCGCCTCGCCGTCCTCTCGGAGGACCCCCGCGGCTGGGCGGAGGTGGCCGGCCGCCTGGTCCGCCTCGGCGAGCGCCACCGCGACACCGAGCAGGGCTGGCCGGACCGGTCCACCGCCTACTTCCTGCTGCAGACCCTCGTCGGCGCCTGGCCGTTGTCCACCGAGCGGGCGACCCAGTACATGCTCAAGGCCGTCCGCGAGGCGAAGGTCTACACGAGCTGGACCGACCAGGACCCCGCCTACGAGGCGGCGCTGACGAACTACATCGAGTCGGTGCTGGAGGACGAGGAGTTCCTCGCCGTGCTCACCGGCTACGTCGGCACCCTCGTCGAGCTCGGCCGGCAGAACTCGCTGGCCCAGAAGCTGCTCCAGCTCACCGTCCCCGGCGTCCCGGACGTGTACCAGGGCCAGGAGCTGTGGGATCTGTCCCTGGTCGATCCGGACAACCGCCGCCCGGTGAACTACGGCGACCGGACGAAGCTGCTCGCCGAGCTCGGCGCCGAGCCGGGCGCGGACACCGGCGCGCCGCGGCGCCCGCCGCTGCTCGACGACTCCGGCGCCGCGAAGCTGCTCGTCGTCGCCCGGACGCTACGGACCCGCCGCGAGCACCCCGAGTGGTTCGGCGACCGGGCCACCTACCGGCCGCTGTGGGCGTCCGGCTCGGCCGCGGAGAACGTGGTCGCCTTCGCCCGCTCCGAGTCGGTGGTCACCGTCGTGCCCCGCCTGGTCCTCGGCCTGCGCCGCGGCGGCGGCTGGCGCGACACGACCATCCCCCTGCCCGAGGGCCGCTGGACCGACGTGTTGACCGGCCGCAAGCACGACGGCGGCACCGCCTACGTCCTGCGCCTGCTGCGCGACTTCCCCGTCAGCCTCCTCGTCCGCTCCTGACCCGGACGCCCGCTCCTGACCCGGCGCGAACGGGCCCCTCCTCCGGATCGACCTTCGCCACCGTCGAGCGTCCGCACGGGGCGGGGCGGCGCGCGCCCCTGGACGCTGATCACGGATCTCACCTGGCGTGTCCGCTGCCATGAGACCGGTCACAGGGGGCCGTCCCGCCCGGTGAAACCGGGTCCTGCGGGCACCTTCGGTGGGGGCCGTTGTCACGGACACGGCATGTCGGCCGGCGGCGGAAGGTAGACAGGAGCTATGAGCACCTTCCGGCTGTGGGCCCCGGACGCGAAGACGGTCAGCCTGGTCGTGGCGGGTTCCGCCGGCGACGCCACCCATGAGATGTCCGCCGGGCGGCGGGGCTGGTGGTGGGTGAACGTCCCCTCCGCGAAGCACGGCACGGACTACGCGTTCGTACTCGACGGGGGCACCGAGGAGCTGCCCGATCCCCGCTCGGTCTGGCAGCCGGCGGGAGTGCACGGCCGGTCCCGGCTGGTCGACCACGCGACGTTCCACTGGTCGGACGCGAGCTGGCGGGGCATCGCGCTGGCCGGCAGCGTGCTCTACGAGCTGCACGTCGGGACGTTCACCCCGGAGGGCACCTTCGACGCCGCGATCGGCAGGCTCGACCACCTCGCCGAGCTCGGCATCGACGCCGTCGAGCTGCTGCCGGTCAACGCCTTCCCGGGGCACCACGGCTGGGGCTACGACGGGGTCGGCCTGTTCGCCGTGCACGAGCCCTACGGCGGCCCGGAGGGCCTGAAGCGGTTCGTCGACGCGGCGCACGCCCGCGGCATCGGCGTGATCATGGACGTCGTCTACAACCACCTCGGCCCGGACGGGAACTACCTGGGGCAGTTCGGGCCCTACTTCACCGACCGGTACATCACCCCGTGGGGGCCGGCGGTCAACCTCGACGCGCCCGGGTCGGACGAGGTCCGCGCCTTCATCCTCGACAGCGCGCTGTCCTGGCTGCGGGACTTCCACTGCGACGGGCTGCGCCTGGACGCCGTGCACGCCTTCCAGGACAGCCGGGCGCTGCACCTGCTCGAGGAGATCGCCGAGTCGGTGCACCGGCTCGGGGCGCAGATGCGCCGGCCGCTGTTCGTCGTCGCCGAGTCCGACCTCAACGACCCCAAACTGGTGGTGGCGCCCGAGGCCGGCGGATACGGCCTGGACGGCCAGTGGTGCGACGACGCCCACCACGCGCTGTGGGCGACGCTGTCCGGCGAACGGCAGGGCTACTACGTCGACTTCGGGTCGATCTCGACGCTCGCCCACGCGCTGACGCAGGGTTTCGTGCACGAGGGCGGCTACTCGACGTTCCGCGGCCGTTCCCACGGCCGGCCGATGCCGCCGACGACGCCGGCCTACCGGTTCGTCACCTTCCTGCAGAACCACGACCAGATCGGCAACCGAGCGGTGGGGGACCGGTCGTCGGCGCAGCTCAGCGACGGGCTGCTGCGGATCGGCGCGGCCCTGCTGCTCACCTCGGCGCTGACCCCGATGCTGTTCATGGGCGAGGAATGGGGGGCGCACACCCCCTGGCAGTACTTCACCGACCACCTCGCCCCCGGACTCGGCGACGCGGTGCGGGAGGGGCGGCGCGCCGAGTTCGCCGAGCACGGCTGGGGACCCGACGACGTCCCCGACCCGCAGGATCCGGCGACGTTCGAACGGTCAAAGCTGGACTGGTCCGAGCCGACCCGCCCGGGCCACGGCAGCCTGCTGGACTGGCACCGCCGGCTCATCGGGCTGCGCCGCAAGCTGCCGGCGCTGACGGATCCGGCCTGGGCGTCGGTCGAGTGCACCTTCGACGAGGAGGCCCGCTGGCTGGTGGTGCGGCGCGGGGACGTGGCGATCGTCGTCAACCTGGCGTCGCAGCGGCAGACGGTGCCGCTCGACGGCGTCCCGTTCGACGCGCCGGCGGCCTCGGCCCCCGGCTTCACCTACATGCCCGGCCGGGTCGAGCTCGACGGCGAGTCCGTCGTCATCACCCGCCTGCTGCCACCCGCCGGCTGAACGGCGCCGCCGTCCGCCCGCCGGTCATCGCCTGCCTGCCGGTCATCGCCTGCCTGCCGGTCATCGTCGGAGGCGGTCGCGGGACAGCAGGAAATACAGCCCGCCGAGCACTGCCAGCCCCACCAACAACACCATGACGAGCAGCACGACGTAGGTTCCCATGCGTCCATCGTCGCAGGGTCCACCGACGAGCGCGGCGGTCCGGTCCCCGATGTCCGTCCGCCCCGGCGGGCAGCCGGCTCAGGCCGAAGCTGCGGGTGGATCCGACCAGTCAGTCCAGGGGAGCGCGCCGGACGCGGGCGTGCGGTCGGTGCGTCCGGTGGGCTCAGGCGGCGGCGATGAGGCGGGCGCCGTCGCGGGCGAGCGCGGCAAGGCGCGACACCGCCCGCTGGTACTTCTTGCGATGCGGCCCGGCGAGCAGCTCCGCGCCGAACAGCTCCTCCAGTCCGACGCCCGAGGCGACGACCGGAATCGACCGGTCGTAGAGCCGATCGGCGAGCACCACGACCCGCAGCGCCACGGCCTGGTCGGCGACCGGCGCCACGCCGTGCAACGCGACCAGCCGCACCCCGTCGACGAGCGCCCCGTAGCGGGACGGGTGCAGCCCGGCGAGATGCGCGCACAGCGCCGCGAACCCGTCCTCGCTGGCCCCCTCGTGGGCGGCGGCGAGCGCCGCGACCTCGCCGTCGGCGCAGGGCGGGGGCGGGGGCGGCAGTCCTCGGTGCCGATAATCGGTGCCGTCGACGCGCAGGACGTCGAAGCGGGCGGCCAGGCCCTGGATCTCGCGCAGGAAGTCGGCCGCGGCGAACCGGCCGGCGCCGAGATCCTCCGGCTGGGTGTTGCTCGTCGCGGCCAGCGCGACGCCGGCGTCGGCGAGGCGGGTCAGCAGGGTCGACACGAGCACCGTGTCGCCCGGATCGTCGAGTTCGAACTCGTCGATGGCGAGCAGCCGCATCCCGCCGAGGGCGCGCACGGTCGCCGCGAAGCCGAGCGCTCCCACCAGCGAGGTGAGTTCGACGAACGTGCCGTAGGCCTTCGGGCCCGCCACCGCGTGCCACAGCGAGGCGAGCAGGTGCGTCTTGCCGACGCCGAACCCGCCGTCGAGGTACACCCCCGGCCGGGCCACTCCCGCCCCGCGGGCCGCACCACCCGACCGGGCTCCACGGGCGCCGCGGCCGAACAGCCCCGACCAGCCGCTCCGGGCCCCGCCGACGGAGCCGCCACCCCCACCGGGGGCCGCGTTCACCCGGCCGGCGAACACGGACAGGGCGGTGACCGCGGCGCTTTGGCTCGGTTCCGCGGGGTCGGGCAGGTAGCCGGCAAAGCGGACGGCGTCGAAGCGCGGCGGTGGGACGAGCGCGGCGACCAGATCGTCGGGTCGCGGCTGCGGCTGGCGGTCGACGAGGCGCTGCACCACCACGCCAGCCTACGGAGCAGGTCGGGGCGGGCCGCCCGCCGTGCGCAGCCGGGACCGAACTCACAGTGCCCGGCCGGTCGAGACAGTGCGCACGGGGGTCGCACAGCCGCCCGTCGGGGCTATGCGCACGGGTCGCAGAGCCGCCGTGCGCACGGGTCGCAGAGCCGCCGGTCGGGGCAGTGCGAACAGGCTGGATGGCCGTATGTCGCGGGACGGGACGAGCCGGGTGACCCCTCGCCGACCGGCTACAGTCGGCTCGGTGCGACGCATCCTCCCGGTTCCCGGCCCCGCCGACAGCCCAGGCACGCCCGCGCCGGTCGCGGCGCCGACGACGCCGGAGGCCGCCGGCGCCGGAGCGGACGATCCCGCCGCCGCCGCCGGCGACGAGGTCGTGGCGAAGGCGGCCGAGGTCGATCTCGACGAGGCCTACGCCTATCCGCCCGCAGCCGGGCAGACCAGCTACGTCCGGGCGAACTTCGTCAGCTCCGTCGACGGCGCCGCGGAGGTGGGTGGGCGGTCCGGCCCGCTGGGCGGCGAGGCGGACAGGCAGGTCTTCCGGCTGCTGCGCTGGCTCAGCGACGTGGTGCTCGTCGGCGCCGGCACCGCACGCCACGAGAACTACGGGCCGGTGATCGTCCCGCCCGAACGGCGGGACCGGCGGCAGGCCGCGGGGCTCGCCGCCGTCCCCCCGATCGCCGTGGTCACCGCGACCGCGGGCCTCGATCCCGGCGCCCGGCTGTTCGACGCCGAGGTCCGGCCCATCATCCTCACCTGCGACGCTGCTCCCCCGGCCAAGCGGCAGGCGCTCGCGGCGGTCGCCGAGGTCGTCCTCTGCGGCGACACGACCGTCGACCCGGCGGCGGCCCTCGCAGCCCTGGCCGAACGGGGGATGACCCGGGTGCTCACGGAGGGCGGGCCGCTGCTGCACGCCCAGCTTGCCGGCGCCGGTCTGCTCGACGAGCTGTGCCTGACCGTGGCGCCGATGCTCGCCGGCCCCGGCCGCATGGGCATCGTGGAGGGCCCGCCATGGCCCGAGCCGGCCACGATGCGGCTGGTCCAGGTGCTCGCCGAGGACGGCAATCTCTTCCTGCGCTACCAGCGCTGAGGCCGCCCCGCGCCGGGCCCGTCCGCGCCCGGTCGAGATAGCGGGGTCGGGGTGGCACCCGCTTTATCCACAGGTCGGCGGTTCCCACAGCCGTCATCCACAGGATCCAAGGACGATCAGCGCGACCCGTCGGCGAGTTGTTAGCGTCGCCGCACCGAACCTGACCCCGACGGCGGTGGTGTGCGGATGACGATCTTCGATGGAGCCCGGACGACGGCGGCCGGTGCGGTGGCGCGCACCCGGCGGGACATCATGACCGCCCTGGACCGGGTCGCGGCCGCCGGTGCCGGCGCGTGGGACGGCCGGGCGGCGCAGCAGTGGGCCGGCCGGGTTCGGCATCTCGCCGCCGAGGCGACCGCTCTGCTCGACCGCTGCCTGCTGGTCTGCGAGCAGGCCAGCTCGGGCCCGGCCGGGCCGTCGACGGCGCCCGGCGCCCCGCCACGGGCGATCGGCTGACGCCGTGCCGAGCTTCGGTGATCCCGTTCACCTCGCCGCGGGCCATTCCTCCGGGCACGGTACGGGCGGCAACCGGGTGGCCTTCGATCCCGCCCGGCTGCACACACTCGCGGCCGCGGTACGGTCCGCCGGCGAAGCCCTGCACACCGGCGCGCGGATCGTCGCCCACGCCCTGGCGCAGGTCGGCGGCCCGGCTGGCTGGGCGGCACGGCTGGCCCGGCTCGGCGACGAGCTCGACGCCGACGCCGCGATGCTGCGCCGCCGGCTCGCGCTGGCCGAGGGCGCCGACGACGCGGGGCGGTCGCTCCTGCCCTCGGCGGCCATCATCGCGCCGGCCGTGCAGCACTCCCGGTCGCTCCTGGACAACCACCCCGGCCTCGCCACCCAACCCGGTCCTGCCGCCCAACCCGTCATAGCCACGGGATCCCTCCACGGGGCCTTCATCCGTCCCGATTCCGACGCCGACGCCGACGCCGATGCCGACGATGGAGCCCGTCCCAGCGATGGGGCTGGTCCCGGGGCGGACACCGCTGCCGGTTTCGGAGCCGTCCCCGTCGCAGGCGGTGGACCGGCGACACGCGCCGCGGGTCGGACCGCGGCCCGCTCGCTGCTGTCCGGCGGCAGCCCGGCGGGAGCGGACGACGCGGCCGGCCGTCCCGCCGGGTCGGCGGGACGTCCGGCCCGCGCCAACGGTGCCGGCGCCGGGCGGCGGCTGGGATCACCGGGCGGCCACGCGCCGGGAGGCGGCGACGCACCCGCGGCCAGCCTGCGGGAGGCGGTGAGCGCGCTGCGCACGCGAGGCCGCGACCCCGACTTCGTCGCCGGCTTCTACGACGCGCTCGGGCCGGCCGGGCTCGCGCGCCTGCTCGCCGGGGTGGCGGGACGCTCCCGCGGGCCGATGGTCAACCGGCCGGCACCACCGTCCGGGGTGAACCGGCGCGACGCCGAGGAGATTCTCGGCCGAACCTTCGCCGCCTACAGCCGCGGCCGGACGCTCGACGACTCCTGGCTGGGCCGGTTCAACACCCGGGGACGTCACGACCGTGCCGAGACCGTGCTGCTGACACCGCTGCTGACGGCCGACCGCATCGACGGCGCGCTGCTCGACCGGCTGGGCCGGCTGGCCTTCGGCCCGGGGTCCGGGCCGGCGGTTCGGCGGGCGCCGGCGGACGGTCAGGTGGCGGGTGTGCTGCGCAACGCGACGGCGGACCGAGGCTACCGGGTCGCGTTGCTGGCGGCGATCGCCGGTGAACCGGGGCTGGCGGCCCGGTTCGCCACCCGGTACGTCAAGGCGGTTCTGGCTGGCGCCGCGGTCGCGGACCTGGATCTGCCGGTGGCGGTCGGTCTCGACGACGCGACCGCGCGAGCGTGGTCCGGGCTGCTCGCCGCGGCCGGCGGCCCGGCGGCCCGGCGGGCGGATCCGCGCGGCTCGGCGGACTTCGTCGCCCGCCTCGCCAGGGCCGTGCACGCCGCCGACGGCCCGGCCCTGCCGCCGCACCTGCGCGCTGCCTTCGTCCCCGCGCTGCACACCTACCTGGAGGAGATGTACGACGCGGTGACGGCGGTCGTCCCCGGGCCGGTCTCCCCGGCGACGACGGCATCCGCCGCCCGGCAGGTCCCGGTCGCGGCGTGGCGGGCGCTGCTGCGGGAAAGCCTGCGCGGCGGTGCGCTCGCCGGGATGCTCGGGCGGGACGCCGCGGCCTACGCGATCGGTGTCGACGAGCGGGTGGCGGGGCGCACGCGGGGCTGGAACGCCGGGGCCGGCGGCTACCCGTCGAGCCCGCGGGCACTGGGCTACCTGCGGGGTGCCCGGGCGCAGGCGTTCTTCACCGACGCCCTCGGCGACGCCGCCGACGCGGTGCTGCGCGAACACGCCGACGCCGGGTCCGCCCATCGCCGGCGGCAGGCGGTGATCCTCGACCTGCTCGGCACGGTGGTCACGTCGATCGACCCGACGGATCCGGTCGCCACGTTCACCCATCTCGGCGTCGGGATCACGGTGGACATGGTCGAGGCCCTCGTCCGGCAGCGCTACCGCGACGTGTCCACCACCCGGCCGGCGTGGATCCTCGCCCGGCTGCGGGAGGCCTCTCGGCTCGGCTCGGGGTGGGCCGCGGCCTACGAGGCGAGCGCCCGCCAGCTCTGGGCGCGCCGTGGCGAGGATCCGCTGCGGCCGATCACGGTGACCGACAGCGACGGGCGGCGGCGGGTGTACACCGGAGATCCGCGTGTCGACGGCTACATCACCGGTCCGACGACGGATTTCCTCGACGCCACCGGCGATCCCCGACCGAGCGCGGCGATGACGCCGGCGCAACGGGGCGCCTACCTCGCCTGGCTGGAAAGTCCGGCGCTGGTCGCCAACAACGACCGGCTGCCCGTCCTGGCCGGGGCGGCCGCGCTCGGCGAGACGCGGGTCCCGCCGGACGAGGCGCTGCGGCCGAGCGGATGACGATCCGAACTGCCCCATGCGCCCCGCCGGGTCGCTGCGGCGGGCCGGGTACCGCTAGAGGATCATTCCGGCACCGAGGGTGGTTCCGGTCGCCTCGTCGATGAGCAGCACGCTGCCCGTGTTGCGGTTGCGGCGGTACGGGTCGTAGCACAGCGGCGTGGTTGTCCGCAGCGCGATCCGGCCGATGTCGTTGAGGCCCAGCGTCTCGACGCTCTCGTCACGGTGCAGCGTGTCGATGTCGACGCGGTAGCAGACGTCGGTGACCATCGCCCGCACCGATCGGGTGGTGTGCTTGATCCCGACCCGGGCCCGGCGGCGCAGCGGCGCATCGACCATCCAGGACACCATCAGGTTGAGGTCCTGCCCGACCGTCGGCTGGTTGTTCGGCCGGGCGATCAGGTCCCCGCGGGAGACGTCGAGGTCGTCCTCCAGCCGGACGATGACCGACATCGGGGGAAACGCCTCCTCGACCGGCCCGTCGTAGGTGTCGATCCCGGCGACCCGCGAGGTCAGCCCGGACGGCAGCACGATGACGTCGTCGCCGGGCTTGAGCACGCCGCCGGCGACCTGCCCGGCGTAGCCGCGGTAGTCGTGCAGCTCCTCGCTGCGCGGCCGGACCACCCACTGCACCGGGAACCGCACGTCGATCAGGTTGCGGTCGGAGGCGATGTGCAGCTCCTCCAGGTGGTGCAGCAGCGAGCTGCCGTCGTACCAGGGCGTGCTCGGCGAACGGGACACCACGTTGTCACCGGTCAGTGCGGACACCGGGATCGTGGCGACGTCGACGATCTCCAGCTTCGCCGCGAAGCGCCGGAAATCCTCCTTGATCTGCTCGAAGACCTCCCGGTCGAAGTCGACGAGGTCCATCTTGTTCACGCAGAGCACAAGATGGGGCACCCGCAGCAGGGAGGCCAGGAACGCGTGCCGGCGGGTCTGTTCGACGATGCCCTTGCGTGCGTCCACGAGCAGCAACGCGAGGTCGGCGGTCGAGGCACCGGTGACCATGTTGCGGGTGTACTGCACGTGCCCCGGGGTGTCCGCGAGGATGAACGATCGCCGTGGGGTGGCGAAGTAGCGGTAGGCGACGTCGATGGTGATGCCCTGCTCCCGCTCGGCCCGCAGGCCGTCGGTGAGCAGCGCGAGGTCGACGTAGCCGTCGCCGCGCTCCCGGCTGGTCCGCTCGACGGCGGCGAGCTGGTCGGTGAACAGCGACTTCGTGTCGTAGAGGAGCCGGCCGATCAACGTCGACTTCCCGTCGTCGACCGACCCCGCGGTCGCGACGCGCAGCAGCTCGGCCATCAGAAGTACCCCTCCCGCTTCCGGTCCTCCATCGCCGCTTCGCTGACCCGGTCGTCGGCCCGGGTCGCACCCCGCTCGGTGATCCGCGTCGCCGCGACCTCGGCGATGACCTCGTCGACGGTCGCCGCGGTCGACTCGACCGCGCCGGTGCAGGTGATGTCACCAACCGTGCGGTAGCGGACCTGGCGGGGAACCACGGCCTCACCGGCGCGCGGCTGGGTCAGTGGGGTGACCGCGAGCAGCATGCCGTCACGCTCGAAGGTCTCGCGGCTGTGCGCATAGTAGATCGAGGGGATCTCCAGGCGCTCCTGGGCGATGTAGCGCCAGATGTCCAGCTCGGTCCAGTTCGACAGCGGGAAGACCCGGATGTGCTCGCCGGGGCGATGCCGGCCGTTGTACAGCGACCACAGCTCGGGGCGCTGGTTCTTGGGATCCCACTGGCCGAACTCGTCCCGGAAGGAGTACACCCGCTCCTTGGCGCGGGCCTTCTCCTCGTCGCGGCGGGCGCCACCGAACACCGCGTCGAACCGGTTGTCGGTGATCGAGTCGAGCAGCACCGGCGTCTGGAGCTGGTTGCGGGAGGCCCCGGGCCGGGTGTCCTCGGTGAGCTCACCGGCGTCGATCGCCGCCTGCACGGAGCCGACCACGAGGCGGGCGCCGAGCTCGGCCGCGCGGCGGTCCCGGAACTCCAGGACCTCGTCGAAGTTGTGGCCGGTGTCGATGTGCAACAGCGGGAAGGGCAGCTTCGCGGGCCAGAACGCCTTCTCGGCCACCCGCAGCATGACGATCGAGTCCTTCCCGCCGCTGAACAGCAGCGCGGGACGTTCGAACTCGGCCGCCACCTCACGGAAGATGTGGATGGCCTCGGCCTCGAGCATCTGCAGGTGGGTGAGCTCGTAACCCGTGACAGGCACGCGAAAACCCCTCGTCTCGCCGATGTATCAGTCCAAAGTAGCCGACCCGCCCTCCCACCGGCGGTTTCGTCGACGTTAACCGGCTCACCCGCGACCCAATTCCCCCATCGCGACACACGTGTCGCACGATGGGCACCCGACGGTCGCGGTCTGCGTCCGGCCACGCCGCCCGCAACGTCGGGCGGCCACCGGGCGTGGTCCTACCGCTGCGGATCTGCCGCCTGAATCGCCGCGAGCACCGCCGGGGCCAGGGTCGCCTCGCAGATGACCAGGTCGGGCAGCAACAGGTCGGGCTGGTTGTACCGCAGCGGGGTGCCGTCGAGGCGGCTGGTATGCAGACCCGCCGCCCGCGCGACCGCCACCGGGGCCGCCGAATCCCACTCGTACTGCCCGCCGGCGTGCAGGTAGATCTCCGCCTGGCCGCGGATGACCGCGGCGGCCTTCGCCCCGGCCGACCCCATCGGGACGATGCTGGCGCCCAGAGCTTCGGCGACCTCCCCGACGATACGGGGCGCCCTGGTGCGGCTGGCGACGATCCGCGGCGGGCGCGCCGCGGCGGGCCGGGCCGCGGCCGGGGGATCGCCGCCGGCCGACAGCGTCACGTTCAGCGCCGGCAGGGCGACCGCGCCGGCGATGAGCTCGCCGGCGCGCCACAACGCGACGTGCACCGCCCAGTCCGACCGGCCGGGTTCGGCGAACTCGCGGGTGCCGTCGAGCGGGTCGACGATCCAGACCCGCTCGGCGGACAGCCGGGCCGGGTCGTCGACGCCCTCCTCGGACAGCACCGCGTCCTGCGGACGGTGGCGGGTCAGCGCCCGGGTCAGCAGCTGATGGGAACGCGCGTCGCCGGCGTCGCGCAGGGTGGCGGGCTCCGCGAACCCGACCTCCTCCCGGATTCTGAGCAGCAGTTTGCCGGCATCCGTGGCCAGTCGCCGGGCCAGGACGTCGTCGTCGAGTTCGTCTGTCGCGATGTCGACGGGGACGGTGGCCGGCCGGCGGGTGTCGTCGGTGTTCATCGGGACGGAGTCTGTCACCCGTTACGGTCGCGGGTGTGAGTGCCACCTCTCATCCGGATCCCGATCCCGACCGCCTCCCGAAGCCGGGCGCCGTGGGCGCCGCCGGCCCGGCCCACGGGCCCGCCGCCGACGATCCCCTGCTGTCCCTGGTGACCTCGGACCGCGCCGCGGAGCTGACGACGGCCTCGCTNGGCTGGCCGTCGCTTACCCTGACGCCGCTGCAGCTCGCCGAGCTGGAGCTGCTGCTCGTCGGCGCCTTCGGCCCGAACCCCGGCTACCCGGCGGAGGACGAGCTGGCCGGCGTGCCGGTGCCGATCCTCGCCGTCTCGGCCGCCGACGCCGAGCCGCTGGCGGCGGGGGCCACCGTCGCCCTGCGCGACCCGGAGGGGGTGATGATCGCCGCCCTGCACCTGCGCACGCTGCTCCCGGCCCCGGCCGGGTCCACCGTGCGCCTGGTCGGCACGCTGGACGGGGTGCGCCTGCCGCACCACCCGGACCACCCCGCGCTGCGGCTGACCCCGGACCAGCTCCGCGCCGAGCTGCGCGCCCGCGGTTGGACCGGTCCGCAGGTGGGAGCCGGGGCGGCGTGGGCGGTCTGGGCCGACGGCCTGCTGCACACCGCGGACGTGGGGCGCATCCGGGCCCTGACCCGGCAGGGCAAGCGGTGCGTGGTGCTCGCCCCGGTGGGCGGCGCCGACCCGGCGGACGCCGGGCATCATCTGCGGGTCCGCTGCCTGCAGGCCGCGCTGGACGCCGTGGACGCGCCGCTGCGCCCGAGCGAGGCGACCCTGGCCTCCGAGGCGGTGGCCTCCGACGCCATCGCGGCGGGCGCCGCGGGCCGCCGGCACGAGCCGGCGCCCGACCCCTACCGCCGCCCGGGCGCCGACGACCACCGGCCGCGCCACCGCAGCCTGCTGGTCCTCGTCCCGGCCGTCCCCTCGTCGCTGCTGGCCACCCCCCGGGAGCCCGGGATGAGCGCGACGGTCCTGCCACCCGCCGGCGGCGCGCGCCATCCGCTGGCCCCCGGCCCGGCCGGCTTCGAACCGGCGGGCTTCGAACCGGCGGCCCTGTCCCCCGCCGGCCTGTCACCGGCGGGCATTCCGCTCGAGCCGGACAGCGGCGCCGCGGGCGGGGCGTCGCCGACGAACGGGGACGCCGAGGGGCTGGCCCGGCTCACCGCCCAGCGCGCGCACATGGCCAGCAGCTACGGCCTGTCCGGCAGCCTGATCGGCCCGGCCATCGGCGCGCCCGGCCGCCAGGAGCTGGCCTCACTGCTCGACGCCGGGGGGCCGATCCCCGCCGAGCTGACCCCGCCCGCGGTGGCCGCGGAACTCGCCCGGGCGATCCCCCCGCGGTCCCAGCGCGGGCTGACCATCTTCTTCACGGGGCTGTCCGGTTCCGGCAAGTCGACCCTGGCCGGGCTGCTGGTCTGCCGGCTGCTCGAGCAGGGCGGACGGCGGATCACCCTGCTCGACGGGGACGTCGTGCGTACCCACCTGTCCCAGGGCCTGGGCTTCTCCCGCGCCGACCGGGACACCAACGTGCGCCGCATCGGGTTCGTCGCCGCGCAGGTGGCCGGGGCGGGCGGCACCGCGGTCTGTGCGCCGATCGCCCCCTACGCGGAGGTTCGCACGCAGGTCCGCGAGATGGTCCACGCGGCCGGCGGCGGCTTCGTCCTGATCCACGTCTCGACGCCGCTCGAGGTCTGCGAGGCGCGCGACCNCAAGGGCCTGTATGCCAAGGCCCGGNCCGGCGTCATCCCCGCGTTCACCGGAGTGTCGGACCCGTACGAGGAACCGGCCGATGCCGACGTCACGGTGAACACCGCGCAGTTGTCGGGAGACGAGGCCGTCGACCGCATCCTCGATCATCTGCGCGTCGCCGGCTGGCTCGCCCCCGCGTAGCCGGTCAGGCCGGGTAGCCGGTCAGGCCGGGGTCAGTAGGCGCCNTCGCGACGCAGGACGGCGAAGACGGTCCGCCAGAGAATAACGAAGTCCATCGCCAGCGACCAGTTCTCCACGTAGCGCAGGTCGAGGCGGACCGACTCGTCCCACTCCAGGTCCGAGCGCCCACTGATCTGCCACAGGCCGGTCAGGCCGGGCTTCACCATCAGCCGGCGGTGCACGTCGTCCTCGTAGCGGGCGACCTCCGAGGGCAGCGGCGGGCGCGGCCCGACCAGCGACATGCTGCCGTTGAGCACGTTGATCAACTGTGGCAGCTCGTCGAGCGACCACTTGCGCAGGAACTTCCCGACCCGCGTGACCCGCGGGTCGTCGCGCATCTTGAACAGCAGGCCCTCGGCCCGCTCGTTGCGCGACTCCAGCTCGGCCTTGCGCGCCTCCGCGTCCACGTACATGGACCGGAACTTGAACATCGTGAAGTGCTCGCCGCCCCGGCCGACCCGGGTCTGCTTGAACAGCGCCGGGCCGCGGCTGGTCAGTCGGACCGCGATCCCGAGGCCGAGCAGGACCGGCAGGAACAGCAGGATCACCGTGCCCGCGACGCAGCGGTCGAACACGCCCTTCATGACCCGGCGGGTCCCGCTGAGCTCCGGCTCCTCGATGTGCAGCAGGGGCAGCCCGGCCACCGGGCGGATCGAGATCCGCGGGCCGGTCACGTCGGTCAGCGCCGAGGAGACCAGCACGTCGACGTCGCTGCCCTCGAGCGTCCACAGCACCCGGCGCAAGGTCTCGCCGTCCATCTGTGGGCAGATCGCGACGGTGGTGGCATGGGTGGCGGTGATGGCGGTGTGCAAAGTCTCCGAGGTGCCCACGATCGGCACCCCGAGCAGGTCGAACCCGCTGCGCTCCGGCCGGTCGTGGCTGTGTCGGCCCGGCGAGCGGTCGAGCACGACGCCGACCACGGACCAGCCGGAGGTCGGGTCGCGCTGGGCGAGGCGGACCAGGGTGGCGGCGGACTCGCCGGCCCCGACCACGAGGACCCGGTGCAGGCAGCGCCCGGCGCGGCGCATCCGGTGCAGGATGCCGCGCCCGATGACCCGGCCGGCCACCGACAGCAGGGTCGCCGCGGGGAACGCGATGAGGACGTAGCTGCGGGCGATCTCGGCCTTGGTCGCATACGAGATGATGGCGAGCGCGGCCGTGAACCTGGCCGCGGCGTTGACCACCCGGCGGAACTCCTCCGACCCGCCGCCGAGGAACCGGGTCTCGTAGGCCCGGTTCAGCGACATGGCGAGCACCCACGCCAGCGGCAGCAGCACCGTCATCAGGATGTACGGCTTGATCGACACCGGCTTGGTCTCGAAGTCGACGAGGTCGCCGAACCGCACGAAGAACGCCAGCCCGGCGGCGACCACGCAGGCCGCCGCGTCGAACAGGATCAGCAGCCGCACGTAGCGGCGCTCCCAGCTGACCTGCGCCCGGTAGGCCACGTTCTCGAGCGCCGCGACCGAGTGTGCGCGAGCGACGCTGTGGCGGCCACCGGTCCCGGTCCAGCCGGGCTGCCCGCCCGGGGTCGGTCCGGAGGGGCTCGACGGTCCGGCGGCCCCGGGCCGGGTCTGCGGCGGGTAGGGCGCCGCGCCGGGCCGGGATCGCGAGACGAAGTTCGACCCGGCGGAGGCGCGGGCGTCCCCCGACATCGTCTCCGTCACGCGTGCCCCTCCCCAGGAGCGTGACCCGCGGGACGACGCCGCCCAGCCGGTCCGCCACAAGGACGTGGTCCGCGGGAGCGCCACGCCGTCGCCTCTATCGCGACAATTGACCGAAATATACGGATCGCCCGAATTGTACGAGTCGTCCGTCCGGGTCGGATGGTGGCGGTCATGAAGATGCCCCGCACTGCGCCGATCGTCGACCGTTCCGTGGTCGCCACAGCGCGTCGGATCTCGGGTGTGGTTCGGGTCGACCCCATCCTGTCGCGGTTCGCGGTATGCCTCGCTTGGACGGCCGAGAGCTCAACCATCGGTGATGCATCGACCGGACCTCCAGCGATCTTCCCCCGCCACTGACTGTGGGCCACCACGGACGGCGGGCCGGCTGTTCGCGCACTGCCCGGCGTTGCGCCGGGGTGCACACCGGAACGAACCGGACCGTCGGCCACCGACACGGCCGGCACTCCTGGTCACGAGCAACGTTACCGGCTCTCCTCAGCCGATCTGCCAGGGGCCCGCGGAGCAGGTGCGGGGCGGGGCCGTGACCGCCGACCGTTGCGGCGGCGTCATCCGTCCGTTTGTGGCGACTCAAGGTAGCAGAGATGACGTCGATCGCCGGTAACCCGCCGTAGCGAAATTCCCGCGTTCAATGGTGGATACCGATATTCCGGACAGCACGCGCCGGCCGCACGCTGCGTATACAGGAAGCGGCTAGACTGCTACTGTGCGTTATGGCTCTTCGGCTTCGGCCGGAGAGCCGTCGGCTGCCCGGCCCGTACGGGCGCCGTCGGGGTGGGAACTGTGCGATCCGGCTCGCGCCTGCGCGACGCTGGAGGGCACGGAAACGGGACGGCCGGCGCCTGCCGGACGGGTGGGGGCGCCCAGGCAGGCGCCGGCTGCGAGTGTCGGCCGGCTGGCGGCGCGCGCCGCGGGCCAGGTAGGCGGCAGGGCGCGCCGCGGGCCAGGTAGGCGGCAGGGCGCGCGACCGGGCTCAGCCACGGGGCCATGCGGCGCGACCAGCCGCGTGACCGTGCGGCGGGGCCATGCCGGCGGGGCCATGCGGCGCGGCTCTGTGCCGAGCCTCCGCACCGGGGGCCGTGCGGCGCGCGACCATGCAGCGGAGCCGTGCGAGCGACACAGCGCGCCCGCTACCGGTCAGGGCAGGGCGGCGACGATGTCAGCGAGGGACTTGCGGGCGCCGCTGTAGAACGGGGTCTCCAGCCGGGTGTGCCGGCGGGTGGCGCTTCCGCGCAGATGGCGGATGCAGTCGACGATGCGGTGCAGCTCGTCGGCCTCGAACGCGAGCAGCCACTCATAGTCGCCCAGGCCGAACGCGGCGACCGTGTTGGCCCGGACGTCCTCGAACTCGCGGCCCATGATCCCGTGCTCGGCGAGCAGCCCGCGCCGCTCGTAGTCCGGCAGCAGATACCACTCCAGGGACCGGTTGAACGGATAGACGCAGATGTACCCGCGCGGGTCCTCCCGGCGGACGAACGCCGGGATGTGGTTGCGGTTGAACTCCGCGGGGCGGTGCAGCCCCACCGCCGACCACACGGGCCGCAGGTGGCCGCCCAGCGCCGTCTGGCGGAACCGCTGGTAGGTCTCCTGCAGCAGGTCGGGATCCGGGCTGGTCCACCAGACCATCAGGTCCGCGTCGGCCCGGTAGCCCGAGATCTCGTACGTTCCGCGGGTGTAGACGTCCTTCGCCAGGGCCCCCTCGAGCAGGGCGTCGGCCTCGTCGATCAGAGGGGTCCGATCGGCGGGCAGCGGGCGGTCGGCGGCGAAGACCGACCACCCGGTGTAGAGGAGCTCGGCGTTGAGCTCCTGAACGGACTTCGTGGACTCCGGCATACCCGTCTCCTCCATCACCCCGCACCGACCGGACCGGTCGGCCGGGTCGTTCCTCAGACTCCCGGACCCAGCGGACCCACCGGACCCACCGGATCGGCCGGACCCACCGGATCGGCCGGACTGCCCTGGGCCGTCCGGGCGGCGCGCAGCACCGCGGCGGCGGCGGCCTCCCCGGAGCGGATGCAGGCCGGGATGCCGACGCCGTCGTAGCCGGCGCCGGCGAGCGCGAGGCCCGCGGGCAGCGCCCGGCGCACGCTGGCGATCCGGTTCAGATGGCCAGGGAGGTACTGCGGCAGCGCGCCGCCCCACCGGCTCACCCTGGTCGCGATGGGGCGCGCCGTCAGCCCCGTGATCTGGGCGATCTCCGCTGCGGCCACGCCGGCGAGCTCGGTGTCGCCGCGCTGCAGGTCGTGCTCGGCCCCGGCGCGGCCGATGCTGGCCCGGACCACCGTGAACCGGCCGGCGCGGACGTGCGGCCATTTCGTGGTCAGGAAGGTGGCCGCCTTCACCGACGTACCCGCCCGCGCCGGCACCAGGAAGCCACTGCCCGGCGGCGGGGTGATGTCCCGGTAGACCAGTGTGACCAGACCGACCGAGGCGTAGGGGACGCCGGCGAGCGGGGCCGCCGCGTGCGGGGCCAGCGGGCTCAGCAGCGTCCGCGCTGCCCCGGCGGGCACGGCGAGGATCACCGCGTCGGCCGTCAGCGGCTCGGGCGTCTCCCCACCGCCGACCCGGTCGCAGACGATCCGCCAGCCGCCGGCGGCGCGTTCCACGGCGCGCACCAGCACGCCGGTGCGCACGGTCGCGCCGGACCGTTCGGCCAGCCGCGTCGCGAACGACCCCAGGCCGCCGCGCAGGCTGGCGAACAGCGGCGTCGTCGACGCAGAGGCGGCCGGGGCGGTGCGGGCCCGCACCCGGTGGGCGCCGAGCAGCAGCGACCGGTCCTCGGTCAGGATCGGGACGAGCTGCGGCACGGTGGCCCGCAGCGACAGCGCGTCGGCCCGCCCGGCGTACACCCCGCCGAGCAGCGGGTCGACCAGCAGGTCGACGACCTCGCGCCCGACCCGGGCGCCGACGAAGCCACCCACGGTCGGGTCGTCGGGGAAGCGGGTGCGCGGCAGGGCCAGGTCGGCGGCGGCCCGCAGCAGCCCCCAGGGGGACAGCACCCCGGAGCGGACCAGGCCGAACGCGTCGGTCGGCACGCCGAGCATGGTGTTCGGCGGGATCGGCCGCAGCCGGCCCCGGATCCACAGCGACGCCGAGGTCGTCGCCGGATGCACGATGTCGTGGCCGAGGCCGATCTGCCTGGCCAGCCGCAGCCCGTCGGGGACGCGGGCGAGGAACGACTCGGCGCCCTCCTCGACGTCCATCCCCTCGATCGGGGTCGTGCGCAGCTTGCCGCCGACGCGCTCTCCCGCCTCCAGGACGGTCACCTCGGCGTGGCCGGACAGGGCATGGGCCGCGGCAAGCCCGGCGACTCCCCCACCGACGATGACAACCCGCACGTTCCTGCCGCCCTTCACGATGAGTGGTGCCGTCCAACCAGGATTCACCATCGCGTCGCGCCCGCCCGGAGGTGGGCCGCGCCCCGGCGGCGGATCACGCTGTGGTGGTGGACCGGGCCCCGATGGTGGTGGATCGGTAACCGGCCGTCGGTCGCCGGCCGGTTCACCCGGCGTGGACGAGGTCGACGATGTGCGCGAGCACTCCCGGATCGGTCTCCGGCAGGACGCCGTGGCCGAGGTTGAACACGTGCCCCTCCGCCTTGGCACCGCGGGCGAGGACGTCGCCGACCTTGGCGGCGAGCACGGGCTCGGGCGCGAACACCGCCGCCGGGTCGAGGTTGCCCTGCACGGCCCGGCCCGGCCCGATCCGGCGCGCAGCCTCGTCGAGGGGAACCCGCCAGTCGACCCCGACGACGTCGGCGCCCGCCTGGCCCATGGCGGTGAGCAGCTCGCCGGTGTTGACACCGAAGTGGATGCGCGGCACCTCCTCGGCGAAGGCGTCCAGCACCCGCGCGCTGTGCGGCGCGACGTAGCGCCGGTAGTCGTCCTCGCTGAGCGCACCGGCCCAGGAGTCGAACAGCTGCACCGCGTCGACGCCGGCGTCGACCTGGACCCGCAGGAAGGCCGTGGTGATGGTGGCCAGCCGGTCGAGCAGGTCGTGCCAGAGCTTCGGCTCCCCGTACATCATCGCCTTGGTGCGCAGGTGGTTGCGACTCGGGCCGCCCTCGACGAGGTAGCTGGCCAGAGTGAACGGCGCGCCCGCGAACCCGATCAGCGGGGTGCCGCCGAGCTCGCCGAGCAGGCTGCGGACCGCCTGGGTGACGTAGGGGACGTCGTCCGGTTCCAGCGCGCGCAGCGCCGCGAGCCCGGCGGCGTCGCGCACCGGCTCCGCGACGACCGGCCCCACCCCGGCGACGATGTCGATGTTCAGACCGATCGCCACCAGCGGCACGACGATGTCGGAGAAGAAGATCGCCGCATCCGGCCGGAAGCGGCGCACCGGCTGCAGGGTGATCTCGGTGATCATCGCGGGGTCGCGGCACGAGTCGAGCATCGGGACGTCGGCGCGCAGAGCCCGATACTCGGGCAGGACGCGACCGGCCTGGCGCATGAACCAGACGGGGGTGGTCTCGGGCTGGTCCCGCCGGCAGGCCCGCAGGAACGGGGCGGTGGTGGCGAGGCCGGGCCGGCGAGCGGCGGCGGAACGGGCGGCGGCGGCACCGGCACGGAAGGCGGCGTCGGCGGGNGGGAGGCCGGTCGACGCGGCGGGCCGGCCGGGACGATGGAGGGTGTCGCCGTCCCGCGAGGGCGCGACCCGCGCCGAGGCGACCGCGACGCCGCTCGGCGCGGTCTGGACGCTGGCCGACCCGGACCCGGGGCCGGCGTCGATGTGGACGACAGACATGCCTCGATCGTTGCATGCCCGCCGCACCTGTGCCGGTGCGACCGGGGTCACTCCGATCGGCACGGGCGGGTGATGACCGGCGTCGGCGTGGTCACGGTCCGGGCTGATCAGGTCCTCCGGCGTCAGCTATCTTCTACTTTCAGTAGAAGAAGTTGCTGGTCCAGCCGGTGCCCGCCGGTCCGGACCAGCCCGACCGGCCGGGCCGACCGGGCCGACCGCAGGCCGCTGGGATGTGACGAAATCCGCTGTCCGCCCAGGTGAGCGGCCGGCGTGTCCGGGCGGCACACCGGTCCGGCCGGGCGGTCCGGCCGGGCTGTACGAACCTCCGACCGCCACACGAACCTCCGACCGCCACACGAACCTCCGACCGCCACACGAGCCTCCGACGGCCACCGCGAACCTCCGACGGCCACCACCGACGTCCGACAGCCACGACGATTGAGGACTTGAGATGATCGATCAGGCCCCGCACGGCGGATCCCGCGTCCTGACCGCGGCCCGCGCCGTCTCGTTCGCCGAGGCGACGTCGTTCCTCCTGCTGCTCATCGCCACGGGGATCAAGTACGGCGCCGACCATCCCCAGGGAGTGAAGATCCTCGGCCCGATCCACGGCACACTCTTCCTCGCCTACTGCGCGCTCATCGGCTACCTGGCCTTCGCCGGGCGCTGGCCCCGCCGGCGCACCGTGCTGGCCCTGATCGCCTCCGTGCTGCCGGTGGCCCCGTTCTTCGTGGAGCGGCACTGGTTGCGGGGCGACGCCGGCGCTCCGGGCCACGAGACCACGCCGGCCGGTCCGGGCACGCGGCCGGTCTCCCAGGCCGCCGCCCGCCGGAACTGACGCCCCGCTCAACGCCCCAGACTCACCTCGCGCGCACCCGCACCGCCGCGCGCACCCGCACCGCCGCGCGCACCCGCACCTCCGCGTGCACCCGCACCCCGCCGCACCTGCGCTCCGCACCCAAGCGGGGCGAGTCCCGCGACAGGGGATCTCCCACCCACACCGCATCGAGACGGGCGCACGCGACACGCCGGAGAGAATGCGCGGTCATCTGTCCGTCCCATGGCACCGTCAGTCCGGTCGGAATGAGGGCAGAGGGTGCGCGTCGTCCGCGTTCCCCCTCGGCCGGCAGTCGCGGGGGCGCAGGATCCGTGGTGCAGGCGCCCATCGCACCCGAGGGGACGCAACACGCAGCAGCCGTGCGCGGGGAGTGGTGTTCGAGTGGAACTGGTCCGGGTGGGCTCCGACGATCACATCGTTCTGACCTGCGCAGAATGCGGCGAGGAGCGGCCGTTCGAGCAGCCGCCGTGCGCCGACGGGCACGGGGCGGACTGTCCGGAGTGGGCCTGCACCGAGTGCGGTGCGGCGGTGCTCGTGGGGCCGGTCCAGCCCGGGGGGGAGGTCCCCCCGGTGGCCAGGTCGGCGGCGCACCCGCGAGCGGGCCGGGAGACCGGCGCCGGGGCGCGGGACCATCGCGGCCGCGAACGCGCCGCCGCCCGGATCCCGGCGTGAGCCTGCACAATCCCGCCGCGCGTCCCGATTACGGCGCCGCTGCGGGCCGTCCCCCCGGAAGCTACGGCGAGCCAGCCGCGACGGAGGCGGCCCCCGGGCCCCGGGAGGTTCCGGTCCTGCGGGACACGGCACACCGTTCCAGCCATCGCCTCATCGGCGCCCGTCCGCACGCAACGGGGTCGAAGCCATACGCTCCGGCGTCCACCCAGCGCGATCAAGGTCGACGCCCTAACGTTGCCGTCATGGGGGCGGCGCAGTCGTACGAGGCCAGCCCGCCGATCTTCCTCGCCAGCACCGACGCCCTGCGCGACGGAATGGCGCGGCTGCGCCCGGAGATCAGCATGCACGAGGTCGCGGCCCCGACCCGGCTCGCGCCCTACGCCTTCGCGCTCGCCGGCGGCCTGACCGGCGACGCCGCCGACCTCGCCGCCGGCCGACTGATCGTCCTGATGGATCCGGAAGGACAGCCGGCCTGGCAGGGCAGCGCCCGCATCGTCTGCTACGCCCGGGCGAGCGTCGACCCGGAGATCGCCACCGATCCCCTGCTGGCCGACGTGGCCTGGTCGTGGTTGCGAGAGTCTCTCGACGCGCACGGCGCGCAGGTCCGTGCGCTCGGCGGCGCGGTGACGACGACCTCGTCGCGGCGATTCGGTCTGCTGCGGGCGGAAGGGGACAGCTTCGATGTCGAACTGCGCTGCTCCTGGTCGCCCGACTGGGCCGAGACCGCGCTCGGTGCCGACATGGGCGCCGCGAGCCCGACCGGCCCGGAGCCGACGCGACCCGCCTGGAGTCCCGACGGGGCGGCGGCCCACGTGCTGGCCTTCGGTGACCTCCTGGCCGCCATGGCCGGCCTACCACCGGCACTGTCCGGCGTCGTGTCGCTGCCCCAGCGCCGGAGCTGAATCCGCCGGCCGCGGCCCCGCCGTGGGACCACATCCAGGGGATTTGCGGTACCCCGTTCGGATCGGGAGCCGGCCACCTTACCCGGCGATGGTGTCACGATGCGTATAATCAGCGTGATTCGCTGAACAGCGCGGCTGCCTCCGCGAGGATTCAGACGTACGATCGCCGATCGTGACGTCGACGGTTCCTGAACCAACACAGCAGGTCAGCGGGGGTGTAAGCGCAAAGGTGGAGGGAGAGCCCAGCACCAGCGCCCGTGAGCCCATCCCGCTGCTCGCTCCTGTGGACGGCGTCCCACCCGTCATCGTCGACGCCGCAGCGCTCACCGCCGCAGCCGAACGGCTCGCGGCCGGGACGGGCCCGGTCGCCTTCGATGCCGAGCGGGCGTCCGGGTACCGCTACAGCCAGCGCGCCTACCTGGTCCAGATCCGCCGCCGGGGGGCCGGTTCACTGCTGATCGACCCGGTCCCGCTGGGTGACCTCACCGTCATCCAGGAGGCGGTGGGCGACGCCGAATGGGTGTTGCACGCCGCCAGCCAGGATCTGCCCTGTCTGGCCGAGCTCGGGCTGCGGCCGGCCCTGCTGTTCGACACCGAGCTCGCCGGCCGGCTGCTGGGCTACGAGCGAGTCGGCCTCGGCATGATGGTCGAGCGGGTGCTCGGATACGGCTTGGAGAAGGGCCACTCGGCGGCGGACTGGTCGACCCGGCCGCTACCCGAGCCCTGGCTGCGCTACGCGGCGCTCGACGTCGAGCTGCTGGTCGAGCTGCGCGACGCGCTCGAGGCCGAACTCATCGAGCAGAACAAGATCGAGTTCGCCCGGCAGGAGTTCGCCGCGATCGTCGCGGCGCCGCCCCGGGAACCCCGCGCCGAACCGTGGCGGCGGACCAGCGGCATCCACCGGGCGCGGTCCCGCCGCCAGCTCGCGGCGGTGCGGGCCATGTGGACCGCCCGGGACCGGATGGCCCGGACCCGCGACGTCGCCCCCGGCCGGGTCCTGCCCGACAGCGCCATCATGGACGCGGTCCTCAACGCCCCCGCCGACACCGCGGCGCTGATCCGCCTGCCCATCTTCTCGGGTCCACGGATCCGGCGGACCGCGAGTACCTGGTTGGATGCGCTGCGCAGCGCCGCGGCGCTGCCCGACGACGAACTGCCGGCGCCGGCCGGCCCCAGCGGCGACGGCCTGCCCCCGCCGAACCGGTGGGCCGAGCGCGATCCGGTGGCCGCCGCCCGGCTGGCCCGGGTGCGGGCGAAGCTGTCCGCTCTCGCCGCCACGCACACCATGCCGGTGGAGAACCTGCTGGAACCCGCGCTGTCCCGACGGATCGCCTGGTCCCCGCCCGATCCGCTGACCGAGTCGGCGGTGGAGGAGACGCTGCGCGCCAGCGGCGCCCGCGCCTGGCAGCGGGAGCTGACCCGGGCGGCCCTGAGCTCCGCGCTCGTCGACCCGGAACCCGACCCCGCCGACGACGCCGACGACGCCACCCCGCCCGCGCCCGAGCGCGCCGGCGGACGGCGGGCGGGCCGCGGCGGCGGGGCCGGCGGGGCCGGCGGGGCGGATCGCACCCGCTCCCGCGGTGGGCGCGCCGGCGCCGGCCGGTCGGTGCGCGGGGCGGCCGGGCGGGCCACCGCCGGTTCTCCGGTCGGCGCGACGTCGTCGGACGGCGGTGGCGCCTCCTCGGTCGGCGCGGCTCCGGCCGGCGGCGGCTCCACCGACCCGGCCGCGTCGGGCGGCAGCGCGGCAAAGCCGTCCGCAGCGTCGGGCCCGGCCTCCGGCCCGACGAGTGGGGCCCCGACCGCCCCCGCCCACGACCGGTAACCAGCTCAGCGCGACACCAAGGGCAGACGGGACGAGTGTCCTACCGGCCGGTAACCGCTGCCGTAGGCTAGCCGGTGCCGGCGATGTCCGCGCCGGTGCTGACCGCCCGCGCGGTCCCGTCGGGTCGGCGCGGGCAGTCGGTGTCCCACGGCGAGGTGCCGGCGGCCGCGAGCCGCCGGTGGGGAGGCCACCGTGTTCGGTTCAGCCCGCGGTTCGGTCCGCGACGTGGTCTTCGTCGACGGCGTGCGCACGCCGTTCGGCAAGGCCAAGGGCGTGTACGCCGAGACCCGGGCCGACGACCTGATCGTCCGGGTGATCCGGGAGCTGCTGCGCCGCAACCCGTCCCTGCCGCCCGAGCGCATCGACGAGGTGGCGGTCGCGGCCACCACCCAGATCGGCGACCAGGGCCTGACGATCGGCCGGATCGCGGGCGTGCTGGCGGGACTGCCGGAATCGGTGCCCGGCTACGCCGTCGACCGGATGTGCGCCGGAGCCGTGACCGCGGTGACCACGACGGCGTCGTCGATCGCCGTGGGCGCCTACGACGTCGCCGTCGCCGGCGGGGTGGAGCACATGGGCCGCCATCCGATGGGCGAGGGCGCCGACCTCAACCCGCGGTTCGTCGCCGAGCGGCTGGTCGACCCGTCCGCGCTGGTCATGGGTTCGACGGCGGAGAACGTGCACGACCGGTTCCCGGCGATCACCCGGGAGCGGGCGGACGCCTACGCCCTGGCCTCCCAGGAGAAGGTCGCCAAGGCCTACGCGAACGGCCAGATCCAGCCCGACCTGGTCCCGATGGCCGNCCGCCACGCCGACAGCGGCTGGGAGCTGGTCACCGCCGACGAGCCGCCGCGCCCGACGACGACCCTCGACGGGCTGGCGGGACTGCGCACCCCGTTCCGGCCGCACGGCCGGGTCACGGCGGGCAACTCCGCCGGGATCAACGACGGCGCCACCGGGTGCCTGCTCGCGGCCGCGGAGGTGGCCGCCGAGCTGGGCCTGCCGGCGCGGATGACGCTGGTTGGCTACGGGTTCGCCGGGGTCGCGCCGCAGGTGATGGGCATCGGCCCCATCCCGTCGACGGAGAAGGCGCTCGCCCGTACCGGCCTGACGATCGACGACATCGGGTTGTTCGAGCTGAACGAGGCGTTCGCCGTGCAGGTCCTGGCCTTCCTCGACCATTTCGGCATCGCCGACGACGATCCCCGGGTCAACCAGTACGGCGGGGCGATCGCGCTGGGCCATCCGCTGGCCTCCAGCGGGGTGCGGCTGATGACCCAGCTCGCCCGGCAGTTCGCCGAACATCCCGAGGTGCGCTACGGCATGACGGCGATGTGCGTGGGCCTCGGCATGGGGNCCACCACGATCTGGGAGAACCCCCACCACAGCGCCGCGACCACGGCGACGAGCTGACCGGGCCCCGCGCGAGAACCCAGTCCCAGGAGAGGGCGGCATGACGATCGACGAGGTGACCCTGGACTACCCGGACGAGGTCGTCACGGCCGCGCACGTCCGGTACGTGACGCTGCCCGGGGTGGCCGGCCCGGTCGCCCTCGTCACCCTCGACAACGGCCACGATCACACCCGGCCGAGCACCTTCGGCCCGGCCGGGCTGCGCCGGCTGCTCGCCGCCGTCGACGAGATCGAGGCGCACGACCCCCCGGTCGCCGCGATCGCCGTGACCGGCAAGCCGTTCATCTTCAGCGTCGGGGCGGACCTGGGCTTCCGGTCGTCGATCACCGAGGCGGACCGGCTGCGCCCGTCGCTGGACGCGCTCGGCCGGCTCGGGCACGACGCCTTCGCCCGGCTCGGCTCCGGTCGCCTCGGCGGGCGCAACCTCGAGTCCGGGCGCAAGGTACCCACCTTCGCGCTGGTCAACGGGGCGGCGCTGGGCGGCGGCCTGGAGCTGGCGCTGCACTGCGACTACCGGGCGCTGTCCACCGGGATTCCCGCGCTCGCCTTCCCGGAGGTGTTCCTCGGCCTGGTGCCGGCCTGGGGCGGCACCCAGTTGCTGCCGAACCTGATCGGCGCCGACCGGGCGGTGTCCGTCATCGTCGACAACGCGCTCAGCCAGAACCGCACCCTGCGTGGGTCCACCGCGTTCGAGCTGGGCATCGGGGACGTGCTGCTGGCGCCGGCCGACTTCCTGGAGGAGGCGCTGGCCTGGGTGGGCCGGGTGCTGCGCGGGGAGATCGACCCGGTTGCCGAGCGTCGCCCGGTGCAGCGGGGCGACGCCTGGGCCGAGGCCGTCGCCCGCGGCCGGGCGCTCGCCGACGCCAGGCTGCACGGCGCCGCGCCGGCCGCCTACCGGGCCCTCGATCTGATCGCGCTCGCCGAGACCGCCGATCGCGACAGTGGCTTCGCCGCCGAGACGCAGGCGCTGGCCGATCTGTCGGTCAGCGGCGAACTCGCCGCCGGGCTGTATGCCTTCGACCTGGTCCAGAAGCGGGCGAAGCGGCCGGCCGGCGGCCCGGATCCGGCGCTGGCCCGCCCGGTCACCAAGGTCGGGGTCGTCGGTGCCGGGCTGATGGCCGCCCAGCTCGCGCTCGTGTTCGCGCACCGGCTGGAGGTGCCGGTGGTGCTCACCGACATCGACGCCGACCGCCTCGACGCCGGGGTCGCGAACGTCCACCGGGAGATCGACAACCTGCTGCTGCGCCACCGGATCTCCCCCGACCAGGCCAACCGCTACAAGGCGAACGTGACCGGCTCGCGCACCGTGGACGCCTTCGCCGATGCCGACCTGGTCATCGAGGCGGTCTTCGAGGACCTGGCGGTCAAGCAGGCGGTGTTCGCCGAGCTGGAGGCCGTCGTGGCGCCCACCACGGTGCTGCTGACGAACACCTCGGCGCTGTCGGTCACCGAGATGGCGGCGCGGCTGGAGCATCCCGAACGGGTCGCCGGCCTGCACTTCTTCAACCCGGTGTCCGTGCTGCCGCTCGTCGAGGTGGTCCGCGCCGCCCGCACCGACGACGCGACGGTCGCCACGACCCTGGCGGTCGCCCGGACCCTGAAGAAGGACGCCGTGCTCGTCGCGGACGCGCCGGCGTTCGTCGTGAACCGGCTGCTTACCCGCTTCCTCGGCGAGGTGCTCGGCGCCGCGGAGCAGGGCACGCCGATCGAACAGGTCGACCACGCCCTGGATCCCCTGGGGCTGCCGATGTCGCCGCTCGTCCTGCTGTCGCTGGTCGGCCCGGCGGTGGCGCTGCACGTCGCGCAGAACCTGCACGCCACCTTCCCGGACCGGTTCCGGGCGCCGACGAGCCTCGCCCGGCTGGTCGAGGCGGGCCGGGGCTCGGTCTACACCACCGGCCCGGACGGCGCCCAGATCGTCGACCCCGAGGCCGCCGCGGCGCTGCGTTCGGCCACAGGGGCGCCGCGTTCGGCCACGGGGGCGCAGCCGCCCACGGCCGCCGAGGTGCGCGAGGCCGCCCTGCGGGCGCTCGCCGAGGAGATCCACCTCATGCTCGCGGAGAAGGTCGTCGCCGAGGCCGCCGACATCGACCTGTGCATGATCCTCGGCGCCGGCTGGCCGTTCCACCTCGGCGGGATCACCCCCTACCTGGACCGCACCGGCATCAGCGAGGCCGTCACCGGCGAACGCTTCGCCCCACCCGGCATCGCCACCCCGCCCCGCTGACTCCAGCGGCTACCGCGCCGAGGTCAGCGCCGTTCGCATCCGGCTGATCCATTCCCCGATGTCAGCGCCGAGCCCGGTACTGCGGGCGAAGGCGCCCCGGTGGCGCTCCCACGCCGCCGGGAGCTTCTCGCATACCTCGGACGCGACTGCGCGCAGATCCGCCCCGGTCACCCCGAAACGGCGATCGAGCCGCGCTTCGAGCCGCGCGAAAGAGGAGAGTCGGACAGAGTCGAACCGCTTGCTGCCCCCAAGTTTGAGACCGAGATCGTCGAGGTGCCCGCCCTGCCTGCCATACACGACGGTCGAGACCAGATCGTAGGCCGGTGAGAGAGTCGGTCGGCGTTCGTCGAGGTAGATCAGCGACCAGTTTTTCAGGTGCGCGTCCCCGTTACCGATCAGCACGTTCAAGGCCAGCCGGCGACCAAATTCTTGCAGTGCCAGCAGATCGCGGCCGCGGTAGGCCAGCGCCGCCACCGTCTCGAACGTCCCCTCGTACTTCGCGTCCGGATACTTGTCTCGGACCTGGGCGAAGTCCTCAATGTGAATCGCTGTCCGATTCCCTTCGCCGCGCCGGTCGAAACGACGGACCGCGTACGCCCATTCCTCGGAGTTCAGCCACATCCGGGACGGCAGGCCTTGAAGCTCGTCCCGGTGGACGAGCCGGACCTCGGGTACGTCGAGCCCCACCTCGGCCGCGAGCGACATCATCACGAACTCGTTCAGCGGGACCTCGCCGAACCGCTGATCAGGAAACTTGACCAACCAGTCACCGTGCTCACCCAGGGCGGGAGCGGTAAGACGATCACCAGCGGCCAGCATCGAGAACTTCAGCGCAACCCCAGCCAGCGAGAATCGCCACGGCGACGCTGTGGCCTCGGAAGAGGCTCCGATCGATCTGTCCAGGCGCTCAGCAGGCCACTCCAAGGCCTCCGCGGCGACCTCCATCGGGAGAACCTGGACGGCGCCGGGGAGATCATGCCCGACCTGGGCGAGCAGTTCCATCTCCCGGTCGAGCGCGACATCCCGGTCCGCCGCGATCCACTCGCGTAGCGGCCCCTCAGGCAGCAGGTTCGAGAACCACCGTGGTAGGCGCAGTGCAGCCGAATACCGACCGCGAAGATCCTCCTCGAATCGCAGACCGAGGACGGGACGGGACTCGTCGTTCAGATACTCCTCGGTGAAGGTGAACATCGTGTGGTCCCCGCGCTGCCGCAGAACCCCGACGTGCCGTCCGTGCAGCAGTACCGCATAGTGATGCTCAGGCGGAGTCACCGCACTACTCGCCCGACTCAGTCAACTCGTCCATATCGAAAGAGTCAAGCGGCGCGGTGTCCTCAAACTTCCACTCCGTCATTCGATTAAGAAATACATCAAGATTATTCTCTATGATTTCCTGCCGAGCGCGCAGAAAATCGTCGCGCTGGCCAAGGTCGAGAAGGGAGACGACGTTTGCGTCAAGACAGTAGGAAGTGAGCACGTCAGCCCAGTCCTGACCGTTCAGGTAAACGGATGGACGGGTCACCGCCTCTAGGAAGCTTTCGAGGGACTCCGTCGGGCTCGGAATGAAGAGCCGGGCCGCAGCCCATAGCTGCTGGACGTTCCGGGCTCCGCGCGGGAAAAGACGGTGCACCGCGAGCGCCGCCGTCGACTGTTCGACGAGCAGCTCCGAAAGATCGTTTTTTTGTACCGTTTACCAGTAAAAGCGGAGATCTGGGCTGTAGCCACCACCAGGAGCATAGAATGATCTTCCCGACCGCCTCGTTCGTGCGGAATCGCACGGCGCTCGGAATCTCCCTCACCGATCGATCCATCGACTTGACAAGTTCCTGCACCGACGTTTCTTCATGACCCGGCCGGACCAGAGCACAGAGAATGCGGCTCACCTGGGTGAAGCTGCCCTTGAACACCGTTGGACCACCCACAGCCGCACGCCAGTAGAAACGGCGGAGCAGGATCCGATTCCGTTCGGTAGGTTCGGGAAAGTGCGCAAAGAATCGAACAAGTACGACGAGCAGGGCCTTGTATGTCAGCAGGGAGAGATGCGGCACACCGGCGTCCCGCTGCAGAAATGCGACAGCTCGCACAAGCGCCGCCTCGCTCTCGGCATAAGCCGATTCCTGCGACTCGCCGGGGAAATCCGATGTAACCCGCCGGTCACCATCAGCAAACTCGCCACGTATATCACGCATAGGATCAGGGCCACGCCTGGCGCGTATCGAGTGCAGTACCGTGTTTGCATCAATTAGGCCGAACCCGGTCTGCGCGTCAACGCGCTCAGCGATCCGCGACAGCGAGAGGCGTTGGGCCGAGCCCTCTTCTGGACCGGCAAACAGAGCGGAGAATATCTCGGCCCGACTCAACCTTTTGCCGAAGTTGTTCATTCGGTCAAAGATGTCGGTAAGGACTTCCTCGTCGTCCTGGCGGACCAGGTAGGCTGGGATCTTGTACTGGCGAAGCATCGTTGCAATACGTTGCGCCACAGGAAAATACTCTCGGGCACCCCGACCCGAATCAGAGAACCAGCCAATCAGCTCTACGAGATCAAACAAAATCGGTAGGGGTATGTAATAATCGTCCATCACCCTGGGGCGATCAACAAATTTCTGAGCCTTGAGGTCGTAGTGCACAGAGAACGGGCTGTGCCTGTTCCCCTCGGGATGCAGCGCGTTGGCAATACTCGTGATGCGCTGCTGACCATCGACGACCCAGAAGGTGTTTTCACCTTCTGGGGCTGCAATCCGCAACTCCCCCAGCGTGACAGACTCGACACCAGAATGCCGAACCCAAAGCAGCAAGCTGCCGATTGGATATCCCTTGATGATGCTGTCGAAAAGCCGGACGACATCCTGGCTTCCCCAGCGGAAGTCACGCTGGAAATGAGGGACCCGGACCCGACCCTGCCAGGCCTGGGCGACGAGATCCTCCAACTCGTACGTCGTAGCACTGGGTTGGGTGCCGAGTCCGTNGGTCGACATGGCAACCATCCTTCACGTTACGAGCGAACGGCCGCCCCGCGCCCGACACTGCCCTACGAGGACTCGTCTCGACCCAACGACGCAGCGAGTGATGATCACCTTACTGGCCTGCCGAGACGCCGAGGCCCGGGCCGATGCTGTGGGCCAACGACGAGTGGCTCATGCTAGACAAAGTAGTGAGTGGCCACTACCTTGCCAGTGTGAGGACACGGACTGAGGGTGGCAGTGGGCGGATGAGCGCCGAGCAGCGGCGGGCGAGCGTGCTCGCCGCGGCCGTCGTGGAGTTCGCCCACGGCGGGCTGACCGGCACCTCGACGGAGTCGATCGCGGCGCGGGCCGGCATCTCCCAGCCGTACCTGTTCCGGCTGTACCCGACGAAGAAGGCGCTGTTCCTCGCCGTCATCGAGGACACCTTTCGCCGGACCGCCACCCACTTCGAGCGGGCCGCCGGCGAGCTGACCGGCGAGGCCGCGCTGGACGCCATGAAGGAGTCCTACCAGGAACTGCTGGCGGACCCGACGTATCTGCTGAACCAGTTGCAGGCCTACTCCGGCTGCTACGACCCGGACGTCCAGGTCGCGACCCGCACCGGCTTCCACCGGCTGTGGGACGACGTCGTCCGCATCACCGGCCTGCCGACCGACGAGATCCGGCTGTTCTTCGCCTACGGCATGCTGTTCAACATCATCGCGGCGATGGACCTCGCCGTCCTCGACGAACAGTGGGCGCAGATGATCTGCATGGTGGCACCGCCGGGCTCGACCGCCGCCAGCGCCCTGAGACCCGACGCGCCGGGCCCCGACCTTCCGGGCCCCGACCTTCCGGGGCCCGGCGCCCTGGAGCCCCACCCCACCTGATCCGGATCGACCGCGGCACGCCGGCTCCCGGCGGGCCATAGCCCGGCGCGCAGGTCCAAGGTAGTGACTGGTTACTACCTGACAAAGATAGTGAGTGCTCACAAGAAACGGAAGGAGAACCGCCATGCCCCGACGCCCCAGCACCGCTTGGACCCTCGTCGTGACGTCGCTGGCCGCGTTCATGGTGTCCCTGGACAACCTGGTGGTCACCACGGCGCTCCCGCNGATCCGCGAGGATCTCGATGCTGGTCTGGAAGGCCTGGAATGGACGGTGAACGCCTACACCCTGCCGTTTGCCGTCCTGCTGCTCACCGGGGCGGCCCTGGGTGACCGACTCGGGCGCCGGCGGGTGTTCCTCGCCGGTCTCGCCGTGTTCACCCTGGGCAGCGCGGGTGCCGCGCTCGCCCCGTCGATCGGCGTCCTCATCACCGCCCGCGCCGTACAGGGTGTCGGCGCCGCCTTCGTGCTGCCGCTGACCCTCACGCTGCTCGCCGCGGCCGTGCCCGAGGAGCGCCGGGGCGCCGCCCTCGGCATCTGGGGGGCGATGACGGGGCTGGCCGTGGCGGTCGGCCCGCTCATCGGCGGCGCGGTCACCGAGGGCGCGAGCTGGCAGTGGATCTTCTGGGTCAACGTGCCGATCGGCCTCGTCGCGCTGCCCGTCGGGCTGCGCGCGCTCGCCGAGTCGCGGGTCCGCTCGTCCCGGCTCGACCTCACGGGCGCCGCGCTGATCAGCGCCGGGCTGTCGGGCGTCACCTTCGGCCTCGTCCGCGGGGAGGGGCACGGCTGGACGAGCACCCCGGTGCTCGGCGCGCTGGTACTCGGCGGCCTCGGCATCGCCGCGTTCGTCGCCTGGGAGCTTCGGGTCGCCCGCCGGGGCGGGACGCCGATGCTGCCGATGGGGTTGTTCCGCGTCCGCGGCTTCGCGGCCGTGAACGCCACCGCGCTGCTGTTCTCGATGGGTATGTTCGGCTCGATCTTCCTGCTGGCCCAGGCGCTGCAGAACGTCTACGGCTACTCGCCGCTGCAGGCCGGCGTGCGGACCCTGCCGTGGACGGCGATGCCGCTGCTCATCGCGCCGCTCGCCGGGCCGGTGTCGGACCGCATCGGTGGCCGGCCGCTGCTGGTCGGCGGGCTGGCGCTCAACGCCGCCGGACTCGCCTGGATCGCGCTGGTGCTCAACTCGGCACTGATCGGGCCGTTCATCCTCTCCGGTGTCGGCATGGCACTGTTCTTCGTGCCGATCGCGACCGTCGCGCTCGGGGTCGTGCCCGCCCGGATGCAGGGCATCGCGTCGGGCACCAACAACGCCCTGCGCGAGCTCGGTGGAGTGCTCGGCATCGCGGTGCTGTCGTCGGTCTTCACCGCCCGCGGCGGCTATGACACGCCGGCGGCGTTCGTCGACGGGACGCGGCCCGCGCTGTGGCTGGGCGTGATCGCCGTCGCCCTCGCCCTGCTCTGCGCCCTGTCCATCCCCAGGCGTGGCGGCCTCGCCGCCGGGACCGCCGACGAGGCGTCCGAGGACGCAGGGCCGGCCGAGACGGCGCAGCCGGCCGCGGGAGTAGGCAGCGGCGCGGCGATCGGTGCCACCGACCTCCCCGCGTCGGCGGACGGCGGATCAGGCGGCGCGGGCCGGCGGGTTCCCGTCGCCCAGGCCACCGCGGCCGGAGCCACCACCCGAGTCACCACCGCCTGAACCATCGCCGCCCGAACCGCCACCCAGGCCACCGCTCGAGCCACCGCTCCCAGGGATGTCCGGCAACCCACCGAACGGTCCCGGCGGCTGCCCGTCCGCGGTGCCGCCGCCGGCACCGGCGGTGAAGGGCGCGCCCGGGGTGAGCAGACAGTAGCCGCCGGACTCCCTGCCCACCTGGTAGGACTCCCGGCTGGCCGGGTCGTCACCGCGCCGGATGTCGACCTGAACCTCCCGGATCGTCTGGGCGGCGGCGGGATGGCGGGTCTGCACGCCCCGCACGGCGAACGACGCGATGCCCCCGCTGATCCCGTCGAGCGCCCGCATGAGGATCGTGTACTCGACGGCCGACCGGTTGCCCCGGACCGAGCTGCACAGCCGGTCGTAGGCGGCGTCGTAGTGGCCGGCGCGGACGTCGCCGAGATAGGACCGCACGGCCTCGGCGGGGCCGTTGTCGGACCGGGTGAGCAGAACGATGCCGGTGCCGCCCGCGCCGACGGCCACGGCGAGCACGAGGACGAGCGGGATCAGCCAGCGGGCCGGCCCGCGGCGCGGCGGTGCCCCCGGTGGCCTGGCCGGTGGCCCGGCCGGCCCGCCCGGCCAGACCGGGCCGCCCCAGCCGTGGGGCGGGGACGCGGGCCCGCCGGGTCCGGGCCCGCCGGGTCCGAACCCGCTGGGTGGTCCGGCGGGAGCCACCATGTTCGGTGGCCCGCCCACGCCGACGGGGATCGGCCGCATGGGCGGTCCGACGCCGGCGGGACCGACGGGGACCGGGCCCACCGGAGCGGGACCTGTGGGGGCTGGGCCATGGGGCACCGCGCCAGGAGGGGCCGCGCCCACGGGGGCGGAGGGGGGCGAGGACCAGGCGGTCCCGGTGCCGCGTTCGGTGCCCGACCGCCGCGGTGCCGGCTGCGGGCGGGGGATCTGCGCAGCCAGGAGCGGGTGTGGGCCGGCAGGCCGATCCGCGGGCGCCGGGCTCCAGCCCGGTCCGGATGCGGTCGCGGCGAAGGGAGCGGCGGGCGGCGCGGGCGGGGCCCAGGGGCCCAGGGGCCCGGTCGTGTCCGCCGGGTCAGCGTCCTCGGCGCCCGGCTCCCGCCGACCGGACGGGTTCTCGCTGCCCTGGCCGTTCATACGTCTCCCTCGTGGCCGGTCGAACCGTCGGTTCTCGATCCGGTCGCCCCGCCGCCCATCACATCATCCTGCCCGTATGGGCAGCGTGGGCGGGGGCGAGGAGATCCCACGGGGGCGGACGGGGCACCGGCGGCTCGACGCAGGCGCCGCCTGCTCGGCTAGCGGCGCGTCGCCGGGTCCGGCAGAGGGTCGGCGGCACGCTCCCCCGGCGGCGCCCCGGGCCCGGGCCCGGCATCCGGACCAGGTTCCGGGGACGTGGCGGGAATCGGCGCGCCCCGCCCGCGCAGGGCCACGCCGACGCCGGCCCACACCAGGTCGGCCACGGTGGCCAACAGCCGGGCAACCAGGGCGACGAGCGTGGCGGGACCGCCCGCGACGGCGGGCGCGAGCGCGAGCACGAGCACCGCCTCGCGGACCCCCGCGCCGGCCGGAACCACCAGCACCAGGAAGCCGGCGGTCCAGGCCAGGGCGTAGGCGCCGACCGAGAGCAGCAGCAGCCGCCCTCCGCCGACCTCGGGATCGAGATCGCGCACGAGCAGCCAGGTCGCCAGGCCGTACCAGCAGAAGCTGACCAGCAGCCAGCCGGCGCCGGCGGCGATGGGGCGCAGCGTCAGCGGCTCGTCGAGCGGCGCGCGGCGCAGCAGCCGGAATCCCAGCGCCAGCAGCCGGGACAGCACCGACGGGTAGAGCACGACGGCGAACACCGGGACGGCGGCCAGCGCCCACCAGTAGCGCGCGAGCGCGTCGGCGGAGACGAACGGGAGGGTGACCGCGGCGGCGAGACCCCCGCTGGGAACGGCGAGGGCCAGCACGACCAGGCTCGCCGAGGCCGCCTTCGGCCGGGAGATGCCGTAGTCGCGGGAAAGCTCCATCTGAGCGAGGACCGGCCACACGCTGCCCGGGATGTACTTCCCGATCTGACCCACGAAGAAGATCCGTACCGCCGCCCGCAGCGGCAGTTCGGCGCCGAGCCCGGCCAGCAACGCCCGCCAGGACAGCACCGTCGTCCCGACGGCGAGGACGGTCGCGACCCCCGAGGCGACGACGCTGCCGACGGTGAGCAGGCGGAACGAGTCCCGCACGTCGTTCCACTGGCTGACCAGGGCCACCGCCAGCAGGCCGAGGGCCACCAGCAGCGCGCCGCGCACGAGCCACCAGCGCGGGCCGCGCCCGGACCGGCGCGCGGAGACGGCCGCCGGCTCGGCCGACGCGGTGTGCTGACCCACCGGGCCAGCCTAGGCCGGGATCCCGGCCGTCGGTGCGCCGACCCCCGGGACCGGCCCCGTCGGGCGGCGCGCAGACGGCGGCGCCCCACCGCCGGGGGTGCCGGTGGTGGGGCGCCGAATCCGCGAGACGCGGTGGGCAGCGACGATCAGTGCTGGTCGGCGACCTGCTCGCCGGTACGCTGCGCGCCCGGGGAGGCCTGGTCGGCGTCCGCGGCCGGGTCGCCCTCCAGCGCGGGCTGACGCTTCGCGATGGCCTCGACGACCTTGCGGGCGAGGTCCTGGGGGGCGAGGCCGACCTCGGCGATGATCTCGTCGCGCTTGGCGTGGTCGAGGAAGCGCTGGGCGATGCCGAAGTCACGCAGTGGGACGTCGACGTCGGCGTCGCGCAGGAGCTGGGCCAGCGACGACCCGACCCCGCCGACCCGGCCGTTGTCCTCGACGGTGACGACCAGGTCGTGGTCCCGGGCCAGGTCCACCAGCACGGTGGGCAGCGGCTTGACCCACCGGGGGTCGACGACGGTGATGCCGATGCCCTGGCTGGCGACCAGCCGCGCCACCTCCAGGCAGGTGGCGGCCATCGCGCCCACCGAGACGAGCAGCACCTCGCGGCGCTGGGCCACCGCCGGCGAGCGGAACAGCACGTCCACCCCGCCGATGGTGTCGATCGCCGGCACGTCCGCGGCCACCTTGCCCTTGGGGAAGCGGACCACGGTCGGCTTGTCGGTGGTCTCGACGGCCTCCCGCAGCTCGGCGCGCAGGGTCGGCGCGTCCCGGGGGGCGGCGATCGCGAGGCCGGGGACGACCTGCAGGAACGACATGTCCCACATGCCGTTGTGCGACGCGCCGTCCTCACCGGTCACCCCGGCCCGGTCGAGCACGAACGTCACCGGCTGGTTGTGCAGGGCGACGTCCATCAGGACCTGGTCGAAGGCACGGTTGAGGAACGTCGCGTACAGACACACGACCGGCTTGAGCCCGCCCATGGCGAGCCCGGCGGCCGAGGTGACGGCGTGCTGCTCGGCGATGCCGACGTCGAACACCCGGTCCGGGTACGCCTTGGCGAACGGGCCGAGGCCGACCGGCTGGAGCATCGCGGCCGTCAGGGTGACCACGTCGGGCCGCTCGGCGCCGAGCTGAACGATCTCCTCGGAGAAGATGTTCGTCCAGCTCGTGGTCTTCGACGTGGACACCGGCTTGCCGGTGACCGGGTCGATGACGCCGACGCCGTGGAAGTTGTCGGCGTCGTCCTGCTCGGCCGGCGGGTAGCCGAAGCCCTTGCGGGTGACGCAGTGGACGATGACCGGCCCGCCGAAGTCGCGGGCGCGGCGCAGGGCGGACTCGACCGCGACGACGTCATGACCGTCGACCGGGCCGACGTACTTCAGCCCGAGGTCCTCGAACATCCCCTGCGGCTGGACGACGTCCTTGATGCCCTTCTTGATGCCGTGCAGCGCGTCGAACAGCGGCGCGCCGACCAGCGGCGTGCGGCCGAGGACCTGCTTGACGACGTCGAGGACCTGCTCGTACTCGGGGGCCAAGCGCAGGGCGGCCAGATGGTCGGCGAGGCCGCCGATCGTCGGCGCGTAGGACCGGCCGTTGTCGTTGACGACGACGACGACGGGGCGGTCATCCGCCGCGATGTTGTTCAGGGCCTCCCAGCACATGCCGCCGGTCAGCGCGCCGTCACCGACGACCGCGACGACGGCCCGGTCCTCCCCGCGCAGCGCGTAGGCGCGCGAGAGCCCGTCGGCGTAGGACAGGGCGGTCGAGGCGTGCGAGTTCTCGATGATGTCGTGCTCGGACTCGGCCCGGCTGGGGTAGCCCGAAAGGCCGCCCCGCTGGCGCAGCCCGTCGAAATCACCCGACCGACCGGTGAGAATCTTGTGGACATACGACTGGTGGCCGGTGTCCCAGAGGATGCGGTCAAACGGCGAATCAAACACTCGGTGTATCGCCAGCGTCAGCTCGACGGCACCGAGATTGGGTCCGAGGTGGCCTCCGGTACGCGCGACGGCGTGAATGAGGAAATCACGGATCTCGGCCGCCAGGGTGCCGAGCTCCTCATGGTCGAGGCGCTTGACGTCCTGGGGACAGCTGATCGTGGACAGAAGCGACACGGCGTGAACTCCCTCTCCCGAAAGGGGATCGGTCCGGGTCCGGCAAAGTCTACGCAGCTCCCCTGCGCGCTCGCAGACGGGCTGACGACATGTGAGTTCCTCGTGGATGAGGAGGCAATAGACCTGCTCGGGGTAAAATGCACCCCCGACTCGCACACTATTGGTCGGGATGCGGGTACGCAGACGTACCGCGCGCCCCGGCGTGGCGCGCGGACGACACGCCGGGGCGACCGGGCGGCGGCGGAGCCGAGCGATCGGTCCCGGTGGCGGCGATGCGTCCCACCTGCCGTACGGTTTCGGTTACAGCGGGTTCGGTGACGCGCGGCTTCAGCAGGGCCACGCATTCGACGTGCGCGGTCATCGGAAACAGGTCGAACGCACGCAGCGAGACCAGCTCGTAACCAAGCTCGGATGCGGCGGCCAGGTCCCGGCCCAAGGCCACCGGGTCGCATGCGACGTACGCGACGGCACGCGGGTGGTGGGCGAGCAGCGCGGCCATCACGGCGGGCCCCGCCCCCGTGCGCGGCGGGTCCAGCACGGCGATGTCCACGCGGCCGGCCGTCGGTCCGCTGCCGATCACCCCGCGCACCGTCGCCGGGGTGACCCGCACCGAGCGCAGCGAGACCTCGGGCAGGTCGGCGAGGCTGCGGGCGGCGGCGGCGACCGCCGCGGCGTCGGACTCCATCGCGACGACGCGGCCGCCGGGGCCGACGTCGACGGCGAGGAACGCGGCGAACAGGCCCGCCCCCGAATACAGGTCGAGCGCGGTCTCGCCAGGACCGGGCCGCAACGCGTCGCGCACGGCGGCGACCAGCACCCGCGGGGCCCCCGGGTGGACCTGCCAGAACACGTCCGGCCCGAGCTGGAACCGCCGCTGCTCCACCGTCTCGACGACCTCGCCCGGCGCCGGCGCCGCCCCGGCCGGATGTACCGCGACGGCCACCTGACCGGTGGAGGGACTCGCGGCGACCTCGACCGCGTCGGCGCCGGGGAACCGGCGCCCGGCCAGCGCCGCGGCCACGAGCGGGTGGGCGATGCGGCAGTCCGGGGTGGCGACCACCTCGTGGGAACGGCTGGCCCGCAGTCCGATCTCGCCCTGCGCGGTGACGGCGAAGCGCATCCGGGTCCGCCAGCCCAGGCCGTCGTCCGCACCGCTCCCCGCCTGGTCACTCCCCCCCTGGTCGCTCCCCGCCTGGTCACTCCCGCCGTCAACGGACACCGTCTCGACGATCACTCGCACGGGCCCGCGTCGGGTACTGGCCTCCCCCGGTCGGTCCGCAGGCACAGCGGCCGCACGAGGCGCGGCGGGCGGGACGGGTGCGGCGGGCGAGCCGGGTGCGGCGGGCGAGCCGGGTGCGGCGGGCGAGCCGGGTGCGGGGTGGGCCTCGGGGTCTGCCTCGGCGTCCAGGCCGCCGAACCGGCGCAGGGCCTCCGCGATCACCTCGGCCTTGCCCCGGCGCTGCGCCGCGAGGTCGGCATGCTGCCAGTCGCAGCCCCCGCAGGCGCCGGGACCGGCATGCGGGCAGGGAGCCGCCACCCGCTGCGGAGCAGGGGTGAGGACGTCGACGGCGTCGGCGCGCCAGTAGCGGTCGTGGGAGTCGTCGGTGACCCGGGCCCGGACCCGCTCCCCGGGCAGCGCGTGCCGCACGAACACGACCCGCCCGCCCGCGCGCGCCACGCAGAACCCGCCGTGGGCCACCTGCCCCACCACCAGCTCGATGATCGACCCCACCGCGGTCGCAGCCTCGGCGACGCCCCTCGTCGAGCCGGCGGACTTCCCCGCCGAGCCGGCGGCGGGGGCGGCGACGGCCGGCCGGCGGCGAGCGGGGCTCACTCCCGCTCCGCCGGCGGCGACCCGACATCGGCGGGGCCGACCGCGCCGGTGGAGCCCGCCGCGCCCGTCGACCCGCGGGTCGGCTCCAGGGTGGGCGGGCCGCCAACGGGTCCAGGCAGGGCGGCCCGGCCGCGGCGCACGGCGCCCGCGCCGGTCCGCTCCACCCGCCGCTCCGCGCCGCTGGACGAGGCGAGCTGCCACGGCACGCTGGTGACCATCACACCGGGCTGGAACAGCAGCCGGGCCTTGAGCCGCAGCGCGCTCTGGTTGTGCAGCAGGTGCTCCCACCAGTGACCGACGACGTACTCCGGGACGTAGACGGCCACGACGTCGCGGGGGCTTTCCCGCCGGATCCGAGCGACGTAGTCCAGCACCGGCCGGGTGACCTCCCGGTAGGGGGAGGCGAGCACCACCAGATCGATGCTGATGCCGCGTTCCGCCCACGCGTCGCGCAGCCGGTCGGCGTCGGCCTGGTCCACGGCGACGGTGAGCGCGACGAGGCTGTGCGGCCGGGACGCCTTGGCGTAGGCCAGCGCCCGCAGCGTCGGTGCGTGGATCTTGCTGACGAGGACCACGGCCCGGATCCTCGAGGGCAGGGTCGGGGGGCCCGGCTCCGGGGTGAGCTCGACGGCGACCCGGTCGTAGTGGCCCCGGATCCCCCGCATGCCGAGAAAGATGATCGGGATGGCCAGGCAGACGATCCAGGCGCCGTGGGTGAACTTCGTGACGAGCACGAGAACCAGCACGGTGCCGGTGAGGCAGGCGCCGATGAAGTTGATCGTCTGGGAACGGCGGATCCGTCGGCGGCCGGCGGGGTCGGGTGCCGACGGGCCGGTCGAGCGCAGGATGCGCGCCCAGTGCCGCACCATCCCCGTCTGGCTCAGGGTGAACGAGATGAACACCCCGAGGATGTAGAGCTGGATCAGGGCGGTGACCTGCGCGTGGTACGTGACGATCAGCACGACCGCGAAGCCGGCCAGCAGGACGATCCCGTTGGAATAGGCCAGCCGGTCGCCGCGGGTGTGGAGCTGGCGAGGCAGGTAGCCGTCACGCGCGAGGATCGAGCCCAGCACCGGGAAGCCGTTGAAGGCGGTGTTCGCGGCGAGCATGAGGATGAGCGTGGTGACCGTGGCGATGTAGACGAAGCCGGGCGAGCCGTCGCCGAAGACGGCGGCGGCGACCTGGGCGATGACCGTCGGCTGCTCGCCGCTGGCCCCGACGAGGTCCTTGGTGTGCTCGGCGACGTGCACGTCCGAGATCAGGGCCAGGGCGGTGACGCCGGCGAACATGGCGACCGCGATGACGCCCATGAGCAGCAGGGTGGTCGCGGCGTTGCGGCTCTTGGGCTTCCGGAACGCGGGCACGCCGTTGCTGATCGCCTCGACCCCGGTCAGCGCCGTGCAGCCCGAGGCGAACGCCCGCAGCACCAGGAACGCCAGGGCGAACCCGGCGTAGTCGTGCTCGGCGACCACGTGGTAGCCCGCGCTCTCGGCCCGCGGGGTGTGGCCGAAGGCCGTCTTGATCAGGCCGGTTACGATCATCACGGCGATGCCGGCCACGAAGCCGTAGGTCGGGATGGCGAAGGCGGTCCCGGACTCGCGCACGCCCCGCAGGTTCATCATCGTCAGCACGATGACGATGACGACGGCGATGATGACCTTGTGCGGAGCCAGCCCGGTGACCGCCGATGTCAGGTTCGCGACACCCGCCGACACCGACACGGCGACCGTCAGGACGTAGTCGACGAGCAGGGCGCTGCCGACGAGCAGGCCGGCGCGGGGGCCGAGGTTGGTCGAGACGACCTCGTAGTCGCCGCCGCCGCTCGGGTAGGCGTGCACGTTCTGCCGATAGGAGGCGACCACCGTCAGCATGAGCACGATGACGGCGCCGGCCAGCCAGGGCGAGAGGTGGTAGAAGGCCAACCCGCCCAGCGACAGGACGAGCAGGATCTCCTCTGTTGCGTAGGAGACCGACGACAGGGCGTCACTCGCGAAAACGGGCAACGCGACGCGTTTGGAGAGCAATGTCTCCCCGAGCCGGTCGCTCCCGATCGGTCGACCGACGAAACCGCGCTTCAGGCGGTCCGTGAGCGCCACGCGGCGATGCTACCGATGTCGGCTACCGCTACACGCAACTGTGATGTGGCGCACACAAACCCGTGCCGGTCGGGGTCACGCGCCCGGGGGTGGCGGATCTCCGTATACAGAGCACTCCGGTGACGATCCGCGCCGCGCGGGCCGGATCCGACTACGCTCCCCTCGTGCATGTCGTGATCCTCGGTTGTGGCCGGGTCGGCTCCGCCCTCGCCCGCGGTGTCGAGCGGCTCGGCCACTCGGTAGCGATCATCGACCAGAACGCGGCCGCGTTCGGCCGGCTGGACGCGACCTTCGCCGGCCAGCGCGTCACCGGGATGGGCTTCGACCGCGACACCCTCGTCGAGGCGGGCATCGAGCGGGCCGCCGCGTTCGCCGCCGTGTCCAGCGGGGACAACTCGAACATCATCGCTGCCCGGGTCGCCCGGGAGATGTTCGGGGTCGAGCGGGTCGTGGCGCGGATCTACGACCCCCGCCGCGCCGAGGTCTACGAGCGGCTCGGCATCCCCACCGTCGCGACCGTGCGCTGGACCCGCGACCAGATCCTCGGCCGGCTGCTCCCGGATGCCGTCACCGCGCAGTGGTCCGATCCGTCCGGTTCGGTGCTGCTGACCGCGATCCCGCCCGGGGCCGCCTGGGTGGGCCGCAAGCTGCGCGAGCTGGAGGAGGCTGCGGGGGTACGGGTCGTCTGCGTCACCCGGTTCGGCGAGGGCGTGCTGCCCGACGCCCGCACCCTCGTTCAGGACGGCGACGTGCTGCACGTGGCCGTGACGAAGGCCCGTGCCACCGAGGCCGACACGGTGCTGCGCACTGGTCCGGAGGAGAAGTGACGGTGAACGTGCGCCGGGTGGTGATCGCGGGTGCGGGCAAGGTGGGCCGCTCCATCGCCGCCGAACTGCTGGAGAACGGCTCCGAGGTGCTCATCATCGAGCGGGACCCGCAGAAGATCCGCACCGACGCGCTGCCCGACGCCAGGTGGCTGCTCGCCGACGCCTGCGAGCTGTCCCAGCTCGACGCCGCGGGGCTGAACGAATGCACCGTCCTCGTGGCGGCGACCGGGGACGACAAGGTCAACCTGGTTGTGTCGCTGCTGGCGAAGACCGAGTTCGGTGTGCCGCGGGTGGTCGCCCGGGTCAACCATCCCAAGAACGAGTGGCTGTTCACCGAGTCGTGGGGGGTCGACGTCGCCGTCTCCGCCCCGCGGCTGCTCACCGCGCTGGTCGAGGAGGCCGTCAGCGTCGGCGACCTGGTGCGGCTCATGCGTTTCCGGCAGAGCGACGCCTCCCTCGTCGAGCTCACCCTCGCCGAGGACGCGCCCGTGGTCGGTCGGCGCATCGGCGAGATCACCCTGCCGCCGGACACCGCCCTCGTGGTGATCCTGCGCAACGGGCGGGCGGTCATCCCGTCCCCGGACGCGACGTTGGAGCACGGCGACGAGGTGCTCGCGGTCGCGACCAGCTCGGAGGCCGAGGAGCAGCTCGCCGCCCTGCTCGGCCCGGTGCCCGAGCAGACTCTCACCGGAGGCTGATCCGTCCGGACGACCCCGGGCTCAACGCGGCGGGCGGAGCGGATCGACGACCGGCGCCTCGGGGGACGGCGGGTCGGCCCGCACCACCTCGCCCTCGACCACCTCGCCCTCGACCACGGCCGCGCCCGACGCGGCGGGCGGCTCGGGCGGCAGCGGGGCGAGCCGGCGCACGATGGCGAAGCTGGCGAGGACGGCGAGGCCGAACAGCGGCAGGCCGAGCGCGATGTTCGCCGCCGCCAACCAGCCGGACTCGTCGGCGAGGTAGAGCACGCCCTGCACGCCGAAGCGCAGGGCGAACACGGCGCCCCAGACCAGGGTCGCCCACACCGCGGCCCGCCGCTGGCGGGGATCGTCCTTCCAGCCCACGTAGCGGGCGTCCAGGCCGGCCATGAGATAGCCGGCGATCGGCCGGCGCAGCACCACGGACAGCAGCGCCACGACGACGCCGAGGGCGTTCTTCGCGATGCCGGGGAGGAAGAACCCCTTCGCGTCGCCGGTGCGCGAGGCGACGAACGCGGCGACCGCGACGGCGAACAGGCCGGAGAACGTCTGCTGCGTCGGCTCGCGCCGCACGATGCGCAGGACGAGCAGGCCAAGCGCGGCGGCGATGGCGACGGCGATGCCGGCGGTCAGCCCGGCCTCGGCGTTCACCGTCACGAACGCCACGGTCGGGATGGAGCTGTCGATGATTCCCCGGGGCCCGCCGATGGCCTCGGACATCGTCATCGGCGGCGCGTCGGGGGTGGGCAGTCGTGGCATCGTCGGTGGGGATCCTGTCGGTGAGGGGCCGGTTCCCCGCCCGAACCTAGGCGCTCGCGGAGGGGACCGGCAGGAGTTCGTACCGCGGGTTGAAGATGCTCGGGCGACCCTCCTGCACAGTGACGCGACCGGACGCCTTCACCGAGGCACCGGCCCGCAGGCCCGGGATGTCCCGGCGGCCCAGGAACACCAGCGTCACGGTGCCGCTGCCGTCGTAGATGTCGACCTCCAGGGTCGGCGCGCCGGCCCGCGCGCGCACCGTCACCGCCTGGATGGTACCCGCGACGCAGGTCTCGTCCCGGTCACGACAACCGCTCATCGGAACGGCGCCCGCCGCCGCGGAGGCGGCCTGGAGATCCTCGGCGTCGAGCTCGTTCGTTCCCGCCGTCAGCCTGTGGAGCTTGCGCCCCCACCAACCGTGTGGCTCGCCCACGGCTCCTCCGTTCCCGCGCGAGCAACCCTGCCCGAACACGTCTGATGCAACGAATGACCGAGGCTCAGTGTGCCCGCGGCAAGCCGCACGATCGAGCGATCCACGTGCGGATACGTACCGTGTGCGGTACAGGGCGGCGCGTTGCGAACCGCTGCGCCCCGGGTCAGCGGAGCTCGGCGGTGCGGACGCCGGGCGCCGGCATCTCGGGCCGCCCGCTCGTCGCCGCGGTCGCCGAGCCGCCGGGGCCGTCAGGATGGTCGGCGACCTCCCGGGGCAGGGTCAGCGGCAGGGGATCCCGCACCGGCATCGCGCCGTCCCCGCGGGACACCACAAGCTGACGCAGCGTCTCGTCGAGCAGCGGGGCGGCCCCCGGCTCGCCCCCGGCCACGCCGGTCACCACAGCACGCAGGAACCAGCGCGGGCCGTCGACGCCCATCATCCGGCCGGGAACGGTCTCGCCCGGGCGGCCGGTGGGCAGCAGCATCCGCAGCTCGGGCCCGAACGCGCCGTTCGTCTCGCGACCGCCGGCCGCCTCGATCGTCGTCAGGATCTCGGCGCGCACCTCGTCCCACAGGCCGCGGCTCTTGGGCGCGGCGAAGACCGACAGCTCCATCGCGCTGCGCCCGTCGGTGACGAGCACCGTCAACGGCTGGCCGGTCGCCTCCTCCACCTGGAACTGCACCTGCACGCCCGGCAGCGCCGGGATCCGCAACGAACCGAGGTCGAGCCGGTGAAGATCGTCCTCCGGCACCTCGGTGACGTCGTAGGGACCGTCCAACACCACCGATGCCGCCTTGGCGACCGGCGCGCGCCGCTCGGGCGCCTGGGGCCGGGACGCCTCGTGCTGATCGGATTCCCTACGCCCGCGGCCGAACACCACCGGACTCCCTTCCCGCCCCCCCGGGCGTCCCCGCGCCGACCCCGGCGCCGGGACCCTCCGTCGAGCCGAAGCCACCCGTCGAACCGAACCCACCGCTGCCGCGCACCGAGGCGGGCAGCTCGTCCACGTCGCGGAAGACGGCATGCTCCACACGCTGCACCACGAGCTGGGCGATCCGGTCGCCCCTACGCAACGTGATCGGATCGGATCGATCGGTATTGATGAGAACTACTTTGATTTCACCACGGTAACCGGCGTCGACCGTGCCGGGCGCGTTGACCACCGTCACGCCGTGCCGGGCGGCCAGGCCACTGCGCGGATGCACGAACGCCGCGTAGCCCACCGGCAGCGCGATCGCCAGGCCCGTGCCGACGACGGCGCGCTCGCCCGGCGCGAGGGTCACATCCTGCGTGGTCACCAGATCCGCGCCCGCGTCGGACGGCTGGGCGTACGCCGGCGGCACCGACTCGCGGTCCAGCCGCCGCACGAGGACCTCTACCCGACCCGCCGCCGCGGCCCCGGTGTCCGACGCCACAGCCCCGGCCACCGTTTCGGGCGCGGCCGGTCCGGGCGGTGCCGCGGGAGCCTCTGGGGCAACGGAAGCCACGGGGGCAGCGGGGATCGTCTGATCGGGGGCGGTCATGGGTCTGCTCTCCTGCCTGGACGGGCCGAACGGGGAGGTGGATGGTCGCCGCCGACGGCCGTCGCCGGCGCCCGCTGCGCCGCGCCGGATGTCCGCGATCCGCGAGATGAACCTTAGGCCATCCCCAGCGCGGCACCGGCGGTGCGCCCCGCGTGGCGGCGGGACCGCCCGGCCGTGATCGGATAGGGACCACCGGCGGCCCACCCAGGCCAGCTGGGGGTAAGCGGTGCCACCGGGGTAGGGACAACACACGGGCGGGCCAATGCGGCCCGCGGCGCAGAACGAGAGGTGCGGGGTGGCGAAAGCGGCATCGAAGCTGGGATGGAAGGTCGTCGGCGGGGCGGCGACGGCGCTCGCGGGCACGGCGGCCAGCCGCGGGGTCACGGCCGTGTACCGCAAGGTGCGCAAGTCCGACCCGCCGGTCAACCCGGCCGACCCGGACACCGCCTGGGCGGAGGCGATCGCCTGGGCGGCGATCTCCGGGCTGGCGATCGGGCTCGGCCGGCTCGCGGCGGAGCGGACGGTTGCCCGCGGCTGGGCCAGGGCGACGGGCTCCCCGCCGCCCGGCATGGTCCGTCCGGAGGTCTCCACCTCGACGGACTGATCCGCACACCCGGCGGTCTCGGCGGGGCACGATGGAGGCCACAGTCGCGCACGACGACCCGCGGGAGGCCGGATGGCCGTGTACGCCCTGGGAGACGCCGTCCCCGTCATCGACCCGACGGCCTACGTCCACCCGGACGCCACCGTCATCGGCACGGTGACGATCGGCCCCGAGTCGACCGTGTGGCCGGGGGCGGTGCTGCGCGGCGACTACGGGTCGATCGTGATCGGCGCCCGCACCTCCGTCCAGGACGGCACGGTGATCCACGCGACCGAAGAGCTGGCGACCGTCGTCGGCGACGACTGCACGATCGGGCACCTCGCGCACCTGGAGGGCTGCGTGGTCGAGGACGGCTCGCTGATCGGGTCCGGCTCGGTGGTCCTGCACCGAGTCCGGGTCGGGCGCGGCGGGCTGGTCGGGGCCGGGGCCGTCGTCGTGGGCGGCACGGTCGTGCCGCCGGGCGGGCGGGCGCTCGGGATCCCGGCCAAGGTGCTGCCCGGCGGCGCGGACCAGGCAGATCTCGCCGCCGGCGCCGCCGTCTACGTGGCGAACGGCAAGCGCTACCGCGAGCAGCTACGCCGGATCGACTGAACCCGCCCCGGCCCCGTCACCCGGCCCCACCGTGCGCCCCGGCAAGGCTGGGACCCCCGGTGGGGCCGCGGCCTTGGATTGGGCCGCGGCCTTGGATGGGGCCGCGGCCGGTAGGTGCCGCATCTTCTCCGGGTTCGCCATGATGTTGATCTCGACGATCCGGCCGCCCGCGACGTGCAGGCCGGCGATGTAGCGCAGGACGTCGCCCTCGAAGTTCGCGAAGCCGGGTTCGCCGTTGACCTCGATCGGCTGGATCCGCACCCGCCCGTCGGCGCGCCGGGCCGCCTTCGCGAGGATGCCGAGCACAAACCGGGCGACCCGGTCGGCGCCCACCACCGGCCGGCGGGCGGCCTGCGCGAGTCCCCCACCGTCGGAGCGCAGGACGGCGTCCGGATCGAGCAGGGACAGCAGCCCGTCGAGCTCGCCGCCGGCCGCCGCGGCGAAGAAGGCCTCGGCCACGCGGCGACGCGACGCCGGATCCGGGTCGAAGCGGACCGACCGGTCACGGACGTGGCGCCGCGCCCGGCTGGCGAGCTGGCGGGCCGCGGCCGGGGTGCGCCCGGTGGCCGCGGCGATCTCGATGAAGTCGTAGCCGAACACGTCGTGGAGGATGAAGGCGGTGCGTTCGGCCGGGCTGAGCGTTTCGAGCACGACCATCATCGCCATGCTCACCGACTCGGCGAGCGTCACCCGGTCGGCCGGGTCCGGCGCCCGGCCCCCGCTGGCGGGGTCAGGACCGACCGGCACCGCCGCACCGGCGACGAACGCGGCGTCCAGCACAGGCGAGCCGGCATCGGCGCCGCCCCCGGCGCCGTCGCCGCCGGCGAGCCCGGCGACGAACGGTTCGGGCAGCCAGGGCCCGACGTACCCCTCCCGGCGCCCGCGGGCCGAGCGGAGCTGGTCCAGGCACAGCCGGCTGACCACCACGGTCAGCCAGGCGCGCAGGTCGGAGATCCGGTCGGCGTCGACCCGGCCGAGGCGCAGCCAGGCCTCCTGCACCGCGTCCTCGGCGTCGGCGAAGGAGCCGAGCAGGCGGTAGGCCACCCCCCGCAGGTGGGGACGCTCGGCCTCGAACGCCGCGGCCAGCGCCGCGGGACCGGCCGCGCCGGACACGCCGCCCGGCACAGACTCCCCGTCAGGACGCGGTGCCTCGGCAGGGACGGCGTCGGGGGTCTCCGCGACGCGGTGCGGGACTGTCCTCATCGGCTCCTCCGCAAGCTTCCGGGCGCCACGGACCGGACGTCACCGGCCCCGACCGTCGGGCGTGGCACGCCCCCTCCCCCACCTGGACGGGATATCCGGCATCGGGGTGACATCCTCCGGCGGCCGGGTGGCCGGGTGGCCGGGTGGCCGGGTGGCCGGGCGACGATCTCACGGGCGGCCGGCGGCCCGCGACCGCATGTCTCACCGCGCGGCTCCCGGCCGGGTGAGCGGATGTCTCAGAGAGTGTCACAGCTCGCGCGTCGCCGCGTAACGGTGCGTTCCTACGGTCGTGGCATCACCCGCACCCCGGAGGATCATCACATGAGTGCCACGCTGGAAGGCGTCCCGACCACCGACCTCGCGCCGGCCGCGTCCCGCCGGGGCCGGTGGATCGACGACTGGCGGCCCGACGACCCGACCTTCTGGGACGGCGGCGGGTCCCGCATCGCCCGCCGCAACCTGATCTTCTCGATCCTGGCCGAGCATGTCGGCTTCTCGATCTGGTCGCTGTGGTCGGTGATGGTCCTGTTCCTCGGGCCGAAGTACCACATCGATCCCGCCGGAAAGTTCCTGCTGACGTCGTTGCCGACGCTGGTCGGCAGCGTGCTGCGCATCCCGTACACGTTCGCCGTCGCCCGCTTCGGCGGGCGCAACTGGACGATCTTCAGCGCGCTGCTGCTGCTCGTCCCCACGATCCTCGCCGCGATCGTCCTCGAACCCGGCGTCTCGTACACCACCCTGCTGATCGTCGCCGCGGTCGCGGGCGTCGGCGGCGGCAACTTCGCCTCGTCGATGACGAACATCAACGCCTACTACCCGGACCGGCTCAAGGGCCGGGCGCTCGGGCTCAACGCCGGCGGCGGGAACCTGGGCGTGGCCGCGATCCAGCTCGTCGCCCTGCTCGTGCTCGCCACGGCGGGCAAGGGCCACCCGCGGGTCGTCCTGGCGATCTACATTCCGCTGATCGTGCTGGTCTCGCTCGGCGCGGCGCTGTTCATGGACAACCTCTCCACGGCGCGCAACGACCGGGGCGCGATGCGCGAGGTCGCCCGCGACGGCCACACGTGGGTGATGTCGCTGCTCTACATCGGCACGTTCGGCTCGTTCATCGGCTTCGGCTTCGCCTTCGGGCAGGTGCTGCAGGTGCAGTTCGCCGACCGGTTCGACACCCCGATCAAGGCCGCCTACCTGACGTTCCTCGGGCCGCTGCTCGGCTCGCTGATCCGCCCGCTCGGCGGCCTCATGGCCGACCGGTTCGGCGGCGCCCGCATCACGTTCGCGAACTTCGTGGCGATGGCCGCAGCGGCTGCGGTCGTGCTCGTCGCCTCTCTGACGGACTCGCTGGCCCTGTTCCTCGTCGGGTTCATCGCCCTGTTCGTCTTCAGCGGCGTCGGCAACGGGTCGACGTACAAGATGATCCCTGCGATCTTCCGGGCGAAGTCGCGCCTCGCCGTCGACGCCGGCGCCGATCCGCTGGCGGCCCAGCACCTCGCCCGGCGCCGCTCCGGCGCGCTGATCGGCCTGGCCGGCGCGATCGGCGCGTTCGGCGGGGTGCTGGTGAACCTGGCCTTCCGGCAGTCGTTCCTGAGCTACAAGTCCGGCGACGCGGCGTACATCTCCTTCATCGCCTACTACGCGCTGTGCTTCGTCGTCACCTGGTTCGTCTACCTGCGGCCCTCAGCCCAGCGGCTGCGCGGCATCTGAGCTCCGCCGCCGATCTCCGCACCCGGGATCAGGCGAGGTCGACGGCGACGGCGATCTCGCCGCCGGAGGGGCCGAACGCAAGCTCGCGGATGCTGCCGGCGCTGCGCAGGTCGGCGGCCGCCGCTTCGACGAGGGCGACGAGGTCGGCCTCCCCACTGATCCGGGCGCTCGCGACCTCGGCCTTCATCGACGCCTTCGCCGCGGACTTGGCGCGGCGCACGCCGGTCAGCGCCGCGCCGACGGCGTCGAGCAGTTCGGGACGCCCGCCGTCGGCGAGCTTGCGGATCTCCGCCGGGTCCGGCCAGCTCGCCCGGTGCACCGAGCCCGGCCGCCACCAGGACCAGACCTCCTCGGTGACGAACGGCAGGACCGGGGCGAACAGCCGCAGCAGCACGGACAGGGCCACCGCGAGGGTGGTGTGCGCGGAGGCGGCGCCGGCGGCCCCGAACGAGCCGTAGGCACGGCCCTTGACCAGCTCGACGTAGTCGTCGCAGAACCGCCAGAAGAACGACTCGGTGACCTCCAGGGCCCGCGCGTAGTCGTAGGTGTCGAGCGCGGCGGTCGCGGCGTCGACGACGTCGGCGAGCGCGGCGAGCAGCGCCCGGTCCAGCGGCTCGCCGACCGGCACGGCACCACCGACCGGCACGGCACCACCGACCGGCACCGGGGTGCCCGCGGGCGTCTCCTCGGCGCCGAGGCCCAGCGCGAAGCGGCTGGCATTGAGGATCTTGATGGCAAGCCGGCGGCCGTTCTTCATCTGGCCGACGTCGAAGGCCGTGTCGGTGCCCGGCCGCCCGGACGCCGCCCAGTAGCGGACCGCGTCCGAACCGTGCTCCTCCAGCAGGCCCATCGGGGTGACGACGTTGCCCTTGGACTTCGACATCTTCTTGCGGTCCGGATCGAGGATCCAGCCGGAGATCGCCGCGTTCGACCAGGGCAGCACGCCGAACTCGGCATGGGTGCGGACCACGGTGGAAAACAGCCAGGTCCGGATGATCTCGTGGGCCTGGGGCCGCAGGTCCATCGGGAACACCCGGGCGAACAGGTCGGCGTCGCTCTCCCAGCCGCTGGCGATCAGCGGGGTGAGCGAGGACGTCGCCCAGGTGTCCATCACGTCCGGATCGGCGGCGAACCCGCCGGGCACCCCGCGCTGGGAGTCGGTGTAGCCCGGCGGCACGTCGCTGGACGGGTCGACGGGCAGGGCCGCCTCGGCCGGCACGATCGGCGCGTCGTAACGCGGCGCGCCGGCGTCGTCGAGGGGGTACCACACCGGGAACGGCACACCGAAGAACCGCTGCCGGCTGATCAACCAGTCCCCGTTGAGGCCGTCGACCCAGTTCTCGTAGCGGACCTTCATGTACTCCGGGTGCCAGCGCAGCTCCTGGCCGCGGGCCCGCAGCGCGGCGCGCAGCGGCTCGTCCCGCCCACCGTTGCGGAGGTACCACTGGCGGGTGGTGACGATCTCCAGCGGCCGGTCGCCCTTCTCGTAGAACTTGACCGGGTGGGCGATCGGCCGCGGCTCGCCGAGCAGGGCACCGGCCCCGGTGAGCAGCTCCACGATGCGCGTGCGGGCACTGTGCACGGTCTTGCCGGCGAGCTCGGCGTAGTGCGCGCGGCCCGCCGGCGAGGTGATCGCGGCCGGCGGCTCCGGGACGAGCCGGCCGTCGCGACCGATCACGGCGCGGGCCGGCAGGCGCAGTTCCCGCCACCAGATGACGTCGGTCAGATCACCGAAGGTGCAGATCATCGCGATGCCGGATCCCTTGTCGGGATCGGCGAGCCGGTGGGCGACGACCGGGACCTCGACGTCGAACAGCGGGGTGCGCACGGTGGACCCGAACAGCGGCTGGTAGCGCGGGTCGTCGGGGTGGGCGACCAGGGCCACGCAGGCGGGCAGCAGTTCCGGACGGGTCGTCTCGATCACCACCGGCTCCGCTGCGGCCGAGCCGGCCGGGTCGGTACCACCGTGGGAGTCGGCGCCGCGGGAGAAGGCGAGGGTGTGGAAGGCGCCGGGACGCTCCCGGTCCTCCAGCTCCGCCTGGGCGACCGCGGTGCGGAAGGTGACGTCCCACAGCGTCGGTGCCTCGGCCAGGTAGGCCTCGCCGCGGGCGAGGTTGCGCAGGAATGCCCGCTGGGCGACGGCGCGCGAGCGGGTGTCGATGGTGGCGTAGGTGTGCGACCAGTCGACGGACAGCCCCAGCCGGCGCCAGAGCTCCTCGAAGCCCTTCTCGTCCTCCAGCGTCAGCCGCTCGCACAGGTCGACGAAGTTGCGCCGCGAGATCGGCACCTGCTCCTTGCCCGGCTTCGCCGGCGGGGCGAAGTCCGGGTCGTAGGGCAGCGACGGGTCGCAGCGCACCCCGAAGTAGTTCTGCACCCGGCGCTCGGTGGGCAGCCCGTTGTCGTCGAAGCCCATCGGGTAGAACACCTCACGGCCGCGCATCCGCTGGTAGCGGGCGATGAGGTCGGTGTGCGTGTACGAGAACACGTGGCCGACATGCAGCGAGCCGCTTACGGTCGGTGGCGGGGTGTCGATGGAGTACACCCGCCCCCGGTCGACCGTGCGGTCGAAGGTGTAGGTGCCCTCGTCCTGCCATGCCGCCGACCACCGCGCCTCGATGCCATCGAGGCTGGGCTTCGCGGGAACCGCGCGAGCGGAGCGATCAGTGCCGTCTGTGCCAACCACAGCGACGATCCTACGGGCGCGCCGATCGTGACCGCCGTGCCCGGCCCCCCGAGACCCCCCGAGACCCCCCGAGACCCCGCGCGTCCGCCTGGCGTGACCGCTTTCACCGGCCGGGACGCTCGCGTGCGAGGCCACCTTGGCAGGATGAGCCCGAAGCCGAACCAGAGCCCGAGCCCCGGAGCGCCGACCGATGAGCGACCTGCCAGACCCGGACATCCTGCTCGACGTCGCGCTGACGATCGCCCGCGAGGCCGGCGAGCTGCTCGCTCGGGGCCGCGAGGGCGCGGTCGCCGCGGAGACGACGAAGTCCTCCCCCACCGACGTGGTCACCGCCCTGGACCGCGCCTCCGAGGCCCTGGTGGCCCGCCGGCTCGGCGAGCTGCGTCCGGGCGACGGCCTGCTCGGCGAGGAGGGATCCGACTCCGCCGGGTCGACCGGCGTGCGCTGGATCGTCGATCCGCTCGACGGCACGGTGAACTTCCTCTATCGGCTGCCGAACTGGGCGGTGTCGATCGCCGCGGAGGTCGACGGCGAGGTCGTCGCCGGGGTGGTGCACGCCCCGGCGATGGGCGCGACCTACACGGCCGTCCGCGGCGGCGGCGCCTTCCGTGACGGCACGGCGCTGACCGGGTCGACGGTGACGACCCTGGCCGGCGCCCTCGTCGCGACCGGTTTCGGCTACCTGGAGTCCCGCCGCGCCGCCCAGGCCGCGGTGCTCACCAGGGTGGTGCCCCGGGTCCGCGACATCCGCCGGATGGGCGCGGCGTCGCTGGATCTGTGCGCCGCCGCCGGCGGCCTCGTCGACGCCTACTACGAGCGCGGCCTCAAGCCCTGGGACCATGCCGCCGGCGGGCTGGTCGCGGCCGAGGCGGGCCTGCGGGTCGGCGGGCTGCACGGCCGGCCGGCGACCGAGGACCTCACCGTCGCCGCCCCGCCGGCGCTGTTCGGCCCGCTCACGGACCTGCTCGCCGAGGACCCCCCGGCCGACCGCGACTGATCCGGTTCGCGGGCCGCCGACCGGCCGCCTCGCCCGCGCCGCGGGCGGCCCGGGGCGAGCTGGTCACTGCTGCGGCAGTCCGTCGTCGATGCCCGCGTCGAGCAGCGCTCGGGCCAGCTCGCTGCGGGAACGGATCCCGAGCTTGNGATACACCCGGGTCAGGTGGGTCTCGACCGTCTTACGGGAGACGAACAGAGCGGCGGCGGCCTCCAGGTTGTTCATCCCCGCGCCGACCAGCCGGGCGATCTGCAGCTCGGCCGGGGTCAGCTCCGCCAGCCGGGCGGGCGCCGCCCGGCTGGCCCGGCTGGCCCGGTTGGCCCGGTCCCCGGTCGCGATGAGCTCGGCGCTCGCGCGCCGGGCCCAGGGGCGCGCCCCCAGCGACTCGAAGGCCACTTGCGCCTCCCGCAACGGCACCCGGGCCGCGGAGGGGCGGCGCAGGCGGCGCAGTACCTCGCCGTGACACAGCCGGGTACGGGCCTCCTCGAAGGGCATCCACCGGCGGCGGTGCGCCTGCTCGGCGTCGGCGAACGCCGCCTCGGCCGCTGCCAGTCCCTCGGCCATCAGCCCCTGGCAGCGGGCCGCGACTGCGGCCGGCCAGGCGAGCCCGGTCGCTCGCGCCCGGTCGACGAGCCAGGCCACGACCGCGGCGGCCCGCTCATGCTCCCCGGCGCGGATGTGGGCCTCGGCGAGGTCGCCGGCGATCGGGATCGCGTTGGGGTTGCCGAGCCCCCGCTCGCGCGCCCGGTCCCAGGCCTCGGCGAGGGTCAGCGTGGCCACGTCGTACTCGCCGTGACCGACCGCGTCGAGGCCGAGTGCCCCGTCGGCGTGCATGTCGAGCATGCCGATCCCGTACGGCCCGATCTCCGTGCGCAGCCGGTCGATGCGCTGCTCGCACCGCGCGCGATCCCCCCGGGCGGCGTCGATGCGGGCGAGCATGACCAGGCTGAAGCCCAGCGCGCCCACCTGGCCGAACTCCTCCGCCCACCGCACGGCCTCGACGCCGTCGGCGTAGCCGGCCGCCCACAGTCCGCGCCAGCCCTCCAGCTCGCAGCGCACCGCGAGGGCGTAGGGCAGCATCGCCGGGGCCTCCGCGCGCCGGGCGGCGTCCACCACCGCGGACAGCAGCCGCACGGCGTCCCGGTCCTCCTCGACGTCGAGCAGCGTCTGTCCCGCGAGGGTCAACGCCTGCTGATCGGCCACGTCGTCGGCGGCGCCCAGCGGGCCGGCGGCGGACTGAAGGCAGGCGTTCGCCTCGCCGATCATGCCGGCGAGGGCGAAGGCGCGGCCGCGGTGCACCGCCTGGGGCAGGGCGTGCCCGGACCGGCCAGCGCCGAGCCGCCGGCTGCGCTGGGCGGCCCGCAACGCGATCGTGATGCGACCGTCCATCAGGGCGGGCAGGACGGCCTCGGCCAGCAGCGCGCCGGCCCGGTCGGGGGCGACGTCGATCACCGACTCGGCCGCGCGGACGAGCTGTTCGTGCGCCCGGGTGGGGTGGCCGGACCAGGTCAGGACCCGGCCGCGCAGCAGCTCCACATCGGCCCGCAGGGCGGCGTCACCGGCGAGCCGGGCCGCCTCCTCGGCCCAGGAACCGGCCTCGAGTGCCAGGCCGCCGAGGTGCGCGTCGGCGGCGGCGCGCAGAAGCCGGTCGACGCGGACCTCGCGGGGGCGGGTCAGCTCAGCGGCGCGGTGCCAGGCCCGGGCCGCCGCTCCGTAGCCGACGTGTCGACGGGTGCGGACCGCGACGTCGGCGAGCGCGGTGGCGACCCGGTCGTCCGGGCCCTCGGCCCCCGCGGCGGCGTACCACACGGCCGCGTCGCCGTCGCAGACCTCGGCGAGCGCCCGGTAGGCCCGCAGCCGGGCGGCGGGGGTGGCCCGGCGCAGCACGACCGCACGCAGCAGCGGATGGGCGAACGCCAGCCCCGACCCGCCTTCGGCGGGCGGGGTGTCCACCGCTGCCCGCGCAGGCCGGCACTCCGGGTCGCCGGCCACAGTGGTCGCGGGGATCGCGGGGATCGCGGGGATCGCGGGGATCGCGGGGATCGCGGGGATCGCGGGGATCGTTGTGCGGACCAGGCCGGCGTCGTGCGCCGCGTCCAGGTCGGCCAGCGAGCCGCACGCCGCGGTCAGGGCGCGTTCCAGCGTCACGACCGGCACCGCGTTGCCCGCCGCGAGGACCACCAGGGCGGCGCGGGTGGCCTCGGGCAGGGCGTCGAGTCGCTGCGACCAGCCCCGTTCCCAGCTTCGGCCGGGCAGGGGCAGCTCGTCGACGGGCACCTGCCCGCTGAGCTGGGCCGCCCGCAGGGACGCCACCGCGTCGAGCAGCGCGGACGGGTTCCCGCCGACTCGACCAACCAGGTCGGCGAGCACGTGCCGGGCAATCCGCACGCCATGGGCGGCAAGCAGGTCGACGCAGTCCGGGATCGACAGCCCGGTGACCTCCACCGCGGGCAATCCGCTCTCCTCTCCCACCGAGGCGGGCTGCGAGCAGACGGTCAGCAGCATCGCCACCCGCTCCGAGGCGAGCCGGCGGGCGACGAACAGCAACGCCTGTCGCGACGCCGGGTCGACCCACTGCAGGTCGTCGACGAGCAGCNCCAGCGGGCGGTCCTCCCCCGCCGCGGCCAGCAGGCTCAGTGTCCCCGCGCAGGCGGCGTATGGGCCGGCCGGCGAACCCTCGCTGAGCGCGACGCAGATCTCCAATGNGGCCCGCTGCGCGTCGGGGAGCTCCCGCAGGTTCTCCCGCAGGGGCAACACGAGATCGGCCAACGCGGCGAACGGGAGCGCGGACTCCGACTCGACCCCGCGCAGCCACAGCACGCGAGCGGCGGATCGCCACTCGGCGTACCGCAGCAGAGTGCTCCTGCCGACCCCGGGCTCGCCTCGCAGAAGGAGGGCACCACCGCGCTGCGTCACCGCCGCCAGCAGTCCGTCGATGAGGCGGCGTTCCCGCTGCCGACCGACCAGCAGGCGTCGGCCGGAGGCATCCCCGGCCGCGGTCTCCACGACCTCCATCACGGCCGTCCTCCCCCCGCGACGTCCTGTCCGCAGCCACCATCCTGCCGTGCCCGGGAATGCCGGAAAGGGCTTTTCGGATAGCCGGTGACGGCCATCCGGATGCCATTTCGGAAACTCCCCGACACGCGCCCGGAAATCCGGGTGTTGACCTGGGAGGAAGGGGTAGCAGCGTTAGGGCATGCCCGCCGACTCGGCCGTCGTGGGAGCGCGGAGTTCCTCTCCTGTGTTGCCCGCGGATGACCGCGGTCGACGAACACGGCCGACAACCCGTCGAGAGCAGTGATGGATCCTCGCCACCACCTGGACTGCGTCCAGGCCAAGGTGCCCCTGACAGGGTCCCGAGCCGCCGCCCGGCGGGCGCTGATCCTGCCCACCACCTCGGGCGCGCGGCGCCACGTTTTCTTCTGCGTGGATCCCGTCGCCACCGAGGAATGCGACGGAATAGCACCGTTCGACGACGGCATCATCCTACGAATACGTCAGTATGGCGGATTTGAGCGGGACCGCGACGATTCGACTGTCAAACTGCGGCCAGCGCGCCGGTCCCGGTTGAGTCCGGAATGGCTCGGCACGCACCGCCGCGGCGGGGAGACGTTCCGCCTGGAAGCCGACTGGGCGGGGGAACGGCGGGCGTGCGCGGCCTGGCCATCGAGACGGAGGCCGACACGAAGACGCATCGGGTGCTCGCCCGCCTGCTGGAGAGGTCCTGACACACGGCGGTGGCCCCGACGGGATCACCCGCCGGGGCCACCAGGCAGTGCCGGCCGTGTCCCCGGGCCGGTTCGAGCCCGGGGACACGGCCGCGGTCAGGACGTGGTGAGGAACGCCGAACCCGTGACCGTCGTGATGTTGACGAAGTTCCCCGAGGTGACCTTGAAGGTCGCGAGGACGTCGAGCACGTCCCCGTCGTCGGCGTTCCACGGGCCCGGGACCTGCAGCCGCAGTTGCTCATTGACCGTCTGCGAGGTCTGCCCCTTCGTGATCGGCAGGTGAGCCCCTGTGCTGGCGGTGAAGACCACCGAGAACGTGCTCTGGTTGCGGATGACCACGCTCAGCAGGTAGTCGGCCCCGCCGAACGAGATGATGCCGCCGCCGACCTCGACATCGGCGACGACGTCGAACGCCTTACCGATGTCGATGACATTGATGGTGTCGTTGGTGCCGCTGTCGGCCGCGTAGACGGCCTTGATGGTGGCGTCCCAGAATCCGGGCATGCCGGTCGACCTCCCCGATCGGTTCCAGTAGCTGCGCTCGCAGTCTGCGAACCGAAGGCCGGTCGGCGCGTCGGGGAGATCCCTGACGGTGATCCCTGATCTGTGTCTGAGCTGTGGTCAGCGGCTGTCCGCGGTCGCGGCGGGGGCGGCGGGGTTCGGCCCGGCGCTGGAGCCGGTGTCGCCGTACCAGACGGTCCGCCGGACGTGGTCGACGTAGCTGACGATGATGTGCACCACCCGGCGGGAGACGTCGTCGGCGTCGTAGTCGGGGACGACCCGCGGACGGCGGTCGCTCTCGGCCTCCCGCACGATCAGCTCGACGGCATCGAGGATCCGCTCCGGGCGCAGCACACTGGCGACGAGCACCCCGCGGTCCATGCCCTCCGGCCGCTCGTGCGCCTCGCGGACGAGCACGGCGGGGAAGCCGACGAGGGAGGCCTCCTCCGTCAGGGTGGCGCTGTCGGAGAGCACGCACAGGGCGGCCCGCTGCAGCGCGATGTAGTCGCAGAAGCCGAAGGGCCGGCAGAAGCGGACCCGCTCGTCGAGCAGGGGCGCCCGCCCGGAGCGGCGCAGCGACCCGAGCCGGTCGCGGGTCCGGGGATGGGTCGACACGATCACCGGCAGCCGGTAGCGGGCCGCCAGCCGGTTGAGGGTCTCCAGCAGGGCCGACAGCGCCTCGGGTCGGTCGACGTTCTCCTCGCGGTGGACGCTGGCGAGCAGATAGCGCCCCGCCTGCACGCCGAGGGTGGTCAGCACCGCCGAGGTGTCGATGAGCGGGGCGTAGTGGGTGAGCACCTCCTTGACCGGGGAGCCGACGACGAAGATCCGCTGGACGGGCAGTCCCTCGGCGAGCAGGTGCCCGCGGGCCCGTTCGGTCAGGGCCAGGTGGACGTCGCTGAGCTGGTCGGCGACCCGCCGGTTGATCTCCTCCGGGACCCGCTGGTCGAAGCAGCGGTTGCCGGCCTCCAGGTGGAACACGGGGATCCGGCGACGCTTGGCGGCGATCGCGGCGTAGCAGGTGTTCGTGTCGCCGTAGAGGAGCACGGCGTCGGGGGCCTCGGCGGCGAGGATCGGGTCCAGCCGGGAGATCAGCCGGCTGATCGTCTCGGCGGGGGTGGGCCCGGCGGCGTCGAGGACGTGGTCCGGCCGGCGGATGCCGAGCTCGTCGAAGAAGACCTGGTTGAGGTCGTGGTCGTAGTTCTGCCCGGTGTGGACCAGGCGCAGGTCGACGGCCCGGTCGAGGGCGGCGACGACCCGGCTGAGCTTGACCACCTCCGGTCGGGTGCCCACCACCACCAGCACCCGCAGGCGGCGCTCGGTCGGGCCGGCCGCCCGCGACACGGCGGACGCCGGCCGGGAGGCAGTCAGCGACGGGCGGCGGGGCTGCGGCCCGCTGGGCTGTGGCACCAGCGGTGTGACCCGCTCGCCTGGCAACCCCGACGGAACCGTCGGTACGGAGGGCCCGCTCTGCTCCGGAGTACCACGCGGCATCGGATTCCCCCTGGCGCAACGCGTCGTCACCAGCGGCCGGGGGCCCGCCCGGACGATCGCCGGGCGGCCCGGGGCTGCCTCACAAGGGGAAGGTATCACCGTCTGTAGTTTTCAGGTAACCGAGAACGCATCACGATCCGGGCCCGACCCAAGGGGACAGCCCGTACCGTACGCAGCCCGTCAGCCAGACCGGGTGCTCTGGCCTGGCAGCTTTGCGGCGAGGATGTCGGCGGGTTCGATCGTCGGAGCGGCGACGCAGAGCTCCGCCGCGGCGGCCTGGAGCGCGCCGAGGTTTCTCGACAGGTGAGCCTGCCGCGCGGCGTCATCCGGAAAGGCGCCACCCACGCCGAACTCGATCACGTCGTCACCGCCGCGCTGGCGGCGTGGCCCGGCTAGTTTCTTGGGATCCCTTTGGGCGCGGTCGCAGCTTGGCGCAGCGCCGGCGCGAGCTCGCGCCGCTGCTGGTCAGGCAGTGCGGTCGGGTCGGTGGTGAGGACCTGGATGCAGACGTGGTCCGCGCCTGCCTCGAAGTGCCGACGTACCCGATCATGGATCGTCTCGACGTCGCCGTACGCGACGATGGCCTGCTGGATCAGCACCGCCCAGGACCACCGGCGCGCTGAAGGAGCAGAAGGTACGACGTAGCAGAACCCCGGCGCGCACTGCCGCGACGACGCGGGATGAGCCTCGCGGTCCCGGCCGGAGCACGCTGGCCGGGACCGCGAGGCCCCGGCCGGCACATGCTCCGACCGGGGCCGGACGCTCGTCGACTCGAACTCGTCGACTCGAGCAGGTCGACTCGAGCAGGTCGACTAGAGCAGCGAGCGCAGGACGTAGAGCAGGATGCCGCCGTGGCGGTAGTACTCCGCCTCGCCGGGGGTGTCGATGCGCACGACCGCCTCGAACGTCTTGTCGCCCGCGCGCACGGTGATCGACGGCGTCTTCTCGTCGACGTCGGCGAGACCGGTGATGGTGAACGACTCCTCGCCGGTCAGGCCGAGCGACTCCACCGACTCACCCGCCGGGAACTGCAGGGGCAGCACGNCCATGCCGATCAGGTTCGAGCGGTGGATCCGCTCGTACGACTGAGCGATCACCGCGCGCACGCCCAGCAGCGAGGTGCCCTTGGCCGCCCAGTCACGCGACGAGCCCGAGCCGTACTCCTTGCCGGCGAGCACGACCAGCGGCACGCCCTCGGCGGCGTACTTCTGCGCCGCGTCGTAGATCGCCAGCTGCTCGCCGTCGGGCAGGTGCCGGGTGACGCCGCCCTCGGTGCCGGGCGCCAGCCGGTTACGCAGCCGGATGTTGGCGAACGTGCCGCGGATCATCACCTCGTGGTTACCGCGCCGCGACCCGTAGGAGTTGAAGTCACCGGGCGCGACGCCGTGCTCGGCGAGGTAGCGGCCGGCCGGCGAGTCCTTCTTGATCGAACCGGCCGGGGAGATGTGGTCGGTGGTGACCGAGTCCCCCAGCACCGCGAGCACGCGGGCGTCGATGATGTCCGTGCGCGCCTCGGGCTTGGTCGCCATGCCCTCGAAGTACGGAGGGTGACGGACGTAGGTGGAGTCGTCGGCCCAGGCGAACGTCCGCGACACCTCGCCGCCGTCGCCGACCGGCAGCGAGCGCCAGCGCTCGTCACCGGACAGGTCGGCGTAGTCCGACTCGAACATCTCCGACTGGATCGCGTCGGCGACGACCGCGGACACCTCGGCCTCGGTCGGCCAGATGTCGCGCAGGTACACCGGCTGGCCGTCGCTGCCGTGGCCGAGCGGGTCGGTGTCGAGGTTGATGTCCATCGTCCCGGCCAGCGCGTAGGCGACGACCAGCGGCGGGGATGCCAGGTAGTTCATCTTGATGTCCGGGCTGATCCGGCCCTCGAAGTTGCGGTTGCCGGACAGCACGCTGACGACCGCGAGGTCGGCGTCGTTCACCGCGGTGCTGATCTCCTCCGGCAGCGGGCCGGAGTTGCCGATGCAGGTCATGCAGCCGAAGCCGGTCAGGTTGAAGCCGACCTTGTCCAGATACGGCACGAGCCCGGCCCGCTCGTAGTAGTCCATGACGACCTTGGAGCCCGGGGACAGTGTCGTCTTGACCCAGGGCTTGCGGGTCAGCCCCTTCTCCACGGCGTTGCGGGCGAGCAGCGCCGCGCCGATCATGACCTGCGGGTTCGAGGTGTTGGTGCAGGAGGTGATCGCGGCGACCGCGACGGCCCCGTGGTCGATCTCCACCGAGGTGCCGTCCGCGAGGGTGACCGAGGTCGGCCTGGCCGGGCGGCTCGTGATGTCGCCGGCGACGGCGTTCACCGAGATCGGCGCGTCCGACGGCTTGTCCTCGAACGCCGCCGCCGAATCGGAGGCGGGGAACGACTCGGCGTCGGCCTCGTCCGCGCCACCGTTGGTGAACGCCGAGGGCTGGGCGTAGTCGGCCAGCGCGGCGCGGAACGCCTGCTTCGCGTTCGACAGCGGCACCCGGTCCTGCGGCCGCTTCGGGCCGGCCAGCGACGGCACGACCGTCGACAGGTCCAGCTCCAGGGTGGTGGTGTAGGCGGCCTCGCGGCTCGGGTCGTGCCAGAGACCCTGCTCCTTGGCGTAGGCCTCGACCAGCGCCACCTGCTCCGCCGGGCGGCCGGTCAGGCGCAGGTAGTTCAGCGTCTCGCCGTCGATCGGGAAGATCGCGCAGGTGGAGCCGTACTCGGGGCTCATGTTGCCCAGCGTCGCCCGGTTGGCCAGCGGCACGTTGCCGACACNCTCGCCGTAGAACTCGACGAACCGGCCGACGACGCCGTGCCGGCGCAGCTGCTCGGTGATCACGAGAACCATGTCGGTGGCCGTCGTGCCGGCGGGCAGCTCACCGGTCAGCTTGAAGCCGACGACGGTCGGGATGAGCATGCTCACGGGCTGGCCGAGCATCGCGGCCTCGGCCTCGATGCCGCCGACGCCCCAGCCGAGCACACCCAGACCGTTGATCATGGTGGTGTGGCTGTCCGTACCCACCAGGGTGTCCGGGTAGGCCAGCGTGCCCTCGGGGGTGTCCTTGGTGAACACGACCCGGGCCAGGTGCTCCAGGTTGACCTGGTGCACGATGCCGGTGTTCGGCGGGACGACGGTGAAGTTGTCGAACGCCGCCTGGCCCCAGCGCAGGAACTGGTAGCGCTCCCGGTTCCGGCTGAACTCCAGCGCGGCGTTGAGCTCGAAGGCGTCCGGCCGGCCGAAGTTGTCGGCGATGATCGAGTGGTCGATCACGAGCTCGGCCGGTGCCAGCGGGTTGATCTTCGCCGGGTCGCCCCCGAGGGCGGCCATCGCCTCGCGCATGGCGGCGAGGTCGACCACACAGGGAACGCCGGTGAAGTCCTGCATGATCACGCGGGCGGGGGTGAACTGGATCTCCTGGCTCGGTGCCGCTGCCGGGTCCCAGTTCGCCAGCGCCCGGACGTGGTCCGCGGTGATGTTGGCGCCGTCCTCGGTGCGCAGAAGGTTCTCCAGCAGCACCTTCAGGCTGTAGGGGAGTCGATCGGCCCCGGGCACCGCGTCCAGCCGCCTGATCGTGTAGGTGCGATCACCCACCGCGAGCGATCCGGTACTGCCGAAGCTGTCCATCGTTCTCCTCCTCGTGACCCGCCGTCCGTCACCCGCGGACGGCGGGGCTTGCCACCATGGTCGCGCCCCTGCGGCTACGCCATGGCGACGCCGCCGACGGCGGCTGGCGTAGGCGCAGGGCCGCCCGCGGCGTCGGCCATCCTCGACCGGCTCGTGTCCATCCTGGCATTTCCCGCCTTGCGGGACCGCGCCCGAGGGGTTGTGACACAGCCGACGCGACTGCGCCCACCGAGGCTCGAGCGGTCCCACCCGCCGCGGCGGGGACGCCGGATCCCACCGTACGGCGCCCCGGGGGGACGTGCGGCCATTTAATTAGCAGTGCTAACGATATTAGCAGTGCTAACGATATCAGACGGATCCGCCGCGAGCTCCGCCGCGAACCGGTCGAGGAACACCTCCCGCTTACGCTGCGGACTCATCGCGCCGGTGCCCACCGACCGGGCGAGCATCCGCCGCTCCCACTGCTCGACGTCGGTCACCACCCGGGCCGGCGCCCCGGCGACCAGGGACCGCGCCGGAACGTCGCGCATCACCACGGAGCCGGCGGCGATCACCACGTCGGAACCGATCGTGACGCCCGGCATGATGATCGCGTTCAGTCCGATCGCCGTGTCGTTGCCGACCCTGATGGGCGCGACCACGTCGATGTCGGGATGCTGCCGGCGCATCCGGGTGACCGCACCGTCGTGCGTGACGAACCGGACGCCGCCGGCGATCGCGACCCGGTCGCCCAGCCTGATCAGGTAGGGCTCGGTGCCGAAGGTGGCGGCGGTGACCTCGATAAGCCGGCAGTCCACGCCGAGCCGCACTCCGATGCTGCGGGCGTAGCCCACCGGGTCGGTGCGCAGCAGGTAGGTGCGGAAGGCCGCCCGCAACGCCCGGCCGGGCAATGCCGCCAGCGGCGCCAGGCGGACCCGGCCGACCAGCGCCCCCGCGCCCGGCCGATCCGGCCCGGACCGGCGGGCCGACGGGCCGACGGGAAGCGACGAGGACGACGAGGACGGCTGGACCGCGGAGGGCTTCGGGGACGACGGGGACGAAGCCCGGTGCAGCCCCCGACGCGGCAGGTGCCGCACGCGGGCGGCGTGGTGCAGCGCCGCCACCACATCGTGGCTGAGCGCCCGGCGGTCGAGCAGCTTCTCCGCCCGCAACCGGGCCGCCTCACCGCGGCGGCGGGCCGCGGGCGTGCGTCGGCCGGCCGCCGCCTCCTGCAGGGCGGCGGCCATCGCCACGGCGTCGCCGAGCCCGACGAGCCAGCCGGTCTCCTCGTCGACCAGTTCCGGCAGCCCGCCGGCCGCGGTGGCGACGGAGGGAACCCCGCACGCGGACGCCTCGCCCCCGGCGCCGTAGCTCTCCGACCACGACGACACGACGTTGACGTCCGCGGCGGCGTAGAACGGCCGGACGTCGGTGACGCTGTCGACCCAGCGGACCCGGTCGGCGCCGGGCAGCCGGGCGGCCCACGCCCGGACCTGCTCGCGGTAGCTCTCGCCGGCCTCGCCGTAGCCCCCACCGAGCAGGATCAGCGTCCCGCGGCCGCCCCGCTCGGCGAAGCGGGCCCACGCCGCGAGGAGCACCTCGTGGCCCTTGACGCCCTGGCCCGGATGGACCAGCCGCTTCGGTGGGTAGAAGTAGGCGACGCAGACCGCGACGAACTCGTCCTCACCGAGGCCGAGCTCCGCCCGCGCCGCCCGCCGCCGCTCGTCGTCGGCCGGGCTGAAGCGCTCCAGGTCGACGCCGTAGGACAGCGTGCGCATCCGGTGCGCTGGCAGGCCGAGCGCGGCGTATCGCCGGCGAATGTCCGCGCTGGACGCGATGAGCAGGTGGTCGAGCCGGCACAGCACCCGCTCGGCCCGCCGGATCAGCGTGTTGTCCAGGTAGAGAGGGCCCGCGACCATGTACACCCGGGTGATCCGGGTACCCAGGGTGGCGAGCCGGACCGCCAGCGCCGACGCGTACAGGTGGTAGTGCACGATGTCGACGCCGAGCTCGCGCAGCCTCGCCCGCAGCCGGAGGATCCCGACGAGCTGCGCGGCCGGCGACGCGCCGCGCCGGGGAGCCGGGCTCTCGACAACCTCGATCCCCAGCGCCGTCAGCTCCCGCGCCACCCGGCTGTCGATGTGGTCGGGCGCGGGCAGCAGCACGACCACCTGGTCGCCGGACTCCCGCGCGGCGAGCACGTGCGGGATGATCCACAACGGCCCGTCCCCGGTCTTGACCAATGTGGCGATCTTCATGCGGAGCGGTCCTTCCGGGTCGTGGACGGGCGGGCGACGGGCACCGCCGCGGGTCGCGGAACGCGAGGCGTGGCCGGCCGGCGGGCCACCCACAGGCAGGCCCGGCCGGACAGGTGGGCCGCGCCGAGCAGGTCGAGGGCGGCCTCCAGCGGCCGCAGGTGCGGGCGGGGAACGCGGGCGGACACGGCCCGACCGGCCGCGGTGAACTCCAGCGCCGTGGCGAGCGCGCCGTAGGGATGCGCCCGTACCTGCTCGAAGCCGACGGCGCGCAGCACCGTGGACAGCTCCGCCGGGGTGAAGGCGTACTGGTAGAACGCCCCCGCCCCCGCCCCCGGCAGCGGCAGCCAGACCGGCCCCCCGCCGGAGCCCGCGCCACCGACCCCGGCGCGGCCGACCCGGCCGCCACGGCCCAGGGTGCGCAGCAGCGGGCTGAAGCATGGTGTGGAGACCAGCGCGATCCCGCCCGGTCGCAGCACGCGCAGGGTCTCGCGCAGCACCTCCTGCGGGCCGTCCTCGAAGTGCTCGCACACGCCGGGCGAGTAGACGGCGTCGTACCAGCCGTCGGGCACGTCGAGCCGGCGGACGTCGCCCTGCCAGACGCGGATCTCGGGCGCGGCCGCGCGCAGCCGCTCCACGGTGCGCGGCGCCCAGTCCACCGCCTCGGCGGCGAATCCCCGCGCCGCCATCGCGACGCTGAACTGCCCCGGCCCGCACCCGGCCTCCAGGACCCGGCCGCCCGGCCGCAGGTGGCGACGGACCGCCCGGCGCAGATGGAGCGGGAGATGGCCCGCGCGGGCTCGGCGGTAGTCCGCGGGCTGGGCGTCCCACAGCTCGTCCCAGTAGGCGGCGTCGGCCGCCTGGCGGTAGAACACCAGCCGCCCGCCGTGGACGGTCGGCTCGACGACGAGGGTGTCGCACGCCGGGTGTGGTGCCATCAGGGCATCCCCTTTCCGAGGACGGGCAGCGGCTCGGCGCCGCCCGGCTCGCGCGGATCGTCTGGTCCGAACGGGCGGGATGCGGTCAGCGGCACGGTCGGCGGCGGGGAGGGGAGAGCGAGCGGGGCGTCGAGCTCCCCCCGCAACGCGCGGCGGGCCAGCGCCGTCATGAGCGCATAGGCGAGCATGCTGCCGATCGCGGCGCCGGCGGGTCCCCGCCAGGGCACGAGCACCGGGTAGGTCGCCAGCGACACGGCCAGGCCGAGCAGCCCGGCGCCACCGGCCGCGCCGGTGCGGCCGAGGCCGGTCAGCGCCCGACATTCGACCAGGAACGGGGCCAGCAGGAGCTCGGCGACCAGCAGCAGGCGCATCGGGGTGATCGCCGCGGCATAGCCCGGCCCGAACAGGGTCCGCACCAGCCACGGCGCGGCGAGCGCGAGGGCGGCCGCGGCGACCAGCAGGATGGCGAGCAGGCTGCGGGTCACCGCCCGCAGCGCCGCACGGGACAGAACGCCCCGCGCGGTGCGGTGAAAGACCACCTGGCCGACCGAACCGGGCAGCAGGCGCAGTGCCTCGCAGGTGGCGGCGGCGATCGAGTACACGGCGGCGGCGGCGGCGCCGCCGAAGGCCGCGACCAGCAGGCGGTCGAACCGGAACGCCATCGTCGCGCCCACGTTGAGGCCGAGCGCGGGCACACCCTTGACGACCAGCAGCCGCCAGGCCCGCGGGTCGGCCTGCGGCCGCACGGACAGCCCCCTCCGGGCCAGCGCCGCCACCCCCGTCACCGCCTGCGCGGCCCAGCACAGCGCGAGGATCACCAGGATGTGTGACAGGGACGGATGGCGCGGGCCGGCCAGCAGCAGCCCGAGCTGGGCGAGCCCGGTGGCGGCGACGAGCTCGGCGGCGAGGACGATCAAACCGGCGGCGTTGAGCGCGTCGAGCACCTGCACGGCGAGCAGGTTCGCGGCGGCGAGGACGGCGATCGCGAGCACCAGACCGGCGTCCACCCGCGCCCCGCCGGACAGGTGGATCACCTGCAGCGACGCCGCGGTGATCAGGACGGTGGCGGATGGGGTCGCGGCAAGGGACAGCCCCAGGTAGTCACCGAGGGACACCCGGGGGTCGCCGCGGCCGAAGTAGTGCCGGAACGCGACGTTGGTGCCGAGCCCGCCGACGAGCGAGCCCAGCGCGGAGACCGTCAGCAGGACCACCAGCGCCCCGCGACCGCCCAGGGGCAGCATCCGCGCGGTGACCACCGCCTGGCCCAGGCTGGCGACGGCGGACAGCCCCAGCCACCCGGTGACCACCGCACCGACCCGGCCGATCCCGCGGTAGGGATGCGTCACGCCCACCCTCCGCCCCGGCGGGGGCAGTGCGGGGTCCACCCTCGTCCACGATCCCCCGGCCGGCGGACCCGGCGCCATCGCCGCCTCGGCCCACGCCGGCAGGGACTGCTGCCCTGCCCGCCCGGGCCGTCGCACCGCCTGCGCCGGCGTCTGCCCGAGCTGACGCGGCGGGTGCGGGTGGACCGGACTGGGCCGCGACGGATCCCGCTGCGGACGTGCGGGGACGGTGCGGGGGGCCACGGTCTCGGCGGCCCGGATCAGGCCGAGCACGCCCAGTCCGAGTATCACCTGAACCGGCACCGCCGCGAAGGCGTTGCGCACCTCGGTGATCAACGGGACGAGCAGGACGAGGCAGGCCGTGTCCGTCCCGCGCACGGACCGGCCATGGTCCATCCAGGCCACGACGAGACCGGTCAGCAGCAGGAAGCCGACGACGCCGCGAGCGCCGAAGTTGTAATAGGCCTCGGCGATCGGCGACCCCCCGATCGGACCCTCCCGGTCGAGCATCAGCACGTTGAACAGCCGTTCATCGCTGAACTGGGAGGGCTGGGGATGGCCGAGCAGCCGCCCGGACACCAGCCGGTCGATCTGGCCGTAGAAGGTCGAGCCGGCGGGCGGGCGCTCGCCGAACTCGTCGCGCCATTCGAGCACCGAGCCGATCGGGCGGATCGAGGCCCCGAGCTCGGCGATCCCGTCGACGGGGCTGAAGGTGACGGCGCTGAGCCGGGTGGCGGCGAGACCGGACTGGCGGATCTCCCGCAGCCCACCGATCAATGCCAACAGGATGACCGCGCCGAGCAGAACGACGACCCCGCGCACCACGATGCGCCGGCGGGCGGCCACCGCCGCCGCCGCGACGGCCGGGAACATCACCTCGCCCCGCAGTCCGAGCGGCAGCGCCACGACCGCGAACAGGGCGAAGACCACCAGAGTCGCCGTACGCCACCGGCTCGGCCCGCCGATGACCGCGAGCACGAGGCCCAGGCCCGTCCCGAGCAGCACGTAGGGCACCAGCGGGCCACGCAACGCCGTCTCGCCGACCGCGGCGTACGACCCGAACAGCAGCCCGGTCCCGCCGGCGGCGAGCACGATCGTGACGAGCCCGAGGACCGACACCGCGAGCAGGACGAAGCCGACGGGCGCGCGCAGGTCCGGCCGCTCCGCGACGACCGGCCGCTCCGCGACGGCAGCCGGCCGGTTGGTCGCGGCGGGCTCGGGCCTCTCGCTTCCGGCGCGCATGGCCCGCAGGCACGTCATCGCCGCCACGCCCACCGCGGCGCTGACGACCCCCAGCGTGGCCACGGCGAACAGCCGGCTCATCGGGTAGACGCCCAGCCAGCGGAAGTCGTACTGACCGCGGATCCGGTCGAAGGAGGTGCTGGTGGCGAACAGCGCCGCCACCCCGAAGTGGAACACCGACAGGGTGATCAGGTAGACCGACGAGCAGGCCCACACCCCACGCGGCTGGGCCCGGACGCACAGCAGCACGCAGCCGGCGACCACCGCGACGCTGAGCCGGGCGGCGGAGTGCTCCGTCAGCTCGGCGAACGACGACGACCAGGCCGCTACCGCGAACAGGGCCAGCAGGCAGCCGGCGAGCGCCACCCCGCTCGCCCGGCGGGACGGCGCCGCGCCCACCCGACGCCGTCGATCGGTTTGAGTGGGCTGGGCGGTCCGAGTGGACTGGGCGGTCCGAGTGGACTGAGCGGTCCGAGTGGGCTGGGCGGTCAGGACGGGGGCCACGGCGATGGATGGGTACGGCCACCGGGACTGGCACGGTCCGGCGCCGCGGCTGGGGACGGCCATCGCCTAGGACCACACCGCCGTGATGTCGCGCTGCCAGGTGTCCATCGTGAACGGGGAGCGGCGCAGCAGCCGCATCGCCTCGCGACGCTGATCGATGGTCGGTGGGAGGGCGGTGAGCATGTCGGCGGTGTCCGCCCAGACGGCGTCCGACGTGGCCAGCGGCAGCGTCGCCACCCCGGGCAGCAGGCGGCCGATCTCGACGACCCCCGGCAGGTCCGCCGAGAGCACCGGGGTGCCCACCGCGAGCGCCTCCAGCACGACCGTGGGCATCCCCTCGTGCAGCGAGGTGACCAGCAGCAGCGAGGACGCCACGAGCAGCCGGGGGATCTCGCGGACCTCGCCGGTGAACTCCACGTGCTCGGCGACGCCGAGCCGGTCGGCGAGCGCGCTCAGGCTGGCGGTCTCGGCGTCGTCCTGGCGGCCGACGATGCGCAGTCGCGCATGGACCGAGCGGGCCCGCAGCGCGGCGAGGATCTCGATGGCGCGGGCCCGGTTCTTCAGCGGGTCCGGGCGGGCGATGTGGACGAGGGTGACCACGTCGTGGTCGTCCTCGGCCAGGTCCTCGGCGCGGCGCCGCGCGGCGATGGCGACCCCGGACGGCTCCAGTTCGACGCCGTTGTAGACGACGCGGCAGCGCGGATCGAGCCGCCAGTCCTCCCGCCACAACCCCCGCATCGCCGCCTCGCTCACCGCGACGAGGTCGGTGGCGAACCGGTCGAGCAGCAGGCGCCCGAACGCCCGCTGCACCCGGCCGCGCAGGCTGTCGCCGTGCCGGTCGGCGCTGCTGACGAAGTAGGCCACCCGCCGGCGCACCCCGCCGAGGCGGGCCAGCGCGAGCACCACCCCGGAGAAGGTCGCCACGGCGGAATGGACCACGTCGGGGCGGACCTGGCGCAGCAGTCGCAGGAACCGCCAGCCGAACCGCCAGTCGGTCCGGCAGTAGTACACCTCGCTACCGAGGTCGCGGATCTCGGCGTCCAGCGAACCCGAGGCACCGGAGGTGACGGCGAACTCCAGGCGGAACTCCTCCGGATCCAGCCGACGCAGCAGGTTCACCGCGCGCAGCTCCACCCCGGCGCGATCCATCCGGCCCAGCACCTCCAGCACCCGCACCGGGCGGCGGGGCCGGCCGGCGTCGCCGGGCCCCGGCCGGGTGGCCATGGTGGCCTCGCCGGCCGCCGGGGCGACGGGGCGAGATTCGATCACGGGCCCGGTCGGGGCCTGCGGCCGCCGATCGACGCGGGTGTCCCCGGGCGCCGTCCGTCCGGTGGTCTCCAGGGCGGACGTGGGGTCCGGGGTCATGATCGTCGCCCCGTCGGCTGGGGGGTCCGCACGGGTGGCGATGCGGCCGGCGTCGCGACCGCCGGCACCGCCCGCTCGGGGGGCGGCGCCGCAGCGCCGTCCGCCGGCGGGTTCCCGGCGAGGGCCGCGTAGAAGGCCGACGCCCGCGCGGCCAGCCGGTCGCCGCGGTAGTCCTCGGCGGCGGCGCGGTTCCGCGCGGACATGGCGGCGAGCATGCCGGGTGAGGCGAGGACCTCGGCGATCCGCAGGGCGAGCCGTTCGGGATCCTCGGGCGGGACGAGGTCCTGCGGCGCGAGCAGCTCGACGTTCCCGCCGACCGCGGTGGCGATCGAGGGCACCCCACGGGCCATCGCCTCGATGAGCACCCGGGGCAGGCCCTCCGTCCGGGACGGCAGGACGAACAGGTCGGCGGCGTCGAGCACGGCGCGCACGCCGGCACGGTCGAGCGCCGGCACGAACTCGACGACGTCGGTGAGCCCCGCACGCCCGGCGGCGCGGACGAGGGCGGGGTGATGGCGGCCGGTGCCGACGATGACGACGCGCAGCCGGTACCCCCACGCGTCGAGCAGGCCGACGGCGGCCAGCAGGATGTCGTGGCCCTTGTACCGGCGGTCCTGCGAGCCGATCGTCACCAGTGTCGCCGGCACCGGGGGCCGGGCGGCCCGCGGCCGGGCCGCGGTGAAGTCCTGGGCGCTCAGGCGACCGTAGGCATAGTGGGCCGTCAACGCTCCGGCCGCCGGTGGGTAGCGGCGTTGCAGCGTCTCGCGGGTGACGTAGCCGACCGCCTGGGCTCCCGCGGCCCGCCGGGCCAACCAGCGCCGCGCCGGCCTGCGCGCCCAGCGGCCGAACATCCCGCCGGCCACCGCTTCGGCGTCGCCGATGATCTCCATGGCGTAGGGCAGCCCGCGGGCGCTCAGCTCGGTGATGAGCGCCGCCCCGACCATGCCGGGCATCACCGCCAGGTAGCGGGTGTCCACAACGTGGGACGGGCGGGCGGGCAGCGCCCCGGGACGGGGGGTGGCGGGCGACCGGGGCGCCGGGATCGGCCCGGGCGGCGACGATCGGCGCGCCGCACCCGCGGCCGCGGCGCGCTGCCAGGAGGTGGGAGCAAGCTGGCCGCCCGGGTCGAGCCCCATGGCGATCACGGAGCGTAGCGATCGCACGGCGCGCAGATAGCCGGCCGGCCCCTGGTAGGACGGCAGCGCGACGACCCGGACCCGCTTGCCCTCGACCGGGAAGGATGCCCTCGCGGCCGGGCCGAGGGACGCCGGGTCGGGGGACGCCGGGCCGACCCGGGCGAGCACCACGACCTCGTCGAAGACGCCGAGGTAACCGCACCAGTGTGGGTGGGCCTCAGCGGGCGTGGGGGCCAGCACCCTGTCGTCGCCTCCCCGATGGAACCGTGCCTCCGTCGCGACGACAACTCGCATGGCGCCCGCCCTTCGCCGGTACTCCCTCCACGACGTGCTCAACCTACAGCCATGACTTGACTACAGAGAGATACAGCACTCACGGAGAGTTCGGGCGCCAGCGCGCGACATCCGGCGCCGGACGCACGAGCGGGCGGGTGGGGCAAAGCGCCCCACCCGCCCGCTTCCCCTGGTCCCCAGGCCCGCCTGGATGGTGCAGGAGATCCCGGTCAGGAACGTCGGCCCCGACGTCACCGTGCTGCCCAGCGCGACCTGTCCCGTAGGCGCACTGCGCTCAGAGGGACTCCACGGCGAGTCCGGCGTCTTCGTGCCGGGTCGCCTGGGCCGGTATCCGTACGACGGCGGGGCCCGATCGCCGGGCGTCGGCGGGGCCCGATCGCCGGGCGTCGGCGGGGCCGGGCAGCCAGCGGCGGGTGTCGAGCACGAGCCGGGCGTGCCGGGCCACCTCGTCGCGGTCGAAGGCGTCGTGGTCGACGAGCACGACGACGAGATCCGCCGCCGCGAGCTCCGCCGCGCCCGCCTCGACGAGGGTCACCCGAGCCGGCAGCCGGGCCGGATCGACGTGCGGGTCCGCGGCGCGCACCTCGGCGCCGAGATCGGCCAGCAGGCCGGCGATGCGAGTCGCCGGTGCCTCGCGGGCGTCGCCGGTGTTGCGCTTGTACGCCAGCCCCAGCAGCAGGATGCGGCTGCCCGCGACGGGCAGGTGACGGGCGTTGAGCATCTCGGTCACCCGGCGTACGACATGGTCGGGCATGTGGTCGTTGACGTCGTTGGCCAGTTCGACGAACCGGAAGCTGCGCCCCAGGCTGCGGCGCACCCGCCACGACAGGTACGACGGGTCGATGGGCAGGCAGTGGCCGCCGACGCCGGGACCGGGGGTGAAGCGCAGGTAGCCGAACGGCTTCGTCGACGCGGCGTCGATCGCCTCCCAGACGTCGACGCCGAGCTCGTGGGCGAACATCGCCAGCTCGTTCACCAGCGCGATGTTGACGTGGCGGAAGGTGTTCTCCAGCAGCTTGGTCAGCTCCGCGGTGCGGGTCGAGGCGACCGGGACCGTCCGCTCGATCAGACTGTCGTAGAAGGCGGTGACGGCGGCCAGCGACGCCGGACCCGTGCCGGAGACCACCTTGGGCGTGTTCACCAGGTTCCACGTCCGGTTCCCCGGGTCGATGCGCTCCGGGGAGTAGCCGAGGTGGAAGTCCACCCCGGGACGCAGCCCGGAGCCCTCGGCGAGCAGCGGGGCGAGCAGCTCCTCGGTCGTCCCGGGATAGGTGGTCGACTCCAGGATCACCGTGGCTCCCGCGGTGACCAGCGACGCCAGGCTGCGGGCCGAGTCGACGATGTAGGACAGGTCGGGGGCGCCCTCGCGCAGCGGGGTCGGCACCGTGATCACCGCGACATCGAACCCCCCGGCCCGCGCGTAGTCTCCGGTCGGCTCGTACCGGCCGCTGCGCAGGGCCGCGGCGAGCTCGAGGTCCGGGATGTCCTCGACGTAGGAGCGCCCGGCCGCGAGCCGCGCGGCTCGGTCGGGATCCACCTCCACCCCGACGACGTGCCAGCCCATGGCGACGGCCCGCATCGCCACCGGGAGACCGACATAGCCCTGCCCGACCACCACCAGCTTGTTCGATGACATGAGCAGAGTGTTGCCTATTAATCACATAGAGAGACGCAACCGATTCATCGTGTCCTCATCGCGCGGCGGCCACCGGGCCGNCGGACACGCCGCCGGCCGACGGATGCGCCACCGCCTGCGCCAGCACCTGGGCGATCCGCCGGCCGGCCTGCCCGTCCCACAGCGCCGGACGGCGCGGAGGCGGCGGATGTTCCAGGGTGTCGAGCGCCGCGGTGACGACCACCCGGCGGTCGCGCCCGACCACCCGGTTTGTGCCCTCGGTGACCGTCAGTGGGCGCTCGGTGGACTCCCGCAACGTCAGGCACGGCACGCCGAGCACCGTCGACTCCTCCTGGATCCCGCCCGAGTCGGTGAGGACGATCCGGGCGCCGGCCTGCAGGGCCACCGAGTCGAGGTACCCGACCGGCCCGAGCAGGCGGACCCCCGCGGGCAGTCGGCCGCCCACCCGGGCCGCGGTGCGCGGGTGCGCCGGGAAGACCAGCGGGCAGCGCGTCGCGATCTCACCAAGTGCCCCGAGCAGGCCGTCGAGCGCCGCGGCGTCGTCGACGTTGGCCGGCCGGTGCAGGGTGACCAGCCCGTAGCCGCCGGGACGCAGCCCGAGCTCGGCGAGGGTCGGCCGAGCGAGCGCCTCGTCGCGGCGGGCCAGCAGGGTGTCCACCATGACGTTGCCGACAAGGTGCACCGACCGCGGCGCGGCGCCCTCCCGCAGCAGGTTCTCCACCGCGTCCGGCGAGGTGGCGAACAGGTCGGCGCAGAGATGGTCCGCGACGATCCGATTGATCTCCTCGGGCATCGACCGGTCACCGCTGCGCAGGCCCGCCTCGACGTGCGCCGCCCGCACCCCCGCCTTCGCCGCCACCAGCGCGCAGGCCAGCGTCGAGTTCACATCCCCGAACACGACGACGACGTCGGGGGCCAGCCGCTCCAGCAGCGGCTCGAAGGCGGTCATCACCGCGGCCGTCTGCACGGCGTGGGAACCCGAGCCCGCCGCCAGGTGATGGTCGGGGCGGCGCAGGTCGAGCTCGGCGAAGAACACCCCGCTCATCGCCTCGTCGTAGTGCTGGCCCGTATGCACGAGCGTGGTGCGGAACCCACCGGCTGCCAGGGCGTCCAGGACCGGCTTGGCCTTGACGAAGTTGGGCCGGGCACCCGCGACGACCACCGCGTGTGGCCCCGGGGCCACCTGCGGCATCGGCCGTGCCGGTCTGGGAATCCGCTGGCCGGGCGGCCGCGCCACCCGACCCCCGCCCGACCCGGCTGACCCGGCTGACCCTTCGGTCATGGCCTGACCTCGGGTGACGCCCCTTGGACCGGCAGGCCCGCGGATGGTGCGCGGGCGGCCGGCGGAGTAGGGCGGGATGGCGGGGTGGTACGAGGCGGCGGAGCAGGGCGGGGCGACGAGGTCGGGCGGGGCGACGCGACGGACAGGGGCGACGCGCCGGACAGAGGCGACGCGCCGGACAGAGGCGACGCGACGGGCGGCGGTGGCGCGGTGGCGGTCAGGCGCTCGCGGGCGGCCACCTCGGCCTCGATGACGAGGTCGGCGTCGACCATCATCGCGATCAACTCCTCGAACCCGACCCGCGGCGTCCACCCCAACACCTCGCGCGCCTTCGACGGATCACCCACCAGCACATCCACCTCCGCCGGCCGGAAAAACCGCGGATCCTGCTGCACCAACCCCGACCAGTCCGAAATCCCCACCCGCCCGAACGCCACATCCAACAACTCCCGAATACTATGCGTCACCCCCGTCGCCACCACATAGTCATCCGGAGTGTCCTGCTGCAACATCCGCCACATCGCCTCCACATAATCCCCCGCAAAACCCCAGTCC